>JBGPIH010000118.1:0-9731 GCA_041484785.1 Candidatus Limnocylindria bacterium
AGATCGATCTTCAGGCTCGGGATCGCGACCCGCGTGGCGATCGGATAGGTCAGCGTCCCGCAGCGACCCAGCGCCCCGCTGCCCACCTTGATGGCGATCGTTCCGGTGCGCCCGTAGGTCCAGATCGAGTTCATGATCCGGATCGAGACCACGGACGTCTTCGACGCCGCGCCCGTGGCGTCGGTGACAGCGCCCGGCAGGCGGGTGATGAGGGTCGGGCTGGCACACGACCCCCGGTACGCGATGACCGGGTAGGTCGTGGATGGCTGAAGGCCGACGAGATGGAGCTCGAGCGACCCGCTCCCGGTCATGTACGCCTTCAGGACCGCGGTGCCGTTGGCTCCGCTGCCACCCAGGTGGGCGGTCCAGGTCCGTCGCACCGAAAGGGCCGACGCGGGCTGGGCGAACAGTGTCGCCAGGAGGCCGACGAGCGCGACCAGGGTGGAAGCTCGGCGAACGAGCGTTGCGTGGCGGCGGATGGTCGTCTGCATGGTGAAACCCTACATGACAGACGGCCCTGACGGGTGGAACAGACCCGGTGCATCATCGACCGGAGCGACTTTGCCCCGCCCAGACCGACGCTCGATGGAGGCTTCACGCATGTCCGACCATCTGTACCGATCGCGTGACGACCGGATGCTCGCAGGCGTCGCCGGCGGCCTGGCCGAGCTGTGGAACGCGGACCCGTCGCTCGTTCGCATCCTGTGGGCGCTCCTCGTGATCTTTACGGGCGGGATCGCCCTGGTCGTCTACATCGTGATGGCGATCGTCGTCCCCGAGGATGATCGTGAGCCGTTGACGGCGGCACAGCCCCCGGCGGACGGCATGCCGAGCGGAGCGTCCGCCGCAGGGGTGCCGGGACCGGCACCCGCGACGGCTCCCAGCTACTGGGAACCGACCCGGCGTGAGGCTCGCGCAGCGCGCCGAGCTGCCCGTCGGCAGCGAGGCAACAGCGCGGCACCCGCGGTGATCGGCGTCTTCCTGGTCATGCTCGGCGGCTTCGTTCTCTTGCGCAACTGGCTCCCGCAGCTCGACTTCGACTGGTTCTGGCCGTTGATGCTGATCGGCGTCGGGGTCCTCCTCCTAGTCCTGGCCATCGGCCGCCGGCCAACCGATCCCGGGGCGCCGTCATGACGCCGGCACGCCGCGGGTCGCTGATCGCCGCGACCTGGCTCATCGGCCTGGGCGTCGTTTTCCTGGCCCGGGAGGCGGCCGGCCTGTCATGGGCCGAGGCGTGGCCGATGTTCGTGATCCTCGCCGGCCTGGCCGCGGTCGTCTCGACCGTCGTACGGGGCGGTGCCGGCTTCGCCGGCATCTGGGCGTTCACCTGGCCGGTCGCCTGGGTCGTCGTCGGCGTGGCGCTGCTGCTCAGCACGACCGGGAATCTTGGCGCCGGTCCGAGCGATCTCATCGTCGAGTGGTGGCCCTGGGCAGCCGTGGTCCTCGGGGTCTGGTTCCTGATCGGCGCGGTCATCCCGCGATCCAGGCCCGCCGAGGCGCTCGACCTCCCGGTCGGGAGTGCGACCGAGGCCAGCATCCGGATCCAGTTCGGAGCGGGGACGTTGGCCGCGCACGCAGCGGCGAGCGGCCATCTCGTCGACGGCGAGTTCGTGGGCGGGGTGGCCCATCGCCTGGATGGGCCCGGTCGGCTCGAGTTGCGGCAGGACACGACCAACGGACTACCCTGGTTCGACCGCCGATTTGCGTGGAACGTGGGCCTCACGCCGGACATCCCGCTCGATCTCCGGGTGGACGCCGGAGCGACCCAGACGCACCTCGACCTTCGCGACGTCAGGCTCCGCAGTCTCGAGCTCCATACCGGCGCGAGCGGGACGCGGGTCATCCTGCCCCGGGCGGCCGGGTCGACCGTGGTCCGAGCGGAGACCGGGGCGGCCGAGCTGGTGTTCGAGATCCCGGCCGGCGTCGCCGCCCGGATCCGGAGCCGGATGGTCCTTGGCAGCACGCAGATCGACGAAGGCCTGTTCCCCCCGACGGGAATCGGCCATGAGTCGACCGACTTCGCAACAGCGTCGAACCGCGTCGAGATCGATGTCCAGGGCGGCGTCGGTTCGCTGAAGGTCGTCGGCGGCGTCTGATCGCGCCGTGACCCACGCTCGGCCCGACGCGTGGCATCGCCCGCGTCAACATTGACGACGTGCCAGCCGGATCGCTGAACGCCTGCTCCAGCGTTGCCGGCGCCCGCAGGATCGATCTCGACGCGCTGGTCGTCACCCGCTGAGCGCCATGTCGAGGCGCGCCGCCCGAG
Source organism: Candidatus Limnocylindria bacterium (assembly GCA_041484785.1). Lineage (GTDB taxonomy): Bacteria > Chloroflexota > Limnocylindria > Limnocylindrales > CSP1-4 > SPCO01. The sequence goes on from JBGPIH010000118.1 coordinate 2,267, forward strand.
TCGGGCTCTGGTACCCTGACGGCGTCCTTTCATGGCCGGTCCCGTGAGGCCGGCGTACCGGTCCCGTGAGGCCGGGAAGGAGGCTGATCGACCGTGCCACCGCCGATCGGCGGACCGCTCCGCCGCGCCCCGCGCCCGCACGGTGCCCCCCTTCCCGTCGGCCCCATGACGGATCCCGCCCTGCGATCGTGATCGTCCCCCCGTCGCCGCGCCCGTCCGCGGTCGTCGACCCACGCATCGGCGATCTTGGTCCCGCGCTGCTGGCGCTCGAGGACGGTTCGATCTTTCCCGGCGTGGCGTTCGGCGCGGCCGTCGCGGCAGGCGGCGACCTCGTGGTCAACACCAGCCAGACCGGCTACCAGGAGGTCTGCACGGACCCGTCGTATGCCGGCCAGGTGGTGGTCATGACCTACCCGCTGATCGGCAATTACGGGCGCCTCGTCGACGACGACCAGTCGGTCCGACCGTGGCTGCGGGCGCTGGTGGTCGCCAATGCCACGGCAGCCGTGCTCGACGGGGCGCGCCAGCTGGCGGCGCTGTTGCGGGACGACGGGATCCCGGCCATTGCCGGTGTCGACACCCGGGCACTGGCCCGGCATCTGCGAGCCCACGGAAGCCTGCGCGGGATCGTCAGCGCGCCGGGCGAGACGGACCGGGCCGCGGCGCTGGCCGCGGCGGCCGCCGTGCCCCGCTGGGAGGACCAGGACTTCGTCGGGCAGGTCTCGCCGCCGCGGATCACGGAGTACGCCGCGGACGTCCCGGGAGGGCCGCGCATCGGGATCGTGGACCTGGGTCTCAAGGCCAACATCGTGCGATCGATGCGCCATCGCGGCGCGAGCGTTCGAGTCTTCCCATACAGCGCGACGGCATCGGACCTGCTGTCGTCCGACATCGACGGGGTCATCCTCTCGCCGGGCCCGGGCGATCCGGCGCGCCTCGACCTCCAGGTCGCCCTGGCGCGCGCCGTGATCGACGACGGTCGGCCGATGCTCGGGATCTGCCTGGGCCACCAGATCGTGGCGCGAGCCGCCGGAGCTAACACCCGGCGACTGCGGTTCGGCCATCACGGGGCCAACCATCCGGTCCAGGACCTCGAGCTCGGGCGGGTCCAGGTGACCGCCCAGAATCACGAGGTCCAGGTGGTCGCCGACTCGCTGACGTCGGCGTCCGGCTTCCACGTCAGCCAGGTCAACCTCAACGACGGCTCGGTCGAGGGGTTGCGCCACCGGGAGCTGCCCATCGAGACCGTGCAGTACCACCCGGAGGGAGCGCCCGGGCCGCTCGACGCGCTCGCGGTCTTCGACCGCTTCGTGGCGGCCGTGCGCGAGCGGGCAGGGTGAGCGAGCCCGGCAGCGCGGGCGTCGCCAAGCCCGTCGCCGAGCCCGTCACGAAGCCGTCGTCCGTCCTGATCCTAGGGTCCGGCCCGGTCGTGATCGGCCAGGCCGCCGAGTTCGACTACGCGGGAACGCAGGCGTGCCGGGCCCTGCGGGCCGAGGGGATCCGCACGATCCTGATCAACTCGAACCCGGCCACGATCATGACCGATCCGTCCGTGGCGGACGCGATCTACCTCGAGCCGCTGACCGTCGAGGCGGTCGAGGCGGTGATCGCCGCTGAACGTCCGGATGGATTGCTGGCCGGGCTCGGTGGCCAGACCGCGCTCAACCTCACGGCGGCCATGGCCGCTGCCGGCGTCTTCGAGCGCCACCCGATCCGCCTCCTCGGGACGCCGCTGGAGGCGATCCGGATGGCCGAGGACCGCGAGGCCTTCCGCGACTTGCTCGATCGGATCGGCCAGCCGTACGCGCCCAGCCGGATCGTGCGGGGCGACACCGTGGCGGAGCGGTCGTCGTCCGCGGACGAGGCGCTCGCGGCCATCGGGCTGCCGGCGATCATCCGGCCGGCGTTCACGCTCGGTGGCACCGGCGGCGGCATCGTCGAGACGGAGGCCGCGTTTCGGGAGCGCGTCCGGGCCGGCCTCCGGGCGAGCCCGATCGGCCAGGTGATGATCGAGCGCTACCTCAGCGGCTGGCAGGAGATCGAGTATGAGGTGATGCGTGACGCCGACGACACCTGCATCGCCGTGTGCGGAATGGAAAACGTGGACCCGCTGGGAATCCACACCGGCGACTCGATCGTCGTCGCGCCGATCCAGACCCTGACCGACGCCGTTCACCAGCGCCTGCGCAGTGCGGCCCTCGCGATCATCCGGGCGCTCGGGGTCGAGGGCGGCTGCAACGTCCAGTTCGCCCTCTCGCCGGATTCGACGGAGTACGCGGTGATCGAGGTCAACCCGCGAGTCTCGCGCTCGTCGGCGTTGGCATCGAAGGCAACCGGCTACCCGATCGCCAGGGTCGCGGCCCAGATCGCCGTCGGCCGCCGGCTTGCCGAGATCCCCAACGTCGTCACCGGCACCACGGTCGCGGCGTTCGAGCCGGCGCTCGACTACGTCGTCGTCAAGCTGCCGCGTTTCCCATTCGACAAGTTCCCGACCGCCGACCGGACGCTGGGCAGCCAGATGAAGGCGACCGGCGAGGTGATGGCGATCGACCGGACGTTCGGCTCGGCCCTCAACAAGGCGCTCCGCGGGCTCGAGCAGGCCGGCGTCGGGCCGCTGGCCGAAGATCCGGCCTGGCGCCCCACGTTCGACTACCTGGCCGCGGTGTACGCCGGGGACCCCGAGGCCGACGAGCCGATCCGCTGGGTCGACGAGACGGGCGCCGCCTGCGAATCCACCCGGCATGCCCAGCGAACGGGTGCGCCGATCGTCCTGCGCCGGTTCCTCGAGCCGTCGGACAGCCGGCTGTGGCGGATCCTGGGACTGATGCGGCGGGGGATTCCCGAGACGCTGATCGGCGAGATGACCGGGATCGCGTCGTGGTTCCTGGCCGAGATGGGGCGGAACGTGGCGCTCGAGGGGGAGGCCAGGGCGGCGGGTGCCCGGCTCGCGGACGGCACCGACCCAGGGGCCGCGGAGCTCCTGGCCACGCTGAAGCGTGCCGGCTTCGGAGATCGCGAGCTGGCAGGTCTCGCCGGCACGACCCAGGACGAGATTCGGGCCGCGCGGCTCGCGCTCGGCCTGCGGCCCGGCTACGCCATGGTCGACACGTGTGCGGCGGAGTTCGCCGCCGAGACGCCGTATTTCTACTCGACATACGCGGCCGCGGGCTCGCCGCCCGAGGCGCCGCCGGTCGAGCGCGAAGCGGCCCTCGTGATCGGCTCGGGCCCGGTCCGCATCGGGCAGGGGATCGAGTTCGACTATTGCGCCGTCCAGGCCGCCGACACCCTCCGCCGGGCGGGCTGGCGGGCGGTCATGATCAACTCGAACCCCGAGACCGTCTCGACCGACTTCGATGCCAGCTCGCGGCTCTACTTCGAGCCGCTCGACCCGGAAAGCGTGCGCAGCGTCATCGAGGCCGAGTCGCCCGACGGCCTGCCGCTCCTCCCGGCGGTCGTGGCGTACGGTGGCCAGACGCCGCTCAACCTGGCCGCCTCGCTGGCGGCCGCGGGTGTGCCGCTGCTCGGCTCCGATCTCGAGGCGATCGACCAGGCCGAGGAACGCACCCGGTTCTCGGCGCTGCTCGACCGGCTCGGGATCCCGCAGCCCGAGGGCGGGATGGCCCACAGCGTCGAGGAGGCGCTGACGCTGGCCGATCGGATCGGCTATCCGGTCATCGTTCGGCCGTCGTTCGTGATCGGCGGCCTGGCGATCGACTTCTGCTACTCCCCGACGGACCTCGCCCGGCAACTGGCGGCGGCCACCGTCGTCGACCCGGACCGGCCGGTCCGCATCGACCGCTACCTCGAGGGCGTCGAGGTCGACGTCGATGCCATCTCGGACGGCCGGCTGGTGCTGATCCCGGGCCTCCTGGAGCATGTCGAACGGGCCGGTGTCCACAGCGGCGATTCCGTCGGGATGTTCCCGCCGCAAACCGTGTCCATCGGCGACCAGGAGCTGATCGTGGCGACCATGGAGCGGATCGTCCTGGCGCTCGGCGCCCGCGGCCTGGTCAACGCCCAGTTCATCGTCCGCGAGGACGGCGTCTACCTGATCGAGGTCAACCCGAGGGCGTCGCGGACCGTGCCGTTCATGTCCAAGGTGACCGGGGTCCCGATGGTCGAGCTGGCGGTCCGGATCTCCCTGGGGGCGACCCTCCCGGAGCTCGGCTGGGACGGTGGACTGCTGCCGCCCCCCGGATTCGTCGCGGTCAAGGCGCCGGCCTTCTCGACCGCCAAGCTGCGCGGGGTCGATCCGTCCGTGGGTCCGGGGATGCAGTCGACGGGCGAGGTGATCGGGATCCACACGGATCCGCGGGTCGCCCTGGCCAAGGCGCTCCTGGGCGCGGCGCTGATTCCGCCCCGGCCGGGCGAGGGCGGAGCCTTGGCCCTCATCTCCATTGCGGACCGGGACAAGGCGCTCTTACCGCGGCTCGCGGCGGCGCTCGCGAACGCGGGCTACCGATTGGCGGCGACGCGCGGGACCCGCGAGGCGCTGGCCGCTGCGGGCCACGAGGCGAGACCCGTCGCCAAGCTGGGGGAGGCGGCGGACGAATCCATCGGCGAGGCATCGATCCTGGCGCTCATCGCGTCCGGCGAGGTGCGTCTCGCGGTGAATACCCCGACGCCGCGCTCGGGCGCGGTCCGGGATGCTGCCGAGATCCGCCACGCGGCGACCGCGGAGGGGATCCTCTGCCTGACCGCGATGGAGACCGCGGTCGCCGCCGCCGAGGCGCTCGATCCGGCCATCGCCGATCGGCTCGGGGAGGTCCGATCGCTCGAGTCGTGGGTCCCGAGCGGGGCCGCCGTCGTCGCATGACCCGGCCGCGTGCGTCGCCGCGTTCAGCCCGACGTCGTACGGCACGCACAGCGGCTGGGCGACCGCGACGATCAGCGGCCCGGGCATGCGCACCCCTGCATCTAGCTCGTGGGGGTCACCAGGATGGCCTGACCGAGCGACCAGAGCGTGAGCGTCGTCAGGCCGACCATGACCACGGCCAGGGGCAGTTGGAGCAGCCGGAGCGCGCGGGCCCCGAGGTTGGCCGGCGCCGCTTCCGCGGCCACGACGTGGCCACCCCACGCGCCGTGCATGTGTCCGCCGACCACGGCCGCGAGTTGCAGGGTCCAGACCAGGCCGGGCGGCAACCAGGCTCCGGTCGGCTGGTAGAAGGCCGTCCCAAACAGGTTCCAGCCTTTCTGGAGGGGGTCCGAGACCGCGATGATGATTCGCTGGCCGTCGATGAGCAGGTAGGTCAGGTAGTGCGCGATCAGGTAGCCGAGCGCGATCGGCAGGAGGCCCGCGCCGGTCGCCGCGAGACCGACCGTTCGGGTCACCGCGAACGCGGCCCCGACGATGATCGCCAGGAAGACGACCAACAGCATGGTCTTGACGACCACCCCCGGCGCCCCGAACAGGTCGAAGAAGACCTGCGTCTGCGACAGCCCGTCGAACAGGATCGAGCCCACGCCGAGAGCGACGAGGGTCACGTCCGACCGCGCCCAGCCGGGTTCCATGAGCCCGCTGGCGAACGGCCGGCGGCGGACCCGCCCCGTCTCGTCGACGAGGGCAAACGCGGCCAGGCGGCCGAGCAGCCGGAACCAGACGGTGAACGTCTCGCCATGCGAGCGCCACGTCTCACGCCCGAACTGGGCCATCATCGCCAGGGTGAACGCGGTGTACCCGAGGAGCACGACGAACAGCGTCGACGGCCCGGCCAGGACCACGAGCTCGAGCCAGACGAAGCCCGCGAACCCGATCGTCGCCGGCCAGCGGCCCAGGCTCGCAGGGTACGTCGCCGGATCCCAGCCGGCGACTCCAAGGCGCCGTAGGAGGGCGGCCCCGAGCTCGTGAATCGTCGAGAACGGATCCAGGAAATGCCAGGCCGGCCCGACCACCGCCGAGACGATCGCGAGGCCCACCCAGCCGTAGACCCACAGGAACAGGGTTGCGACGTTCCCGTCACTGGAGCCACCGGCGAGCCCCTGGGCCATGATCCACGCCCAGCCCAGCAGGCCCACGATGCGCAGCCCGTAACGGATCGACGCGCGCGGCAATGCGCCGGGCCCTCCCGGCGCCGGCGCGGCCGCCCGCACGTCGCGGACGATCACGAAGGCGAACGAGAGCCCGACCGTCGTCGCGGCTCCCGCGAGATAGACCGCGAGCGGCAGCCGGCTCTCGTAGGTCGCGTTCATCGTGTGGGCGGCGACGCTCGCCGGGAGTGCAAGCCCCAGCCCGAGCGCCGCCGCCAGGCCGGCGGCGACGCGTTGGCGGAGATCGGCGCTCATGCCGGCCGCCTGCGCCGGATCAGGTAGAACGCCCCCGCGACCACCCCGAGCAGGACGATGACGATCGGCAGGATCACGTCGCTGCCTCCGGTGCCGCTGTCAGCGGCCGGTGACGCCGCTGGCGTGGCGGCTGCGGCCGTCGATGCGGCCCCCGGGGGATTCGTGGGGGCCGTGGATGGCTCCGGGCTGGTCGATGGCTCCGGAACCGATGCGGCGGCCGCGGCCACCGTGAACGTCAGGATCCCGCGGAGCAGGTCGCCATCGTCGGCGATGCTCGTCCACTTGACCTGGTAGGTACCGGGCGCGAGCGGCGCGGTCAGGCTGAACGTCATGGTCGGCGCGCTGGCATCCACGGTCGCGGTCTCGACCGTCGTCCCATCGGCGCCGATCAGATCGGCCTTGCTGCCGTCGGCCAGGTGTTCCGAGAAGGTCAACACGACAGGGCCGGTGAACGGCGAGGGAACCGTCGTGCCCTCGGCCGGAGCCGACGAGACGAGCTCGGAATGGGCGCTCACCGAGAGCGGCTGCATGAGGAACAGCAGCGCGAGAGCTGCCAGGCCGCCCCACAAGCGGCGTGCGTTGGGGGATGCCATCGCCGGGAGTCTACGGAAAATGCTGCCGGCGTGTCTGCGGCCGACCCGCCCCGGAGGCGCTACGATCGTCGCCAACCTGACTGTCCGCGGCCGCCCGCCGCCCGAATACCCCGAGGTCAACCGTGCCAACGTCCGTCCCTGAGGTCGTCTTCAGCGACCAGCGTCTCGCCAATGGCCTGCGAGTCATCGTGGCCGAGGATCATCTGGCGCCGGTCGTGGCGATCAATCTCTGGTACGACGTCGGCTCCAAGCACGAGGTGCCCGGCAAGACCGGGTTCGCGCACCTCTTCGAGCACGTCATGTTCCAGGGCTCGCGCCACGTCAAGAAGGCCGAGCACGTCGCGATCGTGCAGGCCGCCGGCGGCACGATGAACGGCTCGACCTGGCTGGACCGCACGAACTACTTCGAGACCCTGCCGGCCCACCAGATGGAGCTCGGCCTGTGGCTCGAGGCCGACCGGATGGCCACCCTGCTCGAAGCCCTGAGCCAGGAGAACCTGAACAACCAGCGAGAGGTGGTCAAGAACGAGAAGCGCTGGTCGTACGACAACCGACCGTATGGTTCGTGGCAGGAGAAGCTCCAGGGCCAT
>JBGPIH010000119.1:0-9711 GCA_041484785.1 Candidatus Limnocylindria bacterium
ACTCCAGGCGCTTGAGACCTTCGATGAGGATCGGGCCCGCTTCGCGCGGACCGGTGTAGCCGACGATGCCGCACATCCGAAGTCAGGCCCTCCGCTCGTGCCCGTCGGCTGGACTCGACGGGACATGATGACGCCGCTGGATGGGCACCGGCCTCAGTTTAGTCGCTCGCCTGCCAGGGCCGCGAGACTGTCGGCCAGCTCCGCGACCAGGCCCTCGTCCGGGCCTTCGACCATCACCCGCAGCGCGGGTTCCGTGCCGGACGGCCGGACCAGGATCCGACCGCTCCTGCCGAGGCGGGCGGTCGCGGCGGCGATCGCCCGCTGGAGCGTTGGATCGCCCTCCCACTGGTCCTTGTGACGAGCCTTCACAGCCCGCTGTTGCTGCGGCAGCATCGGGATCGCGGCGGCCAGCTCGGCCAGGCTTGCCGTACGCCGGCACATGACCCGCAGGACCTCGAGCGCGGTCACGATCCCGTCCCCCGAGGTGGTGTGCTCGAGCACGATGACGTGGCCGCTCTTCTCGCCACCAAGGGCGGCGCCGGAAACCTGCATGCCCTCGAGGATGTACTTGTCGCCGACGGGGGTCCGGACGACCTGGCCGCCGGCTGCCTCGACTGCGGACTGGAGGCCGCCGTTGGACAGCACCGACACGACGAGTGTGCCGCCGGGCAGCTGTCCGCGCGACAATCGATCGAGGGCCAGGATCCCGAGGACCTGGTCGCCGTCGACGACCGTGCCCGCGGCGTCGACCGCGATGAGCCGGTCGGCGTCACCGTCGAGGGCGAAGCCGACGTCCGCGCCGGCGGCGACGACTGCCGCGCAGAGTGAGGCCGGGGAGGTCGCGCCGGCCCGCACGTTGATATTGACTCCGTCGGGCTCGGCGTGGATGACCTCGACCGCCGCACCCGTGGCTCGCAGGATCTCCGGCCCCACGAAGCAGCCGGAGCCATTCGCGCCGTCGAGGACCAGGCGCACGCCCGTCGCCAAAACGGTGGATGCCAGGCCCCGCCGATGGCTCAGGTAGTCGTCGAGCCGCGACCGGGCGTCGATCGTCCGGCCAACCTCCGCGTTACCCGGTCCACCGAGCTCCTCGCTCCGCCAGATCAGCTGCTCCAGCTCGTTCTCGATGGCGTCATCGAGCTTGAGGCCGTGGTTGTCGAGCACCTTGAGCCCGTTGTCGTCGGCCGGGTTGTGCGAGGCCGAGACCATGATCCCGGCGGTGAAGTCGCCCCCGCCGGCGAGAAAGGCGAGTGCCGGCGTCGGGACGACCCCGGCCAGGTGGACGTCCACGCCCAGGCTGGTCGCCCCGGCGGCAATGGCGGCGACGAACATGTCGCCCGATCGGCGGGTGTCCTGACCGACGACGATCGCGCCGCCCGCTCCCACCAGGCGATGGGCGACCGCCCGCCCGAGGGCGTAGGCCGTCGTCGGCTTCAGGTCGACGTTGACGACGCCGCGGATGCCGTCGGTGCCGAACAGGCGGGCCATCGGCGTCTCAGCCGGCGCTCGCGGATGGCGTCGGACTGGGCGACGCCGACGGGGCCGCCGTTTCGCCGATCGTGACGCTGACCGTGGGCGGCGTGGCGGCCACCAGCGTCGGCCCGGTCGGCAGGTCGATGCTCACCGGAACGTCCACGATCCCCGGGCCCAGGCCGGTGACGTCGAGATCGACGACCAGGGCGGAGCCGGCCAGGCGATCGAGATCCGCGGGCGAGCCACCGAGCGTGACGATGACGCGATCCGTGAAGAAGTCGTAGGTCAGGTCACGACGCGTGCCGACCAACCGCAGCCCGGCGTTGAAGGTCCGCGTTTCGGTGACCGGGCGGAGCTTGATCGCGACCCGGATCGTTTCGTCGCCGACGGCAACGATCCCCGTGGGCAATGCGAGCTTCGCCTCGACCGTGAGATCGGCCGAGACCCCGATCATCGAGATCGGCGTCGTGTCCACGCTGATCAGCTTGGCCAGCTGATCCGCGTCCCCCTCGACGAGCGCGACCTGCGGGTCGACCGCCACGCTGACGATCTCGAAGCCGGCCGCAGGCGCCCCGGTGACGATCGGATTGACCGGCAGCGATCGGGTCTGGCGATCGGAGAAGACCGGAATCGTCACGCGCGCCGTCGAGGGCGTCACGTCGATCGTCCTGATCGCGTTGCCCAGCCCGTCGATCGGGACCAGCTGGACGTCGAGGTCGACGTCGATCCCGGACGGTTGAATCTGCACGTCGGCACGAACCGCGACGACCTGGCGCACGCTCGACTGGGGACCCGAGACCGTGACGACGGCCGGGTCGACGGTCGTCAGGCCGAGGTCGAGGCCGCCCGGGACCGCGCCGCGCTCGACCTGGACCGGCACGGATTTCTGGTCGAGCGGGTCGAGCTGGACGCTCATGAACTGCGGCTCGAAGCCGAGCACGCGGATGCGCGCGTCCGGCGAGGTGACCTCGATTCGAGCGTTGACCGGACCGGCGTGGGGGTCGACGGCCGAAAGGTCCACGCTCGCCACGAACGAGCTGCTCGTGACCGGGACGCCCGCCGGAGCGAAGTAGCGGATGAGGGTGACCGGGTCGAGGGCGGTCAGGCGGACGGTATTGGCCGGCTGGCCCTGGGCCGTGACCGGAATCACCCCGGTGAATGTCTGGGTGCTCTCGGAGAGCACCAGCCCGCCGTACATGAGGGTGGCCAGGCCGATCGCCGCGAGCTTGAGCGGCCAGTTGTGGACGACGCGAGCGAGGAGTCGCCTCACGGGGAGACTCGAGCGGCCGACGATCGACCGGTCTCGTCGTCGTCGGCGGAGGCCCCGGACCCGGCCGCCGGCCCGCCCGATCCGGCGGATCCGGCCGACGCCGAAGGTGTCCCGGGGTTCGAGGAGCCGGGCGTGCCGGGCCTGGCGACCGTCCGTCCGGGGACGCGCGGGCGACGGACGAATCGGCTGACCTCGGCCAGCCGTCGGGACCCGATCGCGGCGGCTTCGCGGCCTTCGCTGGCGGCCCGCCAGCCCAGGGCGCCCCGGCGGCCGAGCGCGGGATCCAGCAACCCGCGGATCGCGCGGCTCAGGCCCACCTCGGTGAGGTTGCGGACGATTCGGGCCCGCTCCACCAGGCTGATCTGACCGTTCTCCTCGGAGACCACCACGACGACCGCGTCCGTCTGCTCGGTGATCCCAAGAGCGGCCCGATGGCGGGTCCCGAACCGTTCGGTGTGGATGGACGTCTCCGCCAGCGGCAGGACAGCACCCGCCGCCACGATCCGGTCCTCGCGAATGATCACGGCACCGTCATGGAGCGCCGATCGAGGCATGAAGATCGTGCTGAGCAGGTCGGCCGAAACGTCGCCGTGGATCATCACCCCGGTCTCGGCGACCTCCTGCAGGCCGGTCTCGCGCTCGAGCACGATCAGCGCACCGTGGCCCTCCGCGGACAGCTCGGCGGCGGCCCTGGCCACCTCCGTCGCGACCAGCTCGGCGGTTCGCGACTCCGCCGGCGACAGCAGCCAGCTGAGCGAGCCAACGCGCCCGATCCGCTCGAGCGCCCGGCGCAACTCTGGTTGGAAGACGACGACGAGAGCGAACAGGCCGACGACGGCTCCGGCCTGGAGGATCCGGGTGAGGAGCAGCAGATCGAACGCGACGGCCAGGGCGTAGACCACGAACAGGACGCTGACACCGATGACCAGCCGAACGGCACGTGTCCCGCGGATCAGGCTGAACAACCAGTAGATGAGGAGCGCCGTGATCCCGATGTCGACGATCGTCGTCAGGCTGACCCCTTCGAGGATCGATCCAAGGAGCTGCGGCATCGTCAGCCGAGTGTAGCATCGCCCCCAGTCGGCTCGGGCTCACGCTCCGGGTCGCGCGGCAGGTCAGTGCCGGATCGGTGCCTCAGGTACAGATCGCGGCGAGGCGGGGGTCGTCGGCGCCGTGTTCGGCCGCGAGGGCGCAGATCCGGGCAAGCGTCGCGCTGTCGCCCGTCAGCTGGACGAGCCGGCCCAGCAGGGCGAGCTTGTCGGCAGAGAGGGTCCGCCACCCCCGGTCCAGGTAGAGCTCGGCGAGGGCCAGGTGGATGTCCGGATCGGCGGGCGCGGTCGCGAGGGCCTCGTAGCAGGCATCGATCGCCGCGTGGAACTGGCCCAGCGACCGAAGCCCCGCCACCGCCAGCACGGCCCGCCGGCGGACCTCGTCTGGATCGCCAGCATCGATCGCCGCCTCGACCGCGAGGGTCAGGGCCACGGGATCGGGTGGCGGGCCCGGCGCCATGGGCGGAGCGGCGACCGCGTCCGGTTCGGTGGCCGCGGACGCCGTCTCGGGCGTGGCCGCCGGGTGCCGCGCGGCCATAGGGTCGAGCTCCAGGACACTCAGCGCGCGCTCGAGCGCCTCGGCGGCGGCCGGATCACCCGATGTCTGGCGAAGCCTCGCCACGAGGGCCGCGACCCCGCGACGACGACCGCGCGATTCGGCCAGTTCGAGCGCTCGTCGGGCGACGTCGCAGGCATCGGCGATCCGGCCCTGGCTCTCGAGGGCGGTGGCCAGCCGGTCGAGCGTTGCCGCGGCCTCGGCGCGATGGCCTGTCCCGGCCTGGATGTCGGCCCGCCCGCGCAGGGCGCCTTCGTCGCCTGGTGCGCGCACGAGGGCCGCCGCAAAGGCGGCCAGGGCCTCGTCGCTGCGACCCAGGCGGGCCAGGACGCCACCGAGACCGACGTACGGGAGGGCGCGATCGGGCGCCATCCGGGAGGCATCGCGGTAGGCGGCCACCGCGGTTTCGAGCCGGCCGCGCAGCGCCGCCACGTGGCCGCGCCGCAGCGCCTCCTTGTACCCTTCGTACAGCGTCTCGTTCATCGTGCGCCGGTTCCTCCGAGCAGCTCGACCAGCAGGGCCTTCTGGACGTGCAGCCGGTTCTCGGACTGTTCCCAGATGAGACTACGCGGGCCGTCCATGACCGCGGAGGTGATCTCCTCGCCACGGTGGGCCGGCAGGCAATGCATCGCCAGCACTCCCGGTCCCGCCGCGTCCAGGAGCGCGTCGTTCACCTGGTAGGCCGCGAACGCGTCACGACGCTCCTCGGTTTCGGCCTCCTGGCCCATGGACGTCCAGGCATCGGTGTAGACGATGGCCGCGCCCCGGACCGCCTCGTACGGGTCGTGACCGAACGAGAGCGTCGCGCCGAACTCGGCGGCCAGCTCGCGCGCCCGCGCCACGATCCGCTCGTTGGGGGCATAGCCGGGTGGATAGGCCAACCGGACCTCCATGCCGAACGTCGAGCCGAGCAGCACGAGGGAGTGATAGACGTTGTTGCCGTCGCCGACGAAGGCGACCACGAGCCCGTCCAGCCGACCGACACGCTCGCGGATCGTGTACACGTCGGCGAGCGCCTGGCATGGGTGCTCGCGCAGGGTCAGCCCGTTGATCACCGGGATGTCGGCCTGCGCCGCGAGCTCCAGCGCGACTTCGTGCGGGCCGGTCCGGACGACGATGGCATCGACGACCCGGTCGAGGTTGCGTGCCACGTCGCTGACGCTCTCGCGGGCGCCGAGGACGACATCGTGGGTCAGGTAGATCGCGTGACCGCCGAGCTGGGCCATCCCGGCCTCGAAGGTCACCCGGGTCCGCAGGCTCGGCTTCTGGAAGAGCATCGCCAGCGTCCGCCCACGAAGGAGCGGCAGGGCATGACCGCGCGTGGCCCGGAATTCCGCCTTCAGCTCGGCGGCCGTGTCGTAGATGCGACCGACCTCCGAGGCCGTCAGATCGGCAACACTCAGGAGGTCGCGCCCAGTCAGCGACGAAGGCGAGCTCATGGCGCCATCCTACCGTCGTGCGACGCGAGAACGCGAACTGCCTCGCGGCCGCACCGACGGCCCAGGCCAAGGCGCCGGCGAGCACGAGAGCGAGCGCGCCTCAAGGTGCGTGAGCGAACGAGCGGAGCCGGCTACGCCGGCATGGGCCGCCGGCGCGGTCGCTACCTCTTCGTGTACTGCGGCGCCTTGCGGGCCCGCTTCAAGCCGTACTTCTTGCGTTCCTTCATCCGCGGGTCCCGGGTCAGCAGACCCGCCTGGCGGAGCGGCAGCCGGTGGCCTTCGGGGTCGATCTCCAGCAGGGCGCGGGCGATGCCGTGACGGATGGCACCCGCCTGTCCGGTCACGCCGCCGCCCTCGACCTTGACCATCACGTTGAAGCGTCCTTCGGTCCCGGTCACCCGGAACGGCATCCGGACCTCGCTCTCGTTGATGGCGTTGCCGAAATGCTCCTCGATCGAGCGGCCGTTGACCACGATCTCGCCCTCTCCGGGCAGCAGGCGGACGCGGGCGATGGCCGTCTTGCGGCGACCGGTCCCGGAGTAGAACGCGGGAATCGTCATGTGGATGAGCTCCTCGTCAGGCGAGCGGCTCAGGCCGCTGGGCCTGATGCGGATGATCCGCTCCGGGGTAGATCTTCAGCTTGCGGAGCTGCTGGGTGCCCAGGCGGTTGTGCGGGAGCATGCCCTTGACGGCTCGCCGGATCACTTCCTCCGGTCGCCGCGCGAGGAGATGACCCAGCGTCTCCTGCCTGAAGCCCTGCGGGAACCCGCTGTGCCGGCTGTACAGCTTGCTGTCCAGCTTGGCGGCGGTGACGTTGATGTGGGAGGCATTGAGGACGATCACGTGATCGCCCGAGTCCAGGTTGGGCTGGTACGTCGGCTTGTGCTTGCCCTCGAGGACGTGCGCGATTCGCGAAGCGAGGCGGCCGAGCGTCTCGTCCGTCGCATCGACGACGTACCAGCGTCGCTCGATTTCGCTCTCCCGGACCGAATAGGTCTTCGCGTTCATCGTTCCTCGTGTTCTCCGTTCAATTCGCCCGGCCGCCGCCCGAGGGCGACGCGCCTGAGGCAGAGCCCCTTGGCCGGGGCCGCTGCCCCCGCGAGGGCCGGTCCCGTACCGGCGAGTGCCGACCCGACCGCTGTCTCATCCATCTTGCCGAGACCGACCTCCAGGAGGACGGCCACCATGCGGCGGACCATCCCCCGCAGGAACGAGTCGGCCCTGACGTCGATCGTCACGAGCCGGCCCTCCCGCCTGACCCGGACCATGCTGACGGTCCGGACGGGCGATCGGTCCGTCGCCCCGAGGGAGCGGAAGTCGTGCCGGCCAACGAAGACCGACCCGGCCCGTGCCATCGCGGCGGTATCGAGCGGGGCCCGCACCCCGAGCGCGACGCGCTCGTGGAGCGGACTGCGCGGCCCGTTCCAGACGGTGTAGCGGTATTCCCGGTACCGCGCCGCATAGCGGGGATTGAATCCGGCCGGAGCCCGTCGCACCTCGCGCACCGAGAGGTCCGGGGGGAGGAGCGCATCGAGCGCCCGACCCAGGTCTGTCTCGGCGAGTCGTCCGGCGTAGGTGAAACCGATCACCTGCGACCGGGCATGCACGCCGGCGTCCGTTCGGCCGGCCCCGTCGACCCGCTGTTCCACCCCGTCACCGAGGCGGGCCAGTGCGGCCTCCAGGACTCCCTGGACCGTCCGTTTCCTAGGCTGCACCTGGAATCCGGCGAAGTCCGTTCCGTCATATTCCACCCTTGCCACGTAGCGCAAAGGCGCGCCCTCTCGGGCGCTCTAGCCGCCCTCGGCGGAGCGGCGGATCCTCATTTCAGACGAGCTCGATCTGGACGATCTCGGCCGCGTCTCCGCGGCGTTGACCGAGACGGACGATCCGGGTGAACCCCGACGTCCGGTCCGCGTACTTGGGGGCGATCTCGTCGAACAGCTTGGCCACGACGAGTGGCTCGTTGGGGAACTGGGCCACCACGGAGCGGCGAGCCGAGAGGTCGCCGCGCTTGGCCAGGGTGATCATCTTCTCGACCCGGCCGCTGATCTCCTTGGCCTTCGCCTCGGTCGTCTTGACCCGCTCGTAGCGGATCACCGAGACGGTCAGGTTCTTGAACAGGCTGATCCGCGGACCCTGCTTGCGGCTGAGCTTGCGTCCGCCGATTCGATGCGCCACCGGATCAGCTCTCAGCCTCGTCGCCGAACGCGGGCTCGCCCTCGCCGTTGTCGAGGCCGTCGCTCTCCGTCTCCGGGATGATGAAGCCGCGCATGCGCAGCCGCTCCTTCATCTCGTCGAGCGACTTCTTGCCGAAGTTGCGCATCCGCAGCAGGTCGTCGTCCTTGAGCTGGAGCAGCTGGCCGACCTTGACGATGTTGTTGCGCTTGAGCGAGTTGTACGCGCGCATCGGGAGGTCGAGCTCCTCGATCGGCATGTCCAGCATGTTCGAGGGCAGGGCCGCCGTGCCGGTTGCCGCGACAGCCGGAACGGCCGACATCCCGACCGTGACGAACGGCCGGAACTGGTTGACCAGGATCTCGGCCGAGCGGCTGAGCGCCTCCTCCGGCGTGATCGTCCCGTCCGTCTCGATCTCGATCGTCAGCTTGTCGTAGTTGGTCATCTGACCGACCCGCATGCTCTCGACCGAATAGTTGATCTTGCGCACCGGGGTGAAGATCGCATCGACGGCGATGACCCCGATCGGAAGCGCCTCGGCGCGCTCGGCGCCGAGGTAGCCAACGCCGCGCTCAACGGTGAGGTCGAGCTCGATCGTGACGTCGTCGGTGTCCAGCGTCATCAGCACGAGGTCCGGGTTGATGATCTCGACGTCGGCCGACTCGGCGATGTCGGCGGCGGTCACCGCGCCGGCCCCGCTCTTGATGAGCCGGAGCTGGACGGGATGGGCGGCGTAGCTCTTGAGCCGGAGCTTCTTGACGTTCAGGACGATCTGGGTGACGTCTTCCTTGACGCCGGGGATCGTCGAGAATTCCTGGTAGACGTCACGAATCTGGATGCTCGTGACCGCGGCTCCCTCGAGCGACGACAGGAGCACACGCCGGAGGGCATTCCCGAGCGTGACGCCGTAGCCGGCCTGCAGGGGCCCGGCCTCGTACTTGGCGTACGTGCCAGCCTCCTCGACAGGCTCGATCTGCGGAGTCTCGAGTTCGATCATGTGGGCGGGTTACCTCGAGTAGTACTCGACCACGAGCTGCTCGTTGAGGTCGAGCGGCATCTGGTCGCGGGTTGGCGGTGCGACGACCGCACCGGTCAGGCTGATGGCATCCACGGTCAGCCACTCCGGCGCCTGGTGGGAGCGGAGCGTCTCCTTGGCGATCTTGAACGGCTCACGGGTGCGGTGCGATTCGCGGACCTCGATCCGATCGCCCGGCTTGAGCTGGTACGACGACACGTTGGTGGGTCGCCCATTCACGCTGAAATGGCCATGCGCGACGAAGTGGCGAGCCTGGGCTCGTGATGAGGCGATCCCCATCCGGTAGACCACGTTGTCCAGGCGCAGCTCGAGCGAGCGGAGGAGGTTCTCACCGGTGACGCCGGGGCGGTTCTCAGCGGCCACGAAATAGTTGTGGAACTGGCGCTCGAGCACGCCGTACGTGCGCCGCACCTTCTGCTTCTCGCGCAGCTGCAGGCCGAACTCGCCGACCTTGCGGCGGCGGACGCCGTGCTGGCCGGGTGGCGTGGGACGTCGCTCGAAGGCGCACTTCTTCGTGTAACAGCGGGTCCCCTTGAGGAAGAGCTTGGCGCCCTCGCGTCGACAGAGACGGCAGACGGATTCGGTGTAACGGGCCATGGGTCCTCGTGGCTCTAGACGCGACGCCGCTTGGGCGGGCGGCAGCCGTTATGCGGGATAGGGGTGACGTCGGTGATGGCGCTGACCTCGAGGCCGGCCGCCTGAAGCGATCGGAC
>JBGPIH010000120.1:0-9708 GCA_041484785.1 Candidatus Limnocylindria bacterium
CTCGCTGAACGCCCTGCTGACCCAGGTCGGCGCCCTGCACGACTACGTGCCGTGGCTCTCCCAGGACACGACGGCGATGTGGATGGTGATCATCGCCGACGTCTGGAAGATGACGCCCTTCTGCGCGATCCTCATCCTGGCCGGCCTGCAGGGGATCGACCGCCAGCTGTTCGAAGCCGCCCGGGTGGACGGAGCGGGAGGCATAGCCATCTTCCGGCGCATCATCCTGCCCCTCCTGACGCCGATCATCCTGATCGTCCTGGTCCTGCGCACGATGGAGGCGTTCAAGGTCTTCGACGTCATCTGGATCATGACCGGCGGCGGCCCCGCCAGCTCCACCCAGACCGTGGCCATCTACGCCTACCGAACGGCCTATCAGGGCTATGACTTCGGGCAGGGCGCGGCTCTTGGCTACCTCATCGCCATCGCGATCATGCTTCTGGCGGCGGTCTACCTGTGGCTGCTCAGGCGAACGGGAACGACGACCTCATGAGGACTCCAGCTGCCGGATCCCGAGGCAGCGGCGCTTCGTCGACGGCCGCCAAGGCGGTACTACGCCAGGCCAGGCGACGCCGACCCATCACCGTCCGGGGCATCCTCCAAATGCTCCTCATATACGCCGGCATGGCGATCGCGCTTATCGTCATCCTGGGGCCATTCACCTGGCTCCTGATCTCGAGCGTTGCCGACAAGGTCGATTTGCTGGCGCGTCCGCTGTCATGGATCCCGGCCCACGTCAGCTTCCAACGGTTCCTCGATCTCACCATCGGCGGCTCGCCGGCGGACAGCCAGGCCCAGGAGTTCCGGTCGGCCCTGACGAACAGCCTGCTCATCGCGTCGGTGACGACCTTCGTGGGCGTCAGCGTCGGGACGGTGGCGGCCTACGCCTTCTCGCGCTTCCGGTTTCCCGGCAAGGGCTGGCTGATCCTGGCGTTCATGGCCACGACCATGTTGCCGCCGATCGCCCTCCTCCTGCCCCTTTACCAGATCATGAGCACGCTCGGCTTGAGCGATACGCCCATCGCCTTGATCATCATCTACTCGTCCTTTGTGACGCCATACGTGGTGTGGCTCATGCGTGGCTACCTGGATACCGTGCCACGGGAGCTGGATGACGCCGCCCGGGTCGACGGCTGCTCCAGATTCGGGGCGCTCTGGCGGGTCATCCTGCCGGTCTCCCGGCCCGGCCTGTTGTCGACCTCGCTGTTGGCGTTCCTGCTCGCTTGGGACGAGTTCCTGTACGCCCTCGTCGTCACACAGACAAACGCGTCGAAGACCATCCCGGTCGCCCTGAACGACTTCATCGGCCGCTTTGGGGTCGATTTCGGACGTCTGGCCACCGGCGGCGTGATCGCAGCCATCCCGCCCGTTCTCATCGCCTTCGTCTTCCAGCGCTACATCGTGGCCGGTTTGACAGCAGGCAGTGTGAAGGGATGACTGGGCGCGGCGATCGTCCCAGCGGGCGAGTCGCGTCTGGATCAGACGTTGCCCGACTCGATCCGAGTCAAGTCCTCGCCGCGTTGGCGGCCGACGGGCCGGATGAGATGGGTCGCGACTTGGCTGGCGCACCAGAGGTGGTCGAGGCCACGCTGGCGGAGGTGAGGCTCCTTCGGTCAAGACTCCAACCGCTGTTCGACAGCCGGGCAGACGCCGTTCTCATCGGGACGGGAATGTCGCTTGCCGTGGCTCAGACCGCGGCTCCCTGGTGGCTCCTTGCGCGCCGTCGGGCGGGCCATGAGCCTTCGTTGCTCATCCGCGAGTCGGCAGCCGTGGCGCTTGGCTCGGCCGATGGCCGGATCTGGCAGTCAGGCAGCCTCGTGGTGGCCGTTTCCAAGTCCGGCACGAGCCCCGAGACCCTTGCCGCGGCCCGCGACGCCGCCAGCGCGGGTTGCATCGTCATCGCGGTCACGGCTGACCAGACGTCCCCGCTGGCTTCGGTCGCGGCTCTGGTCGTTCCCACACCCATCGGCGACGAGGGCGGAGCAAGCACCCGAAGCGCGACAGCGGCGCTGACCGCCCTGTTCATGATTCCAGGGGGCGATGCCATGGGTTCGGCCGCCCAGGCGGCGCTTGTGGGGCGGCTGCGTGCCACCGTGGGATCCTGGGATCTCGTCGCGCCAGTCGGGCTGCGTCTCGCCACGGCCCCTCAGACATGGATCCTCGGCTTAGGCACCGGGGTGGGGCTTGCCCAGGCGGCCGGCATTCTGTGGCATGAGAAGGTCCGTCGCGAGGCCGTGTCCCTCTCGGTCTCCGAGTTCCGCCATGGGCCCGTCGAAGCGGTTCGCGCGGGAGACGCCGTCGTCGTCGTCGACGCCGACCGGAATCTCCCGGTTCGAGCCGCGTACCTCGAGCTGCTCCGGTCAGAGCTCGAGCAACTTGGCGCCTTCGTCGTGTGGCTTTCGGCCTCTCCGCCGCCCGGAGTCACTGGCATCAGGTTGCTCAACGACCAACCGGCAGCCGCCTCCGGGGAGCCATCGCCGGCCATGGCCCTCGAGGCGCTCGTTCGGCTGGAGCAGCTGGCTCGAACGACGGCTCACGCCGCCGGCACGTACATCGACGGCTTTGCCGTCCTCCGCGAGATCGTCAAGCCGGCCGCAGGCCTGGTCGGAGCGCAGGCCGCGCTCTGAGACAACCGGATGACCGGGCAAGACCGGATGGCCTGCTCCCTTGGGGCGGCCGAGCCCAGCGGCGCCCATGAAGTCGTGATCACCACGCTCGCGCCGGCGGCCCACGGGGATTGCCTGGCTGCGCACATCCGGGGCGCGGCCGTCGTCGTCGGCGCCTGATGTTGTCTGAGGGCTGACCTACAGGACGTCCTGCCTCGACGGGCCGACGGGGCCCCGGCAGCGAGGCTCACGTCAAGAGCCCGGAAGTCGTGCCCGGCGGACTTTGCGTGTTGGGGCAGCAGAGCGACCTCAAGTCGAGGCGCCGTCCCGCATCGATTGAACGGGTGAGCGCGCGAGCGCTGCGGCGATGAGCGTGCCGAACCTCACGCTCCTCCCATCTGTGCGTGAGGCCGCGTTGTGTCATTGGCGCTCCGCGGCCGAGGATCGAGCGCGAGCCAGGCCAAGGCCGGTGCTCATGAGCGCGACAGCCGCGAAGATCACGACGACGACCGGTTCGAATGCCTGACCGTCGGTCGCTCCGGAGACAGCGATCGCCACGATGGTGAGCGCGAGGAGCGGCAGGAAGACCAGCAGCGGGACCGCGAGTCGGACGCCGCCCCGGCGCCCGGCCAGCAGACGCACACCGGCGAGGCCAACGAGTGGCAGCACGAACCCGAGATCGAGGACGAAGACTGGGTTCATCGGCCAACCGGCCGCCGTGAGTTCCGCCGGGAGCTGGCCGCTCATCACGGAACCGATGATCTGCCCGAGCCAGGTGAATGCGAACAGCGCGGCGACGACCAACAGGAAGATCGCGGTCGGTCGACGTGAGACGTGATGCCCGATCGTGAACTCGGTCTCGCGCTCGTCGACGCTCGCGAGGCCAGCCGCGAACGACCATCCGCCACAACCGAGCACCGCGATGTAGAGGAGCGTTGCTGGGTTGAGCACGATCAGGAACGCGTAGGTCACGTAGCCATAGAGCAGGCAGCCGAGGGCGCCGATCGCGATCAGCCGGCCGCGCAGCGAGCCGTGCGCCGACGCTCTCAGGGCGAGCCCGAGGACGATCACCACGAAGAGATTGCCGGCGTCATACCCGTGCGATTGGGCGACCACTACCCTCGGATCGCGGTACAGGCCGGGCACGAATCCAGCGAGCGATGCGATCGTGGCCGCGAGGCCGGCGAGCGCGGCCAGGCGCTCGGAGATCGAAAGCCGACGGAGGACATCCATGCAGGGCACTCCGGCTCGTGGGGCGGCTGACCCGGATGTCGTCCATGACCGACCCCCAGCCGGCCCGCCCGCTCCTGCGCACGATGCGGCGGGTGCGCTCCGTGCGCTCCTTCCGCCCCGATCCCGTTCCCGACGAGTTCCTCACGGAGATCCTGGAGGTCGCGCGCTGGACGGGCAGCGGCTCCAACCGTCAGCCCTGGACCTTCGTCATCGTGCGTGAGCCGGCGACGCTCAGCGCGATCGCGGCGGCGTCGCCGAACGTCCGTCACGTCGCCGGGGCGGCCGCCGCGATCGTCATCGTCATGGACGGCGGCATGCCTGAGATCGAGACGTTCGACGAGGGGCGGGTCGCGGAACGGATCCTGGTCGCGGCCACCGCACTGGGCCTGGCCTCGGCCATCGGCTGGATCGTGCCGGCAGGGGCGGCTGCAGTGGCCGCGCTCCTCGGCGTCCCGGAGGGCCGGCGGGCGCGGACCCTCGTATCGCTCGGCTACCCGACCACTGAGGGAGCCGGGCCGAAGTCCGCCCCGGGCACGGCGCGGCGAGCTCTCGCGGAGATGGTGCGCTTCGAGCGGTTCTCCTGAGGGCTGCTCGAACTCAGGACCAATCAACGCACGATGACCTGATCGTCGGTCTGGCCGCGCGTTCAGCGCACTTCCTCCGCCACTTCGCCCGCAAACTCCAACGTCGCGAGGATGACCCGGTGGCGAGCTCGTTCGGCGGCCGCTCTGCTGTTACGCCACCTCTGGGGTCCGAAACCGCAACGGTCCGGACGCCAGGAACCCAGCGCCGGCTACCTGATCTGCAGGGGCTTGGAGGCGTACCACTTCCGTTGCCTCGCTGCGCCAATGCGACTGCCGTGATGGTCGGCGCTGAGCCAGCACTACCGTCCTCCCAGCCTGTCGCACAGTGTCAGGGGCCAGTGCCGTGCTTGACTGGGCATACCATCGTCACGACCATGGGCGACGCGATTCGTCGCCGGGCTGGGACAGCCCGCGGTGGCAGAGCATCTGTTTGGTATGAGAGACACGCTCGCGGCCGATGACATCGCGTCCGTGGTCGTCGCCCGGGCCGCGTCTGGTGACGTGCGGGCGCTCGAGCAGATCGTCTCGCGTTATCACGACGACATGACCCGAGTGTGTGTCGTGGTCTGTGGTGGAGACGCGGACCTCGCCCAGGACGCGGTCCAGTCGGCGTGGCCGATCGTCTGGAGGAAGCTAGACACCCTTCGGGAAGCGGCCCGCCTGCGGCCATGGCTCCTGACCGTCGCCGCCAACGAGGCTCGCCAGCTGCTTCGTCAACGTCGGCGACGCGTTGTGGTCGAGCTGGACGTCGCAGACCTGGGATCGAGTCGGCACGACCCGGCCGACTCGATCCGGTCGGTCGACCTCCGAGCGGCCGTGCGTCGCCTCGACCCCGAGGAGCGAACGTTGCTGGCCCTGCGCTACGTCGCCGGCTTTGACTCCTTCGAGCTCGGCTCCGCCATGGGGATGAGCCCGTCGGGCGTTCGCTCGCGCCTGGAGCGGCTGACCGCTCGCCTCCGAAGGGAGCTCGATGATGACTGAGTCAGGTTTCGAGGCGCGCCTGGCGCGGGGCCTCCGCGAGATGGCCGATGACGGCACGCGGCCGTTCGACGCGCGGGCGGTGGCCGAGGCGGTCGCCGCGACACGGCGTGGGCCCTTCGATCTCGGGCCTTGGCTGGCGACCCGCGGGGGGCGTCGCTGGTTCGCGTTCGCTGCGGCGGCCCTGCTCCTGGCGGGGCTCCTTGGGCTCGCGCTGGCCCTCGCGGGATCGCGCTCCCCACGCCCGGCCGACACGGGCCGACTGGCCTTCGTGCGGAACGGTGACATCTGGATCGCCAACCTCGATGGGACCGGCGCCCGGATCCTGGTCGCGCGCGATCCCAAGGAAGCAGAATCGCTCGGCTACATGGGAGTCCAGTGGTCGCCCGACGGCTCGCGGTTGGCCGCCGCGATCGGTCCGAACGGCTCGGGTCAGGCTGGGGAGCCACGGCGCATCGCGATCCTGACCGTCGCCGGCACGCCGATTGGAACGTTCAACGTGGAGGCGGCCGGCGACGTCGGGCCGGAGTTTGCGTGGTCGGCGGATGGCAATCACCTGGCGGTTCTCGCGCCGGAGGCAACCGGCGGCCCCCTGTGGCTGCTCGATCGCGAGGGCAGGCTCGAGCGAACGCTCGAGATCCCTCGGAGCTACCGGGCCGACATGCCGATGACCGACTTCTGGTTCAGCTGGTCGCCCGATAGTCGATCGATTGCCGTTGGGGGTTGCCCCTGCAGCTCCGAGGACAACCGAGCCTGGATCATCGCGGTAGACGGATCCGGTGCCCGCGAGATCCGAACTCCAGGCAAGGGCAACGCCTTGTTCGTCGCCTGGAGCCCCGATGGAACGCGGTTGGCGATCGGAAGCGGCAAATGGCTCGGTCCGGTCGCGCCCGATGCCGGGCCGGGCGAGCTCTGGGTGATGAACGTCGACGGAGGTTCCGCCCGGCGCCTCGCGACCAGCGTTGGTCCGCTCTTTGTCTCGGGCTGGTCGCCGGACGGTACGTGGATCGCGTACGGTGGGCCCGCGGAGGGCAGCGACGGGATGCTGGGGCTCGTGCTGGTCCGCGCGGATGGCTCGCGGGAGCCGGTTCTCGTAGGCGCGGTCGGGCAAGGGACGGTCCGGTGGACCGAACATGAACGACTGGTCTACCTGGTCGAGCCCAACAGGCCCTGCTGCGCCGGATCAGAGAACCCTGGGTCCGCCTACGCCGCGCTGAAGGACCTGCAGGCCCTCGGCTCGGTCATGGTGCTCGATCCGGCCGGAGGCCCTCCGACGCTCGTCGCTGATCGCGTGGACCCCTACGCCGTGTTCGATCTCTCGAAGCCACCGACGAAGGCATACCAACTGACCCCGGATGCGTGTGCATCCGCGGCGGTCGTCTACTCAGGTCGGGTCGCCGGCTCGTTCTTGACCACGATCGGGGCCATCCGCGCGATGGCGCTGTTCGCCCAAGGGGACCCGTGGCCCGGCGACCCAGCCGACCGTGCGGCTGCCCTGTGCTACATCGACGTCCAGGTCGCGACGGTGTCAGCGCCGCCAGGGTCCGGAACCTCGCCGCCCATCCTAGCCCGCGACATCCTCGTTGTGATCGATGGCCAGCCCGGAATCAACCTCATGAAGGCCGGCCCCCGCGACAACGTCCCGGTGGTTGCCCCATGACCCCTGCCGTCGTCCGGAACGACGCTGACATTCCGGGATACTCGCGGAAAGCCGCGATCCCGTCGCCCGGCCCGCGGGCGTCTGGCACGCACGCGTAGTCGACTGTGGGTCTAGCGTTCAGAGGCGTCAGAGGCGTCAGAGGCGTCAGAGGCGTCAGAGGCGTCAGAGGCGTCAGAGGCGTCAGAGAGGTGACCACGCCGTCCGGTCGCGGCGGCGTCGTCGTGCCTGGTCTCATCCTAGCCAACGCCGGGCCAACCGGCCGCGGCGACCGGGGCCTACTGCCTCGCGACGAACAAGAGGATCGCGAGCACGACGGGGACAATGACGATCAGGAGCAGGCACCCGCAGCCCCATCCGAAGCCCTGGCTGATTGCCTGCCCCAAGCGCCTGCCGCCGCGGCTATCCCTTGGAGGCGGAGTCGGATGCTCCCATCGGTCCGGGGCAGAAGCCGCGCGCAGATCGAGACCGCAGTTCCCGTAGAATGACTGGCCGACAGCATTCCACTTGCTGCACCGGGGACACCGTGGCCCGGCCGGTTCCGTCATCGTTGCCCTTCAATGATCCGGCAAGTGGTGATGGCCCGCCTACATCGTACGCCTCGGGTTCGGCCCCAGACGACCCAACACGATGGAACGATCGTGAGCCAGTGGCGAAACGCGTCGAGAGAGGTGGCCCTGAGAGCTCCTGACCGGGTTCCACCTGACCGTCGCTGACGGGACTTGGGGGCTGGTTTGCAGCATATGACGCGGCGTACCATCCGTTGGTCATCCCCGCGATCGACGCCGCCGCGGCTCGCGACGCGCCGCTCATCCTGGTCGCGGGCCGATGGCGAGGAGGGTGGCATGGCCGCGGAGCAAAAGGACGTCGCGGCCATCGCGGCAGCGCGGGTCCTACGCGAGCGGATCCACGGGACGGTCGTCGTGCCCGGCGACGCTGAATACGACGATGCCAGGACTGTTTGGAATGGGATGATCGACCGTCGCCCTGCGGCGATCATTCAGGTTGCCGATGTAGCGGATGTCGTCACCGCGATCGCGTTCGGTCGTCGCCAGGCTCTGGCGATCGCTGTCCGCGGCGGAGGTCATAGCGTGGCGGGCAACGGCACCGTGGAGGACGGGCTCGTTATCGACCTGTCCGCGCTCAGGGCGATCGAGGTGGATGGCGGCACGGGCACCGTACGGGTCGGCCCCGGCGTGACGCTCGGTGACCTGGACCGGGCAACGGAGCCGCTCGGGCTGGTGGTCACCGGCGGGGTCGTGTCGACGACTGGCGTCAGCGGGCTCACCTTGGGCGGCGGCGTTGGCTGGCTCACTCGAATGTACGGACTGACCATCGACAACCTCGTCTCGGCGGACGTGGTGACGGCCAACGGCGAACTTGTCCATGCCAGCGAGACAGAGAACCCCGAGTTGCTGTGGGGTCTGCGCGGTGGCGGTGGCAACTTCGGGATCGTCACAAGCTTCGTGTTCCGGGCACATCCGCTACCGACACCGCTCTACGCCGGTGCGGTCATCCATACGCGCGATCGATGGGCCGATGCGCTCCGCTTCTACGCAGCGTGGGTCGCAGATCTCCCCGACGAGATGACTTCGATCATCACCTTCATCACGCCGCCCGACGAGATGATGCCGCCGGAGCTCCACGGCAAGCCGGTCATGATCCAAGGGTTCAACTGGGTCGGCGCGGACCGAGACTTGGGCGAGCGCCTGGTGGCGCCGCTTGCCGCCTTCGGCCCGCCGGCGCTCGTCGCCATCGAGCCGGTCAGCTGGCTCGACTGGCAGGCCGCCTTCGACGCCGTGGTCCCGAAGGGCACCCGGGCCTACTGGAAGAACTGCTACTTCGACCGCCTCGACGCGGAAACCATCGCGACGATCGTCGACCTCGCCAGTCGACGAGTCTCACCGATCACGGGGGTGGACATCCACCACATGGGCGGCGCGTTCGGGCGCGTGCCGGAGGATGCAACGGCCTTCACGAATCGGGGCGCCGCCTTCTGGCTCAACATCTACGGGCTGTGGCACGACTCGACCGAGGACGACGCCAATCGACGTTGGGCGCGGGACTCGTGGACCGCGATGCAGCCACACGCGGCCGAGGGGATGTACGTGAACTTCTTGGGCGTCGAGACCGGAAGCCCGGCCGACATCCGCGAAGCGGCACGTGCGGCGTACGGCGACCGAAAGCTAGCCCGGCTCACCGCGCTCAAGGATCGATACGACCCGGACAACGTGTTCCGCCTGAACCACAACATCCTGCCGAGCGGCTGATCATCGGCAGCGCCCGAGGCTGGCATTCGCCCGCGGGCGCTCAAGACTGACCGCAAATCGACACTGTCTCCTCATAGCGTCGAGACAAGCGCGCGTTACTGCCGTTCGTGCCACGCCCAGGCGGGACTGATCAGGCTGCCTCGAACATCACGGAAAGTCGCCTACGTGTCTGACCGGGATCTCGAGCAGCTCACCGGTCGAGCGCTGGACAGCTAGCTGAGCCGTCTCGCCGAGTGAATGCGCTCGAAGGGCGGCCTGCAGTTCGGCATTCGAGCGCACCAGCGCGCCGTCGACGGAAAGGACGCGGTCGCGCTCGTGGATGCCCGCTGCGGCTAGCTGGCTGCCGGGCCTGGGCGGCGAGCGAAGCTCCACACCGTCAG
>JBGPIH010000121.1:0-9620 GCA_041484785.1 Candidatus Limnocylindria bacterium
CGTGCCGATGTACCTGATCATCGGGATCTGGGGCGGCGCGAACCGGATCTACGCGACGATCAAGTTCGTCCTCTACACGCTGGTCGGCTCGCTGCTCATGCTGGTCGCGATCCTGGCCACGGCGTACGCCTACCAGGCGGCCCACAACGGCTCGTGGGTCGGGGCCTTCGATTTCGAGATCCTGCGGACCTACGCGGGGACCGGCGGATTCAGCGACGGGCTGCAGCTGGCCGCGTTCCTGGCCTTCTTCCTGGCCTTCGCCATCAAGGTCCCGATGTTCCCCTTCCACACCTGGCTGCCGGACGCTCACACGGAGGCGCCGACCGCCGGCTCGGTGATCCTGGCCGCGGTCATGCTGAAGCTGGGGGCCTACGGCCTCATCCGCTTCGCGATCCCGCTCTTCCCGGCGGCCGCGCAGACGTTCGCGCCGGCGATCATCGTCCTGTCGCTCATCGCGATCATCTACGGCGCGGTCGTCGCGCTCGTCCAGCCCGACCTCAAGCGCCTGGTCGCCTACTCGTCGGTAAGCCACATGGGTTTCGTGACCCTGGGGATCTTCGTCTTCACCGAGCAGGGCCTCCAGGGCGCGGTGCTCCAGATGGTCAATCACGGCCTGATCACGGGCGCCCTCTTCCTGCTGGTCGGCGTGATCTACGAGCGCACGCATGACCGGACGATCGCCAAGATGGGCGGCCTGGCCGCCCGGATGCCGGTCTACGCGGCGATCTTCGGCTTCTTCGTCTTCGCGTCCGGCGGGCTGCCCGGGCTGTCCGGGTTCGTCGGTGAGTTCCTGGTCCTCGTCGGCACCTTCGCGGCCAACCCGTACGCCGCGGCGGTGGCGAGCTTCGTGATGATCCTGGCCGCCGCCTACCTGCTCTTCATGTTCCAGCGGATCGTCTTCGGCGAGCTGTCCGACTTCCTGGCCAGCCTGGGCTCCCACCTGACGGACATCGAGCCGATCGAGATCCTGACCCTCGCCCCGCTGGGCGCCCTGGTCGTCGTGTTCGGCGTCCAGCCCGGTCTCCTCCTGAACCTCTTCGGCAGCACGGTCACCGAGACGCTCGCCGCCGTCCGGCCGGCGGCGGCGATCCAGATCCCGACCGAGGTCGGCCTGCTCGTCGCAGGCCTCATCGTGGCCGGCGTCGTGGCCCGGGCGGGCTGGGCGATCGCGCGGCCCCGGTCGGACGCGGGCGGCGGCACGCCGGTCACGGCGCAGCCGGAAGCCGGAGCCGCGCATTGAGCTGGCAGGACCTCGTGACCATCGGTCCGCTCGCGGCAGGGATCCTGACCGCCGTCGCGATCATGGTCATCGACCTGATCAGGCCCGGTCGGCCGGCCGTCGCCGTGGCCAGCGCCCTGATCGGCCTCGCAATCACGGCGGCGTTGACGCTGGTGGTGGGCGCCTCGCCCGGAAACGCGTTCGACGGCGCCTACCGCGTCGATGCGCTCACCACCTTCCTCGATCTCCTGTTCATCTCGATCATCGCGCTGACCGTCGTGTTCGGGCCCGATTACCTCGTCCCGCGCGGCCTCCCGGTCGCCGAG
The DNA here is from genome assembly GCA_041484785.1 of Candidatus Limnocylindria bacterium. Classification (GTDB taxonomy): domain Bacteria; phylum Chloroflexota; class Limnocylindria; order Limnocylindrales; family CSP1-4; genus SPCO01. Next base: position 1,546 of record JBGPIH010000121.1, read on the forward strand.
TACGCCACGATCCTCGTCTTCGCCATGACCGGGGCGATGCTCATCGCGGCCTCCACGGATCTGCTGGTCCTGTTCCTCGGTCTCGAGCTGATGGTGCTGCCGGGCTACATGCTGGTCGCGTTCCACAAGACGGACGCCTACTCGACCGAGGGCGCGATCAAGTACTTCCTGCTCGGCTCGTTCAGCTCGGCGATCTTCCTGTTCGGGCTCGCGTTCGTCTGGGGCCTGACCGGGACCACCCGGGTGGACGAGGTCGCCGCGTCACTGACCGCCGTCGTAGCCGGCGACGCGCCCCTGTCACCCGGCCTGGCGATGGGGCTCGCCTTCATGACCACCGGGGTGGCCTTCAAGATCGCCGCGGTGCCGTTCCACTACTGGACCCCCGACGCCTACCAGGGCTCTCCGACGCCGGTCACCGGCTACCTGTCGGTGCTCCCGAAGGTCGGGGCGTTCGCGCTGATCCTGCGCCTGTTCGTGGAAGCGCTCGGGCCGCTGTCCGATTGGTGGCTGCCGGTCATGATCGTGCTGGCGACCCTGACGATGACCCTGGGCAACCTGGTGGCGCTGACCCAGGACAACGTGAAGCGGATGCTCGCCTACAGCTCGATCGCCCATACCGGCTACATGCTCGTCGGGCTCGCGGCGTGGGCCGGCGATCCGCAGGGCCGGATCGACGGGCTGGAGGCCCTCCTCTTCTACGGCGTGGCCTACGCGTTCATGAACCTGGGAGCGTTCGCCGTCATCGCCGCACTCCAGAAGCGGACGGGGGTGACGTCCGGGCTGGCCACCTTTGCCGGCCTGGGCCGGCGCGAGCCCATCCTGGGCATCCTGATGACCCTCTTCCTGCTCTCCCTGACCGGGATCCCGCCCACGGCCGGCTTCTTCGCCAAGGCCAACGTGATCATCGCCGCGGTCCAGGCCGGCGGGCCGCTGACCACGCTCGCGGTCATCACGGTCCTCAACGCGGCGATCGCCGCCTTCTACTACCTGCGAGTCGTCGTCTACATGTTCATGCGTGAGCCGGCGAGCGAAACGCCGGCCCTCCGCCACGGGGCCCTGCTGTGGAGCGGCCTGGCCGCCGCGACCGTGCTGACGATCCTGCTGGGGTTCTTCCCGACGGCGGTGCTTGAGGCCGCAGGACACGCCGCCCAGGCCCTCGTCGCCGGCTGAACCGGCCGGGATCTAGCCGCAGACCACCGGCTTGGGCACCGGGTGGGCATCGGCCGGGTCAGCAGCCTCCTGCGACAGCGGCGTGGCGATCACCTGCAACTTGCCCGGCGTCCCCTTCGGGCCCTCGGACGTCTGCAGCCAGAGCTGCTCGGTGGTGGCGGTGGTCGGGTCGCTGAGATCGGTTTGATGCCGGCGGACCTCGGTGATCTCGTACAGGAAGCGCTGGTCGTCGCTGGTCCACACCTCGACGACCATCCCCAGCAGGCTCTTCCCGTTCTGGATCAGCGACGCGTCCAGCAGCGGCAGGAACATGCCGGTGCGAGCGTGGGCATAGAGATAGGTCGCCCGACCCTCGCCGGGCTGACCGAGCTCCTGGAGGTACATCGCGACGTCGCACAGCGGGTACGTGTCGGGACCACCCGGCGGCTTGACCACCGGCAGGTCGATCTTCAGCGCCGCGATGCGGACCCGGGTCGCCACGCGATCGGCCGGCACAGACGGGCTGGGTGTTGGCAGGTCGCCGGTGGCGAGCGGCGGGAGGGTGATCAGCGGTGTGCTGGTCGGCGGCGCCGTGATGATCGTCGGTGACGGGTTGGCCAGCGGATCGGCCGTCACCCCGCTCGTGTAGGAGAGCAGGCCACCGGTCAGCAGGGTCACACCGATCGCTGTGAGCAACGCCGGGAGGACTCTGGTGCGAATCTGGTCCGCGAGGTCGGCCATGGGGCGGCATCGTAGCAGCGGCCTCCGGCGCCCGCCCCCGGCCGCTCGTACTGGTACCCTCCGCTGCCATGGGGCCCCGATTCGCGATCGCCGCCGGGTTGCTCACCGGCGTCGGTGTGGCGGCTGTCCTGGTCCTCGGCGTCCTCGCCCTCGCACCGGATCCGCCGGCCCCGTCCATCCCGGCGCCATCGACAGCCCTGGCGTCGAGCAGTCCGACGGCGAGCGCCGGGGGTGTCTCGGGCGCCCCGACCGGCTCGGCCGGCGCATCGGCGGTCGCCTCCTCCAGCCCACCGGCCGGCTCCGGCTTCCACATCGGGCAGCCGGCTCCTGCCCTGGTCGTGCCACAGGTCGGCGGCGGCACCATCGATCTCGCGGCGCTTCGGGGCAAGCCGGTCTGGGTCAACTTCATGGCCACCTGGTGCCCGCCCTGCCAGGACGAGTTCCCGCTGATGAACGGGTTCGCCGCCCGCTACAGCAAGAACGGCCTCGTCGTCCTCGCCATCGACATCAAGGAGGAGGAGGGCGTGGTCGCCGGGTTCGCCCTGGGGCTGAACGCCACCTTCCCGCTCGGGCTCGACAGCGACGGCGCCGCCGCCGACACCTGGGGCGCCGTCGCGCTGCCGGTCCACTTCTGGATCGATGCCAAGGGCATCGTCCGCGACGGCGCAGCCGGAGGAATCGGCCCGGACCTGATGGTCCGCGGCCTTCGATCCATCCTGCCCGGGGTGGACGTCACGCCTTGACCCGCGCGGGCCGGGACGACCGGGATGCCCGTGGCGAGCGCGAACGCGCGGCCCGCATCACCGAGGTCGCCAGCCTGGCGACGCGACCCGGGCGGCTGCTCATCGTCGCCGACTTCGACGGCACGCTCGCCGAGGGCTCGCGGGACCCGGGCGCCACGGTCATCGTGCCGCTCGCCCGGCGCGCCCTTCGGAGGTTGGCGCGTATCGCCGGGGCTCACCCGGAGCGCCTCGCTGTCGTGATCCTGACCGGTCGAACGGCGGCCGATGCCGCGGCCCGCGTCCGCGTCGGCGGGATCACGTATCTCGGCGACCACGGGCTGCAGTCGGGGACATTCCCGCGCGGCCGGAACCCGTCCAGCCTCGTGACCACGTTCCGTGACGGACTCGAGGACTCCCAAGAGCCGGCCGAGATCCTCGCCGCGCGCGTCCCGGAGGAGCTGGGTCGGCCGGCCTGGCTCTTCGTCGAGCGCAAGGGGCCGTCCGTCGCGTTCCACGTCCGCCAGGCAGAGGACCGCGGGGCGGCGCGCGCGGCCGTGGAGGCCGCGATCGAGACGGTGAGTCGCGAGCTCCCGAGCCACGACCTTGCCCACTACCGCGGCCGGCTGGTCGTCGACCTCCGGCCGCGGACCGCCGGCGGCAAACGCGAGGCACTCGAGCGACTGCTGGCCGAGCTCCGACCCGCCAACGTCGTGGGATTCGGGGACGACATCAGCGACGCCGACGGGTTCGCGGTCCTGCGCGTGGCCCGCGAATCGGGCGCGATCGGCGGCCTGGCCGTGGCCGTGGTCGGCCCGCACGGCATGCCGGCCGAGGTCCAGGCCGCCGCGGACGTCGTGCTCGAGACACCGTTCCTGGCAGCCCGCGCGCTCTCGTCCCTGGCCGCGGCGCTCGAGCGCGAGACACGCGGATCCGGAGGTCGGTAGCGATTCCGGTCGGCAGGCAGATCCAGACTGGCGGCCGAGCCGCGCCTGACGCAGGCGGGTGCCTCGCGCCCGCGCCGGGTGACGGCTAGATCCAGTCGATCCGACGCAGGACGAACGCGGCGGAAGCGGCCAGCCCGACCGTGATGGCGGTGACCAGCCAGAAGCCTCCGGCCTCGGCGCCTCCGAGCGCCGTACCCGCTTCGCTCATCCCGAAGATGCCGGCGATGGCGCCGACCCCGGCCAGGATGACCGTGACCCCGGTCAGGCGCTTCATGATGATCGACAGGTTGTTGTTGATCGTGCTCAGGTAGACGTCGAGGGTCGCGGACGCGAGCTCTCGGTAGTTATCCAGCTCGTCGGTCAGCCGGATGATGTGGTCGTAGATGTCCCGGTAGTAGACCAGCTCGTCTTCGTCGATCAGCGCGATGTCGCGGTTGGTCAGCTGGTTGAAGACCTCGCGGACCGGGCTCACGGCGCGCCGGACCTCGATCAGCTCGCGCTTCAGCAGGAAGAGCTTCTCGAGCACCTCGGGCGTGGCCCTGCGCACGACCTGGTCCTGGACGTCGTCGATCGCGTAGCCGAGACGGTCCGCAAACGGGAAATAGCCATCGACGATGTCGTCGGCCAGGGCCCACAGCAGGTGGTCCGGGCCATGGCGCAGGACCTGCCCGATCCCGGAGCGGAGATGGTTCGAGTCGCGCGGGTCCCAGCTCTCCTGGTGGACGGTCAGCAGGAAGCCCGACCCGAGGACGATGTCCAGCTCAGAGGTGGCGACCTTCTCGTCGTAGGTCAGGTGGAAGAGGACGACGTGGATGACCCCGTCGGTCGTCTCGATCTTGGCTCGCTGGTTGCCCTCGAGGATGTCCTCGACGATCAGGGGATGCAGAGCCAGGGCATCGCCCACGGCCTTGGCCTGCTCGAAGCTGGGCTGCGTCAGGTCCACCCAGACGGCCGCGCCGGGCTGGCGAAGCAGCTCCTCGAGACCGGCCAGGGCCTCCTCGCCATGGGACTCCACGACCGTCTCGCCGGTCACGGCGGCCACCCGGATCGTGCCGGGGGCGAGCCTAGAGGTTGAGGCCGGGTTCGGCTGCGTCGAGACCATCGGGATCGGGTCCTTCGGCGGTGAAAGCGTCGCGGGCCAGCATACCTGCCCGCCGATCGCGCCTGCCGCCCAGTGCCAGCGACGGCGGGACGGCGAGGACGGTAACCGCCGCCGCGACGACGAACAGGCCGACCATGATCCCGGCGGCCTCGCGCGACGCCCACGCTTCGAGCGCGTCCACGACAAACGGATCCTTGAACGGACGGTCGCGCAGCGACGCGGGGATGAACTGCTGGTACGCGCTCGGCGTGGCCCGGATGTCGGCTGAGAGGCGGTCGATCGTGGTCGAGCCATAGGCGGTCAGGATCGCCAGTCCCACCGCCATCCCGATCATCCGGGCCACCGTGACCACGGCCGATGCGACCCCGAACGCCCGATGCCCGGCTGCCTCGACCGCGGCGGTCGAGCGTGGCGTGACGGTCAGCCCGAACCCGAACCCGTAGGCGCCGAGCGCCAGCGCGACGGTCCAGATCGAGGTGTCCGATCTCCACCCCGTCATCGCCACGAAGCCGCCCACGCTCAGCGCCAGGCCGGCCAGGGTCACGATCCGGAGCGAGAGGACGCGGACGACGAAGCCGGATGCGAGCGCGCCGAGGGCGGTCGCCCCGGCCAGGGCGCCGAGGGCAAGTCGCTGTTCGTCGGGGCCGCCGTAGAGCACGCGATCGACGAACACGGCACCACCGATGATCGCGGTCGCGAAGCCATAGCCGGTCAGGAGCGAGACGAGCGCGGCCGAACTGAACGCGACGTTCCTGAACAGCCCCGGATCGAGGAACGGGTCGTCGACGCGCAGGCCGCGGACGACGGCGATCGCCGAGGCGATCGCCGCGATCGCCAGCAGGCCGGCGGTGACCAACGCGGGATCGGCCGAGCTCCCGGCAAGCGTGGTCGTGCCCAGCAAGGTCAGGCCGACGAGCCCGGCAACCAGGGCGAGGCCGAACCAGGCGGCGCCGCGCGCGTCCACGCGCCCGGGCCGGCGGGGTGTCTCCCAGCCGGCCGACGCCGCCCAGGCCACGATCAGGGCCACGATTCCAATCGGGACGTTGAGGTAGAAGACCCAGCGCCAGGCCGGCGCCAGGATGCTCGTCAAGAAGTCCCCGGGACCGGACCCGGCCACGGCCAGGACTCCGTCGGCGTGGACCGAACCAAGGATGGCGGCGCCGACCACGGGACCGGCGGCCATCCCGAGGAAGGTCAGCGCCCCGATGACGCCCAGGGCTCGCGGGCGCGCGGCGTCGCCGAACAGGTGCGATGCCGCCGCCGTCCCGACCGGGACGAGCACGCCACCGCCGACGGCCTGGACCACGCGGGCGGCGATCAGCTGGTCCAGGTCCTGGGAGGCACCGGCCAGCGCGGAGCCCGTGACGAAGACCGCGAGGGCGACGATGAACAGCCGCCGCGCGCCCCACAGGTCGGCGAGGCGACCGGCCAGCGGCATGGTCAGGATGTACACGAGCAGATAGCCGTTGATGATCCAGCTGGCCTTGCGCAGCTCGAGCCAGGCCGTCGTGCCGTTCGGTTGGGCGAGTCCCTCCAGGATGGATGGCAGGGCGACGGCCGTGACCATGAGCTCGAGGCCGGCCAGAAAAACACCCGCGCCGAGGACGGCGAGCAGGACGAGCGCCGGACGACGGTCCATCCCCGGAGTGTAGTTGGGGCAGCGGGCTGCCCGGTTCTTCTCGACGGCTCAGGTCACGGGATCGCGATCACGAGGGAAGAGCAGCAGGGACGATCGTCCTGTGGGCAGGAGCGACCATGCGCCACGCGGGAGCGATCGGCGGGCGCCAGTTGCCGCAGGGCCGCTGACGGGGCCGGCTGCGGAGCGGACGGCAAGACGGCCGAGTCCGCCCGCAGCCGCCTCTTGACACGTGATCCGCTTCGGGCCTAGCATCAACCGAGATTGATATAAACCGTGGTTGATGTGACCATCGACCACCCGAGCCGGAGCGACCCGACCTGTCCCCCTCACGCGCCAGGGTCCGCAGCACGATCGCCGCGGCCATCGCCCCACCAGAAGAGCTGCGCCAGCTGCGCGTCTTCCACAAGGCCATGGCCGACGTCAACCGCCTCAAGATCGTGCGCCGTCTCGTCGCCGGTGACGCCACGGTGACCGAGCTGACTGACCACGTCGGACTCTCCCAGCCCCTCGTCTCGTGGCATCTCGGGCGCCTGCGTGCCGCGGGCGTCGTGGAGACGCGCCGCCAGGGCCGCGAGACCGTTTGCCGGCTGCGCGGCGAAGCCTTCGCCGAATTCGCCGCGCGCGAACGCGCGGTCCTCGGGTTCGCCGGTTGACCATGACGATCTCGAACGACTCGCGCGCCCGGGTCAAGAAGGCGTTCGAGCCGATCGCCCTGGGCATGGGTCGGCTCGGTCTCACTCCGGACGCGCTCACCCTCATCGGGTTCGTGGTCACCGTCGCTGGTGCCGTCCTGATCGCCCAGCAGCTCTGGCTGGCCGGCGGCATCGTCATCTTCCTCGGCGGCGCCTTCGACATGTTCGATGGCACGCTGGCTCGGGCGACCGGCCGCGTCAGCAACCTGGGCGCGTTCACGGACTCGGTCTTCGACCGGGCCGGCGAAGTGATCGTCTACATCGGGCTCGTCGCCGGGCTGCAGGAGCTCGGCATCCTCAATGGGACGGTGCTCGCCGCGGCGGCCATGGGCTCTGCCCTGATGGTCAGCTACACGCGCTCGAAGTCGGAGGGCCTGGGCTTCACGTCGGGCAGCGGCATGGCCGCGATCGGGATCATGCCTCGGGAGGTCCGACTGGTCATCCTCAGCGTCGGCCTCGTCCTGGCCGGCATCATCGGGACCAACCCGGACAACTCGTCGTGCGCCACCTGTGCGGGTGCCCTCGCGATTCCACCCGGTGTGTACGTCCTCTTCCTTGCCCTCGGCGCGATCACCGTGGGCTCCACCCTCACCGTCATCCAGCGGATCCTTCACGTCCGCGGGCAAGCCAAACGACAACCCACCTAGCCCCAACAGAGCACGGAGAACGAACGTGAGCAAGAACGGCAGCAATGGCAAGAACGGCGCGACCCCCGGCAACACCTGGGCGGGCTCCGGGCGCCGAGGCGACGGCAAGATCCGGGTCGCCATCGTCGGCGTCGGCAACTGTGCGAGCAGCCTCGTCCAGGGCCGCTACTACTACGAGAACGCCAAGAAGGACGACTTCGTCCCGGGCCTCATGCACGTCGACCTGGGCGGCTACCACATCCGGGACATCGAGTTTGTGGCGGCCTTCGACATCGACAAGAACAAGGTCGGCAAGGACCTCTCCGAGGCGATCTACACCAAGCCGAACAACACCTACGTCTTCCAGCAGGTCGCCCACACCGGGGTCACCGTCGAGCGCGGCATGACCCACGACGGCCTGGGCAAGTACCTCAGCCAGATCATCGAGAAGGCGCCCGGC
>JBGPIH010000122.1:0-9552 GCA_041484785.1 Candidatus Limnocylindria bacterium
GAAGTACCCGCAATACCAAACCCACGACCTCGCGGGGCGACCGATGATCCGGATCGTCCTGGAACGAGCGACGGGCTGGGCCGCCTCGGACCCCCGGAAACCTGATGCCCGGTCCTGATGCGCGGCCTTGATGCGCGGCAGGATCAGAGCCGGAGGCGACCCTCCTCGCTCTCGAGCCCGGGGCGAACCCACCACGGAGGGGCGCCAATCACCACGCGGCGTCAGCCGGCGTGGGAATGCGGCGCGCTGGTGGCCGCCCTCGGAATCCAGCGATCTGGCCCCTCCTCGACCGCGACGCCCAAGGCCTCGAGCAGGTGCTCCGTCGAGTGCGCGATCTCCGCGATCGCGGCTTCGAACGCGTCAGCGTTTCGCGTCGAAGGCGTTCGGTAGCCGCTGATCTTGCGAACGAACTGGCGGGCGGCCGCCTCCAGCTCGCCGGTGGTTGCGGCCGTTTCGGCCCGCCGCAGGGTCTTGATGCTTCGGCACATGGCGATACGGTACGTCGTATCCTCGATTCGATGGAACACTTCCGGACGATCATCGAGCCGTTCCGGATCCACGCCGTCGAGCCCATCAGGATGACCACCCGCGACGAGCGCGGGGCGGCGATCGAGGCCGCGGGCTGGAACCTCTTCGCCCTCCACGCCGACGACGTCCTGATCGACCTGCTGACCGACTCCGGGACGGGCGCCATGAGCCGCGACCAGTGGGCCGCGATCCAGCACGGCGACGAGTCCTACGCCGGGTCGCCATCCTGGTACACCTTCCTGGAGGCGGTGACCGAGCTCTGGCCGTTCCGCCACGTCATCCCGACGCACCAGGGCCGCGCCGCCGAGAAGATCCTGTTCTCGGTCATCGGCGGACCGGGCAAGGTGATCCCCAACAACACCCACTTCGACACGACCCGGGCGAACGTGGAGGCGACCGGCGCGGAGGCCGTCGACCTGGTCATCCCCGAGGGCCGCGATCCGTCCGCGATCCACCCGTTCAAGGGCAACGTCGATATCGAGGCGCTCGAGGCGCTTCTGACGGCTCGGGCGGCGGACGTCCCGGTCGTGTTCGTGACCGTGACCAACAACTCGGGCGGCGGGCAGCCCGTCTCGCTCGAGAACCTGCGCGCGGTGCGAGCGGTGTGCGACCGGTTCGGGAAGCCGCTCTTCCTCGATGCCTGCCGCTTCGCCGAGAACGCCTGGTTCATCAAGACGCGCGAACCGGGACAGGCCGATCGCGCGGTCCCGGACATCGTCCGCGACATGGCCGCGCTCGCCGACGGCATGACCATGAGCGCCAAGAAGGACGGCCTCGCGAACATCGGCGGCTGGCTGGCGACCAACGACGACGCGCTCGCCGAGGCGTGCCGCAACCTGCTGATCCTGACGGAGGGCTTCCCGACCTACGGCGGGCTCGCCGGCCGCGACCTCGAGGCGATCGCGCAGGGCCTGCGCGAGGTCGTCCAGCACGACTACCTGCACTATCGAATCCGGTCGACGGCGTATCTCGGCGAGGCGCTGCACGCCGCGGGCGTGCCGCTCGTCCGGCCATTCGGCGGCCACGCGATCTATCTCGACGCACGGGCTCTGCTCCCCCACATTCCCCCGCTCCAGTACCCCGGCCAGGCACTGGCCGTCGCGCTGTACGTCGAGGGCGGCATCCGGGGCTGCGAGATCGGCACGGTCATGTTCGGACGCCACCCGGACGGTTCGGAGTCGCCCTCCGCCATGGATCTGGTGCGGCTGGCCATCCCGCGCCGCACCTACACCCAGAGTCACATCGACTACGTCATCGAGGCGGTCAGCGCGGTTGCCGCCCGCGCCACCGACCTGCGCGGCTACCGGATGGTCGAGCCGCAACCAGCGGCGCTTCGTCACTTCACGGCGCGGTTCGAACCGCTGGCGTGACGAGCGCCAGGGCAGGATCCCTCGGTCAGCCCTCGCGCATCCCCCAGGGCGAGCCGTAGGCCGTCAACAGGTCGAGGAACGGCACGGCGTCGAAAGCCTCCGGTCCGAGGACACCCGTCCCCGTCCAGGTGCCCTGCGCCAGCAGCTCCAGGGCAACGACGGGGTTGATGGCGGTCTGCCACACGACCGCCTGGGAGCCGTACTCGCGCATGGACCATTCGTTGTCCACGACGTGGTAGAGGTAGACCTCGCGCGCTCGCCCGTCCACCCCGGTCCCTGTCACCCAGGTTCCAGCACAGGTCTTGCCGTGCATGCGATCGCCGAGCGCTGCCGGGTCCGGCAGGCAGGCGGCCACGACGTCGCGTGGCGACACCTCCACACCAGCCACCCGGACCTTGTCCGTCCGATCGAGGCCCAGCATGTGGAGGGTCCTGAGGACCCCGATGAACTCGTTGCCCAGGCCGTACTTGAAGGTCACCTTCCTGGCCTTGACCCAGCGGGGCACGAGGAGCACCTCCTCGTGCTCGACATTGACGCATTCGACCGGTCCGATCCCCCCCGGGAAGTCGAAGACCTCCGGCTCGCTGAACGGTGCCGTCGTGTACCAACCGCGAGCCTGCTCCCAGATGACCGGCGGGTTGAGGCACTCCTCGATCGTCGTCCAGATGGAGAAGGACGGCGCGAAGTCGTAGCCGTCGACGACGAGGTTGGCGCCGTCGCGGACTCCGACCTCGTCGATCTGGCTGAACAGGTGGTCCTGGGCGTACCGGGCGAAGACATCCGACAGGCCGGGCTCGACACCGATCCCGACGAGGGCGAGCCGCCCCGCCCGTGCCCAGGCGTCCGCTCGGGCAAACTGCTCGTCGCCGAGCTTGACCCCACTCCGCGAGTACGGGGCCTCGGGATCCGGGTGAGACAACGACATCGCCATGTCGAGATAGTCCGCGCCGGCGGCAAGCGCCCCCTCGAAGATCGGCATCACGAAGCGCGGATCGACCGCGTTCAGGACATGCGTGATCCCGTGCTCGCGACAGAGGGCCGCGACGTCGTCGGGCCGCGACGCATCGACTCGCGCGGCGGCGAGCCGGTGGTCGCCGGCAAAGCGGGCGATGGCCCGCTCGGCCCGGGCGCGATCGTAATCGGCAACGACCATGAGCTCGAAGAAGTCACGCCTGACGGCGATCGGAACCACGGCACTGCCGACTCCGCCCGCACCGAGCACGAGGATTCGCATGGGCGCAGTCTGGCGTACTCAAACCCGATTCGTCGCGCGGTTGCGCGACCCGGGCGTCAGCTGCCGCCCGCGTACTTCCACTGGAAGGCACCGGTGTAGCAGTGCCTCAGCGCCAGGCATGCGCCACCGGTCAGATCCCATTGGCGGGCAGACACGTACGGTCCGCGATCCACGACCGGGAGCGTGAGCGTCCGGCCGTTGGCCGGATTGCGGAACGTGACCAGGGTTCCGCAAGGCAGGCTCCGATGGGCCACGCCGAGCAGCTTCCTGGTCATCGCGTATCCGCACGCCGTTCGATGGCCGTAGAACTCCGGGCCGTACCAGGACACCCTGCCGTCGTATCGCCATGGATTCAGGCTGATCGAGCCCGCCAGGGGCTTGGGCTGGGCAGGTCGAACCGGAGCCTGGAGCGGCTCGGTTCGCAGGGCCGGCTCGAACAAGGTCGAACCTTGATCCAGGTTCCCGCTTGAGCGGGCCCCCGAATCGGGGGGCGGAATCGTCATCACCGTCCCGCGGACAAGCGCCGCGACCTCGACCGGTTCGAAGAGGTTCGGATCCACCTGGGACTCGGGGTTGGGGACCCACGAACCCACCGGACCTGGGACGGCGACCAGGACGAGCACGGCGATGAGCGCCGTACTCGCGACGACTCTGGGGCGTCGCACGTCACGGCCAACATAGCATGGAACCCGGCATTTGGGGATTTCTACGGCATTCGTCGCCAAATCGGTCACGTGTCAGGATCGTCGGCATGCCCGTTCGCCGTTTCCGGGCCGCCGGCCCGCTGGACCTCCGCCGGACGCTTGCGCCACTCGGCCGAGGCCCTGCCGATCGAACGTTCCGATCCGCCGCAGGACGCGTCCTTCGAGCCAGCCGGACGCCCGATGGACCGGTGTCCGTCGCCCTGGGCCAGGCCGGCGACGAAGTGATCGCCGAGGCCTGGGGTCCCGGCGCGGACCGCGCCCTCGACGACGTCCCGACGCTGCTCGGCCTGTTCGACGAGCCGGTGCCGCTCGCCGCCGGCCACCCGACCATCGCCAACCTGGCCCGCCGCTTTCCGGGAGTCCGGATCCCCCGGAGCAGCGCCGTCCTGGAGGCGCTCGTGCCGGCCATCCTCGAGCAGAAGGTCATCGGCCAGGAGGCCAGCCGGGCGTTTGCCGGACTCGTCCGGACACACGGCGAGGCGGCCCCCGGACCTCCCGAGTGGGGGCTTCGCCTTCCTCCGGCGCCGTCGACCCTGGCGAGCCTGCCCTACTACGACTTCCATCCGTTCGGCGTCGAGCGCCGGCGTGCCGAGCTGATCCGGCGGGTGGCTGCGCGTGCGGCCTGGTTCGAGGCGATCGCGGACCTGCCACTTCACGAGGCCTATGCGCGGCTCACCGCCGTTCCCGGCATCGGGGCGTGGACCGCGGCCGAGGTCGGCGTCCGTGCGCTCGGCGACCCGGATGCGGTCAGCATCGGCGACTTCCACCTGCCACACCTGGTCACCTTCGCCCTGGCCGGCGAGCCGCGCGGTGACGACGCCCGAATGCTCGAGCTGCTGGAACCGTACCGGGGCCAGCGAGCACGGGTCATTCGCCTGCTGGAGCTCAGCGGGATTCGCTCCCCCCGCTATGGCCCACGCCTTTCGTTGCGGCGGATCGAGGAGAGTTGACGAGCCGGCGTCACTCGGGCGTTCGCCGGTTCCGGCCCATGAAGCCGATCACCACGATTTGGTCGTATGGTGTCGCGATGACGAGGCTGCGCGGCCACAGCGACCGCCGGGCCGCATCTCGGATCGGCGGCCTTGGGCTGGCCGTCCTGCTGCTCCTCGGTGGCTCCGCCACCCCGGCCGGCGCCGCCCCCAACGGCTACGCCATCAACCTCGGCGGCAGGAGCGACTTCGTCGCGCAGACCAACTTCGTACAGTGCGTCGGCGCCAGCATGCAGATGATGCTCAACATGATCCGGCCGGGGGCCGACCGCTCGGCAGCGACGCAGCGACGGCTGCAGGCACTCGCTCGCGATTGGAGCGGACCGGCTCCCGATGGCTTCGAACGCCAGGGGGCGAGCGTGCTGGGCTGGGCCACCGGGCTCAACCTCCTGGGCGCCGGGCCGTACGAGCTGCTGGGCACGGACACGATCGATGCCGCCCTCCTGGCAGCCGCCCGAGCGATCCGCCTGACCGGGAAGCCCGTCGGGCTGCTGATGTGGCACGGTCGGCACGCCTGGGTGATGAGCGGCTTCCGGGCCACGATCGACCCGCTCGCGCCGGACGCCCGGGTGACGGCCGTCTACGTCGAGGACCCGCTCTACCCGTTCGGATCGAGCACCTGGGGCCCGAGCCCGGCCCCCGGCGCCGTCCTGACACCGGCCGAGCTCGGCCGGCAATTCGTGCCGCGCCGCTCGTCGAACCACTGGCCGGTCACGCCGTGGGGCGTGCAACTCGCCGGCAAGTACGTCCTCGTGCTGCCGACCCGGGTCGACCCGCGGGCGTACGAGAATCGCGCTATCTGACGGCGAGCACGTTCCACGGGTGAGCCCGGAGTACCGTTCGCCCAGGAGGTCCCACGATGCCTGGCTTCGCCAAATCGCCGCCCGAACTGGTCGAGCGGTTCAACGCGGTGACGGCCGACGTGCCCTGGGCAGAGCGCCGCCAGATGTTCGGCTACCCGTGCCTGTTCGTCGGCGGCAACATGGTGACGGGACTCCACGAGTCGAACTGGTTCGTCCGCCTCGGCCAGACCGACCAGGCAGGCCTTCTGGCCCACGCCGGCAGCGGTCCATTCGAGGTGATGCCCGGGCGCCCAATGGCCGGGTACCTCGTGCTGCCGCCGTCGATCATCGCGGACGAGCGGGCCGTCCGCGACTGGGTCGAGCGAGCCGTCGAATTCGGGCGGAGCCTCCCGCCCAAGGCGGCCAAGGTCGCGAAAGGAAAGGCCGGCTCGAGTCCGCTCTGATCGGGCGATCGTGGCGGCGGTGCCCCCGGTTGCCGCTCGCGGCGACGGGCTGAATGGCGGCAAGGAGGAGGCGCTATGGCACTGGCGGTCGGCTGACCTCACGGCCACCCTCAACCCAAGGGATCGGTCTTTGCGGAAGGTCGCATCCCGGGTCCGCGCCGGCCGATGGACGGCCTCCGTCGGGCCCGCCTGAGACCCAAGGGACCGTGGACGCCAGGAGGCCCCGAATGCAACGCCAGTTCGTGGTCCAGCTCGACAACCGCCCAGGCGAGCTCGCACACCTCGCCCGCGCCCTCGGGGCACGCGGTGTCAACATCACCCACATCTCTTGCGCCGGGACCGGGTCGATCGCCTGCGCCTTCATGACCACTGCCGAGGACGACGAGACGCGCTCCGTGCTCCGCGGCCTGGGGCATGACTTCATCGAGGGCGCGACCGTCGTCGTCGACGTCATGGACCGTCCGGGTGGGCTGGCCGAAGTCGCGGAGCGGTTCGCCAAGGCCGGCGTCAACATCCTCGGCACCCTGTGCATCGGTCGGCGGGAGGGCGTCGTCGAGATGGCCTTTGCCGTCGACGACGAAGCGAAGGCCCGAGCCTCGCTCGTGAATGCGGAGCTCGCCGGCGTCGGCTGACCCGCGATCGAGTAGGAGTGCGCTCGATGCCTGCCGCGGTCGGGGCCCCGGAGCATGGTGCCGCCGTCGATTACCGCTTCATCGATGAGATCAGAGCGGCGGCCGAGGGCGATTCGCGCCTCGAGACATGCATCCAGTGCGGAACGTGCGGCGGCTCGTGCCCGTCGGCGGCCGACATGCAGCACACGCCGCGGATGCTGTTTGCGATGGCGCGGGCGGGCTTCCGCGACGACGTCCTGCGCAGCAACACGCCGTGGATGTGCGTGTCCTGCTACTTCTGCTCGGTTCGCTGCCCGCAGGAGATCCACATCCCCGACGTGATGTATGCGATCAAGTCGATCGCCACGCGTGAGGGCGTCGCGCCCCAGATGATCGGTGCGGACTTCTCTCGAACGTTCGTCGACAACATCCACCACTACGGCCGCAGCTTCGAGGTCGGGCTGGTCGCCCGGCACTACCTGCGCCACTACCCGCTCCGCCTGCCGGGCATGGCCCCGATGGGGATCGGCATGGTGACCAAGGGCCGGATGGGGTTCGTCCCGCACCGCATTCGGGGCATCGCGGGCCTCCGGGCGATCCTGGCCCGCGCCGGCGAGCTGGAGGCCGCAGGCCGGAGCGAGGGGATCCGGCCGTGAGCACCTACCTGTACTACCCGGGCTGCTCGCTCTCCGGCAGCGCGAGGGCCTACGCCGAGTCGTTGACGGCCATCGTCGCCCGGCTGGGGATCGAGCTCAAGGAGATCGACGACTGGAACTGCTGCGGGGCCACGGAGTACCTGACGCTCAGCCCGCTTCGTGGCTACGCCCTGATCGGACGCAACCTGGCCCTGGCCGAACGCCAGCGCAACGGTACCAACACGCTCGTCGCGCCGTGCAGCGCCTGCTACGCCAACCTGGCCAAGACGGACCGCTTCGTGCGCGAGAGCCCGGTGCTCCGGGAGCGGCTCAACGGGGCGCTCGCGGCCGATGGCCTCCAGTACACGCCCGGCTCGATCACCGTCCGCCACCTGATCGAGGTGCTCATCGAGGACGTCGGGCTGGACGAGATCCAGCGCCACGTCACGCGCCCCCTCCACGGGCTGCGGGTCGCCCCGTACCTGGGCTGCCTGGTATCACGGCCGGACTACGACGGCCGCTGGTCGCAGCACGAACAGCCGCGCGACCTCGACCGGCTGATGACCGCGCTCGGCGCCGAGGTCGTCGACTACCCGTTGCGGACCGCCTGTTGCGGCGGGCATATGACCCAGATCGGCCCGAATACCGGCTTCGAGCTGATCCGCCGGCTGGTGGACGCGGCGTATCGGCGTGAGGCCGACCTCATGGTCACGGTCTGCCCAATGTGCCAGATGAACATCGACGCCTACCAGGGCGAGATGAACCACCACTTCCATACGAACTACCACATCCCGATCCTGTTCTTCACCCAGCTCATCGGCCTGGCCTTTGGCCTGGAACCGAAGGCGTTGGGGATCGGCACCGAGATCGTCTCCGCCGGGCGGGCGCTCGGCCGGATCGGGATCGAGGTGCCGCCGGCGGCGGAGGAGGTCGTGCCAGTCGAAGCGGCGAGCCACGCAGGACGCCGGCCGAAGCGATCGCAGGGGCTGCCGATGCCGCGGCTCGACGAGGACGACCGATGAGCCGCCGTCACCCGAGCCCGACCGAGCTCGAGCCCGACACGGCGGCAGGCCTCGCGGCCGAAGCACCTGCCGAGTCTCCCGCCGCACTCGAGGCGCCGCGGGTCGGCGTCTACGTCTGCCACTGCGGTACCAACATCGCCGGGGTGGTGGACGTTGCCGAGGTCCGCGACTGGGCGACCGAGCGGCTCGGCGAGCACGGTGTCGTGGTCGCTCGCGACTACCCGTTCATGTGCTCGAGCCTCGGCCAGGAGCTGATCGAGAAGGACATTCAGGAGCTCGGCCTCAACCGCGTCGTCGTCGCCGCCTGCTCGCCGCACATGCACGAGAAGACGTTCCGCGGGGCGTGCCAGCGGGCAGGCCTGAACCCGTACCTGTGCGAGCTGGTCTCGATCCGCGAGCAGGTCTCGTGGGTCCACACCGACCGCGTCGCGGCAACGGCGAAGGCCAAGGCGATCGTCGCCGGTGGCGTCCTCCGTGTCCGCGAGCAGGCTCCGCTGGAGCCGTTGCGCGTCCCGATCAACGAGGCGACGCTCGTCGTCGGCGGCGGGATCGCCGGGATCTCGGCCGCGCTCGAGATCGCCGACGCCGGATTCCCCGTCCACCTCGTGGAGCGCCAGCCCTCGATCGGCGGCCACATGGCCCAGTTCGACAAGACGTTCCCGACGCTCGACTGCGCGGCGTGCATCCTCACCCCGAAGATGGTGACGGCCGGGTCCCACCCGAACATCACGCTCCACACCTGGAGCGAGGTGACCGACGTCTCCGGCTACGTGGGCAACTTCACGGTCAAGGTCCTCCACCGCCCGCGCTACGTCGATACCGACCTGTGCACCGGTTGCGGCATCTGCGAGGAGAAATGCCCGGCGAAGGTCGTCGACCCCACCTTCGAGGCCGGTATCGGCTACCGCAAGGCCATCTACCGGCCCTTCCCGCAGGCGGTCCCCAAGTACCCGGTCCTGGACCCCGACAGCTGCATCTTCTTCGAGCGCGGGACGTGCAAGGCCTGCGAGAAGCTCTGTCCGCCGGGGGCGATCCGCCTCGACCAGCAGCCCGAAGAGGTGACCATCCAGGTCGGCAACATCGTCCTGGCCACGGGCTTCGAGCCGTTCGACGCGCGACGCGTGGAGCCCTACGGCTACGGCCGGCTGGCGAATGTCTTCACCAGCCTCGAGTTCGAGCGGATGAGCAACGCCAGCGGACCGACCGGCGGGCA
>JBGPIH010000123.1:0-9517 GCA_041484785.1 Candidatus Limnocylindria bacterium
CACCAGATGGAGCTCGGGCTGTGGCTCGAGGCCGACCGGATGGCGACCCTGCTCGATGCGCTCAGCCAGGAGAACCTGGACAACCAGCGCGAGGTGGTCAAGAACGAGAAGCGCTGGTCGTACGACAACCGCCCGTACGGCTCCTGGCAGGAGAAGCTCCAGGCGCACCTCTTCCCGCCCGAGCACCCCTACCACCACTCGACCATCGGCTCGATGGACGACCTGGATGCCGCCTCGCTCGAGGACGTCAGCGCCTTCTTCCGAACCTACTACGCGCCGAACAACGCGGTCCTCTCGGTGGCCGGCGACGTCGAGACCGCCGAGGTCCGCGCGGCGGCCGAGCGCTACTTCGGTCGAATCCCGGCGAACCCCGCGATTCCGCCGCTGGGCGACCTGTCGCTGCCGCCGACACTCGGCGGCGAGCACCGCGAGACCGTCTACGACCGCGTCCCGCTGCCGCGCATCCACATCGCCTTCCGCGCCCCGGTGTTCGGCGACCCGCGGCTCGATGCCCTGGAGATGGCCGGTCAGATCCTCGCCGGTGGCAAGGGGAGCCGGCTCAACCGGCGGCTCGTCCGCGAGGAGCGGATCGCCCAGGACGTGGCGCTCTTCACGCTCGGGTTCATCGGCGGCGCCTCCGTCTGCGCCGGCTGGGCGACCGTTCGCCCGGGCATCGACGTCGCCCGGGTGGAGGCCGCGTTCCACGAGGAGCTCGACCGCCTGACCCGCGAGCTCGTCAGCGACGACGAGCTGGCCCGGGCCAAGGCCCTGACCGAGGCCGACGAGCTCGGCTCGCTGCAGCGCGTCGAGGAGCGGGCCGACCGGCTCTCGATGTTCGCGACCCTGTTCGACGATCCGGCCCTGATCAACACGATGCTCCCGCGCTACCTGGCGGTGACGCCGGAGGCGATCCGCGACGCTGCCGCCGCGGTCTTCCGGGCGGACAACCGGCTGGTGCTGACGTACCTGCCGGAGGGCCCGTCCGCCGGTGACATCGCGCTCCCTGAGCCCGGCGACGAAGCAGCCGACGACGAGGAGGCGGCGGCATGAGCACGACCGTCGAGCCACGGCACGACGACACGGTGATCGCGGAACGACCGAAACCGGGCGCCCCTCGCCCCTATGAGTTCCCGGCGGTCGCGACTCACCAGCTCGCCAGCGGCCTGTCGATCCTGGTCGCAGACCTGCCCGGCCGACCGCTCGTCTCGGCATCCCTGGTCATCCGCGGCGGGGCGTCCGAGGAGCCGACCGATCTGGCCGGCAGCACGGTCCTCGCCGCTCGCGCACTCTCCGAGGGCACCGAGCGATTCGACGCCATCCAGCTCGTCGAAGCCTCCGAGCGATTGGGCGCGTCGCTCCATGCCGACGCCGGCTGGGATGCGCTCAGCGCCAGCGTCGACGTGCCGGCCGATCGTCTCGAACCGGCGCTCGAGCTCGTCGCCGAGATCCTCCTCCGGCCGACCTTCCCGACCCCGGAGGTCGAGCGGCTGCGGGACGAGCGGCTGAACGACCTGCTCCAGGCCAAGGCCGACCCGCGGCGGCGAGCGGAACAGGCCTTTGCCGACACGATCTACGCTCCGGCCTCGCCCTACCACCGTCCGTCGGGCGGGACCCGCGAGACCGTCGAGCGACTGACCGCGGCCGATCTGCGCGACGCATACGAGCGCCTCCTGGACCCGAGGCGAGCGACGCTCGTCGTTGCGGGCGATCTCGGCGGTCAGGACGTCCCTGAGCTGGCCGAGCGGATGCTCGGTGGGTGGCGATCGTCCGGTCCGCTCCGGTCGAGCCGGCCGATCGTCGACACCGCGGCGTCGGACCACCGAATCGTCAGGGTCATCCACCGGCCCGGCTCGGTCCAGACCGAGATCCGGATCGGACACCGCGGACTGCCTCGCCAGATCCCGGACTTCCACGCGGTCTCGGTGATGAGCGCGATCCTGGGCGGCCTGTTCAACTCCCGGTTGAACATGAAGCTGCGCGAGGAGAAGGGCTACACGTACGGAGCCAGCGCCGGCTTCGACCTGCGCCGTGGCGCCGGGCCGTTCGCCGCGCGAGCGGCGGTGAACACCGAGGTGACCGTCGCGGCGACCCTCGACACCCTCGCCGAGCTGACCCGGATGCGCGCGCAGGCGGTCGGGAGCGCCGAGCTGGTCGCCGCCCGGGACTTCCTGGTCGGTGTCTTTCCGCTTCGCTTCGAGACCGCCGGGGCCGTGGTGGGGGCGCTCGCCGGCCTCGCGGTCCATGACCTGTCGCTGGACGAGCTGATCGGCTATCGCGCCCGGATCGAAGCCGTCGACGGTGCCGCCGTGGAGGCCGCCGCGAAGGCGCACCTGCATGTCGATTCGGCCGCGATCGTGCTGGTCGGCGACATCGATGCATTCGGGACCGAGCTGGAGGCGGCCGCCCTGGGACCCGTCCTCATCGAGCGCGACGAGGTCGCCGGAGCGCTTGCCCCGCTCGAACCCGAGGAATCGGCGCCCGGCCCGGTGGACCGCGAGGACGAGGAAGGCCCGACCGCCGGCGCCGAGGAGCCCGAGCTGCCGGGTGCGCCGGAGGAGCCGGCGGCCCAGGATCGCTGAGTTCGAGTGCGCGCCGAGCCGGGCGCGTACGCTGCGACCGTGATCGTCGTGATCGGGACTCCGCTCGGCCGGCTCCAGGACGAAGAGGTCGTGGGGGCGGGAACGGCCGCGTGGGCTGCCCTGGCCGCCGCTGCCGCCGGTCGCGACGTGCAACTGGCGGGAAGGACCGGCGACGACCCGGCGTCAGATGGCCTCCTGCTGAGCCTCACCCGCGGGGGTGTGGGCCATGTCGCCCTGCTCCGC
Organism: Candidatus Limnocylindria bacterium; assembly: GCA_041484785.1. Classification (GTDB taxonomy): domain Bacteria; phylum Chloroflexota; class Limnocylindria; order Limnocylindrales; family CSP1-4; genus SPCO01. The sequence goes on from JBGPIH010000123.1 coordinate 2,823, forward strand.
GATCCGACTCGCCCGACCCCCCTCGAGGCCGCGCCGCCAACCGACGGTGCGGACCCGTCATCGCCGGGCGACGCGGAGCCGCCGCCCGCGCCCACCTCCCGGCCCACCCTCGACGCCGCCGACGTCGAGCTCGGGTTGCGCTACCTCGCCGACGTCGACGTGCTGGTGCTGGCGGAGCCCGCCGGCCAGGACGTCGTGCGAGTGGCGGCCGACGCGGCTCGATGGAACGGCGCGCAGCTGCTGATCGTGGTCGACGCCGGAGCCGATCTGCCCGATGGGCTGCCCGCCGATGCGATCGTGTTCGAGGCGCCCGCCGACGATCGTGACGGCGTCTTCGCCACGCTGCTGGGCACCTTCGCCGCCGCGCTCGACGACGGCACCGACCCTGGCGAGGCGTTCCGTTCCTCGATCGCCGCGGAGGGCTGGACAGAGGCGTCTCCGGACTGACGGAGCCCGCTGCTGCGACCCGCCGGTCAGGCGGTCGCGGCGAGTGGCTCGATGAGGGCCGGTCCGTCCTGGCGAACGTCGTTCACCAACCGGCTGACCGCGTAGATCTCGAGCTCGACGGCATCGTTGGGTGTGAGGAGGCCGATGAGCTCGCCGGGGTCCGGGCCGGCCGGCGCGAGCCAGCGCCCCCAGTCGGCCTCGCGAACGATGACCGGCATACGATCGTGCAGATCGGCGAGCGCGTCGTTGGGCGTCGTCGTCACGATCGTGAAGGTGCGCCGCACCGTCTCGGTGGAAGGATCGTGCCAGCCGGCCCACAGCCCCGCCAGGGCGAGCGGCCGGCCATCCGCCTGGCTGACCCGGTACGGCTGTCGGATCGTGCCTTCCCGCTTCCACTCGTAGAAGGAGTCGACCGGCACCAGGCAGCGCCGCCGCCGGAACGAGTCACGGAAGGCCGGGCTGGCGGTCAGGGTCTCGGCGCGCGCGTTGAACATCCGCGAGCCCACCCTGGCGTCCGTGGCCCAATGCGGGATCAGGCCCCAGCGATAGGCGGTGACGGCGCGCCGGTCGTCCCGTTGGACCACCACCAGCGCCTCGTCCGTCGGGGCCACGTTGTAGTGCTCGCCCGGATCGTCCACGAGCGGCTCGGCCCCGAAGATCTCGGCCAGCTCGGAAGCGGGGCGCTGCTGGGTGAACCGTCCGCACACACCCCGAAGTCTAGTATCGTCCGCCCGATGGACGACACTCGACCGCCGACTCGGGCGCCGGACCCACGGACGGGCGGCCCGCTCAAGCGTGACGAGGCGCTCGCCCTGCTCGAGCGGGCAGCCGAGCTCCTGGCGTCGGGCGATTTCGATGCCGCCGGCGAGCACTACGCGAGGGTCGTCGGTTTCGACGATCCGGCGATCACCGCGGCGGCCCTGCTCGGGCTCGGCGAAGTCCGCTACCGGCTCGACGACGAAACGGCTGCCGTGGCGACGTGGTCGGCCGTCCTGCGGCTTGGCGAGACACCGTCGACCTACGCCGCGTGGCGCAACCTGGCGGCGGCGCGCGTTCGAGCCGGCGAGCTCCAGGGCGCTATCGAGGCCTATCGGGAGTCCGACAAGCGAGCGCCCCAGGAGGACAAGGCCGAGATCGCCAACCGGCTCGGCTGGCTGACCAAGGAGACGGGCGACACGAGGGCGGCCAGGCGCTACTTCGCGGCGGGCCGGGGCGACAAGCCACTCATTACGGTTTCGCTGGTGATCATCGCCGTGACCTCGATCATCTCGCTGACCGCGAGGTACTCCACCGACGGCGACCCCATCTTCACCGCGTTGCTGCTCGACAAGCCGGCGGTGGCGGCGGGCGAGTACTACCGCCTGTTCACGGTCACCCTGCTGCACGCCGACGTGCTCCATCTCCTCTTCAACATGTACGCGCTGTGGCTTGCCGGCCCGATCGTGGAGCGCTGGTACGGTCGGATCCGGTTCCTGGTCTTCTACCTCGTGCTGGCAGCGGCCGCGTCGACCTCGAGCTTCGTCTTCGGCGGCGACGTACCGGCCGTCGGGGCGTCGGGGGCGATCTTCGGGCTGTTCGGGATGCTCCTGGCCGCCGGCCGATTGCATCATCCCGTTGACCGCCAGAGTCGGGCGCTCGTCGGCCAGCTCGGCATGCTCATCGGGATCAACCTGCTCTTCGGGTTCGCGCTCGCGGGGGTCATCGACAACTTCGCCCATCTCGGTGGGCTCGTGGCGGGACTGTGGCTTGGTGCCCTGATCGTGCCGAGGGGCGTTCCGACCCTGTCGTCGCTCTGGAACCGGCCGGCCGGCGTCCCCGGGCCTCCGCAGGCGGCGACCGCCTCGCCGGTGCTGGAGCTGGTCGGCATCGCCGTGCTCGTCGCCGTCGTCGCGGCCGGGATCGTGGTCGGGACGGCCGAGCGAAAGGGCCCCGGCGGGGCAGCGACCCCTGGCCGCCAGCCGGTCGCCATCGTGTTGCCGACCCGCTGACGACGGCCGCCTGCGGCCGGCGCCTCGGCGGCGGTCGCACGGGTTCTCAGCGGGCCACCGGAACCAGGGGCAGGACGACGCTGACGCGCGCGCCGTGGGGTGCGACCTGCTCGGCGTGGGCCGTGCCCCCGTGGGCGGTCGCGAGCTCCCGGACGATGGCCAGGCCGAGGCCGCTGCCCGGGCCGGTCCGCGCCGGGCCGCCGAATGGCTTCGTGACGTAGTCGTCGGCGCCGAGCTCGAGGCCGACGATCGCATCGACATCGTCGTCGCGGGCGGTCAGCATGAGGACCGGCGTGTCGCCGCGGCGCCGCAGCTCGCGGCACACTGCGAAGCCGTCGCGTCCAGGGAGCATCAGGTCGAGGATCACCAGGTCGGGATCGTGCCGGGCATGGAGGGCGAGGGCCTCGTCGCCGTCGCCCGCGACGAGCACGGCGAAGCCCTCCTTCTCGAGATAGAGCCGGACCAGGTCCACGATATGGCGTTCGTCGTCGACGACCAGGACGGTCTTCACCCGGCCAACGAAAGCGTCGGGCGTAGGGCCAGATGGTCCGCGACGTAAGCTGGGCGTAAGCCCGACACCACCAGGAGCACCACCCGTATGTTCGCGACCCTGCTCGGGTCCCTCCCGCGGCCGCCCAGCGCGCCGGACGCGGGCGACCGAGCGCTCGCGGAGGCGGTTGTCCGGGCCCAGGAGGACGCCGGGATCGAGCCGATCGCGGACGGGGGATTCGGGGGCGGCCGATCGCCGCTCGAGCGCTGGCGCGAGACCGCCGCGCTGACCGGGCGGGCGGTGAAGGCCGTACTGGTCGGACCGTATTCGGCCGGTCGCGGCAGCGCCGCGAGCGGGTCGGCATCGACGAGCGACGAGGCGCACCGACGCGCTGTCACGCTCGCCGCCGCGAGCACCCTGCGTGCCGACTTGCTGGCGCTGGCGAAGGCGGGTTGCCCGCTCATCGAGGTCCACGAGCCGGCGGCGATCGCGATCGGGTCGCATGAGTGGGAGCGAGCGCTCTTCCGAGCTGCCCACCGGCGCCTCCTGGACGGTGTCAGCGGACCGCACCTCTCGCTCGCGATCACCGGGGGCAGCGCAGACGGCGCTGGGATCGAAACGCTCCTGTCCGAGCCGTATGACAGCCTCGCGGTCGATCTCATCGCGGGGCCGGACAACTGGCGACTGGTCGTCGCGACCCCCGGTGAGCGCGGAGTCGTGTGCGGCGCGCTGTCGCCCGAGGTCGGCTCGGACGACTCGCTCGAGGTGCTCCTGTGGGCGGCTGCGTATGCCGCGTCCACGGGGGATCGAGGGCCGGCCCGCGTCGGCCTCGCCACCGCGTCATCGCTCGCCGGCCTCCCCTGGGATGCGGTTATCGCCAAGCTCCGTCGGCTCGGTGAGGCCGCCCGGCTGGCGGACCTGCCACCGGACGAGCTGCGTCGCGCGATCGACCCGCGCGCCGTCGATATCCGGAGCGCCGCTCTCGGTCGAGTCGAGCCTCGCCGACGATCCGCGGGTCGTCGTCCCGGGTCCTGAGTCACTGCCGGCTCAGGCTTGATTCCGGCACGCCGCGGTGCCACCATCCTCGCCTTCGGAACTTCAGCGCTCGCCGATCCGGCGCGCCAACCGCATGCGCCGCAGGAGGTTCTCGTCCGTGGGCGAACACATCGCGTTCGTGGTCAACGGCACACCCCGGGAGCTGGAGGTCGAACCCAGACGGCTGCTGGTCCAGGCGCTCCGCGAGGACCTAGACCTGACCGGGACCCACGTCGGTTGCGACACCAGCCAATGCGGCGCCTGCACCGTCCACGTGGACGGCATGGCCGTCAAGTCGTGCACGATGCTCGCCGTCCAGGCGGATGGCTCGGAGATTCGTACGATCGAGGGGCTCGCCTCCGGAGACACCCTCCATCCGCTGCAGGCCGCCTTCTGGGAGAAGCACGGCCTGCAATGCGGGTTCTGCACGCCGGGCATGATCATGACCGCCGTGGATCTCCTGGCTCGCAACGCGGATCCGTCGGACGACGAGATCCGCCACGCGATCGAGGGCAACTTCTGCCGTTGCACCGGCTACCAGAACATCGTGGCCGCGATCCGCGAGGCGGCTCGCGTCGTCCGTCCCGGCGGCGTGCCGGTCGCGGTCCACGGCCGAGGAGAAGCGGCGATGGCAATCGACACGCTCGGATCCCCGGTCAAGCGCACTGAGGACCCCCGCTTCATCACCGGCAAGGGCCGCTACCTCGACGACATCAAGCTCCAGAACATGGTCCACATGGCCATCCTGCGGAGCCCCTACGCCCACGCCAACATCAAGTCGATCGATACCTCGGCGGCGAAGGCGATGCCGGGCGTGATCACGGTCATCGTCGGAGGGGACATCCCGTACAACCCGCTGCCGATGGCCTGGCCCGCCGGCGGGTCGTCGGGGATCCAGAACAACGTCAACACGCCACGCGCGCTCGCCACGGACAGCGTCAAGTGGACCGGCGAAGGAGTCGCGGCGGTCATCGCCGAGACGCCCGAGCAGGCCGTGGATGCGCTGGAGGCGATCGCCGTCGACTGGGAGCCGCTGTCGGCGGTGGTGGATGCCGAGAAGGCCACCCAGCCGGGAGCCCCGCAGCTCCACGAGAACGCCCCGAACAACGTGGTGTTCGTCTGGAACGTCGGCGACAAGGCCGGGACGGACGCCGCCATCGCGCAGGCCGAGGTGGTGGTCAAGCAGCGGATCGTGAATCAGCGTCTGATCCCGAACCCGATGGAGGTCCGTGGCGACATCGGCTGGTACAACCCCGGGACGGAGGAGTACACGGTCTGGATGTCGAGCCAGACGCCGCACATCCAGCGGCTCCTGCTGGCCGCCTTCGTGACCGGCATCCCGGAGCACAAGGTCCGCTGCATCTCCCCCGACATCGGGGGCGCTTTCGGGACCAAGATCTTCTGCTACGCGGACATGGCTCTAGTGATGTTCGCCAGCAAGGCCATCGGCGGGCGGCCGGTCAAGTGGGTCGAGACCCGGCGCGAGAGCTACGGCTCAACGATCCATGGCCGTGACCACATCACCTACCTCGAGATTGCCGGGACGCGCGCCGGCGAGGTGACCGGACTCCGGGTCAAGACGTACGCCAACCTGGGCGGCCGGCTTTCGACCGTAGGGCCAGGCATTCCGACCACCCTCTACGGACGTGTCCTCTCGGGCCCGTACAAGTTCCCGAACGTCTCGTGCGAGGTGACCGGCGTCTACACCAACACCACGTTCGTCGACGCGTATCGCGGCGCCGGGCGGCCGGAGGCGACCTACGTCGTCGAGCGGGCGATGGACCTGTTCGCCGCCGAGATCGGGATGGACCCGGCCGAGGTCCGCCGCAAGAACTTCATCGCTCCCGACAAGTTCCCGTACGACAACCCGTCGGGCCTCGGCACGGCGGTCAATGGCGAGAAGATCTTCATCGACTCGGGCAACTACGAGCCGGCGCTGGACAAGGCTCTCGCCACCGTCGGCTACGCCGACATGGCCGCCAAGAAGGCCGAGGCACGCAAGCGTGGCAAGTACCTCGGCGTCGGGCTGTCGACCTACATCGAGGTCTGCGGCGTCGCACCGTCCAAGTGGATCGGCGCGGTCGGCGAGGGCTGGGGCGCCGCGATGTGGGAATCGGCCAACATCAAGGTCCACCTGACCGGCAAGATCATCGCCACCGTGGGCACGCAGCCCCAGGGCCAGGGCCATGAGACGACCTACGCGCAGGTGATCTCCCACGAGCTCGGAGTGCCCATGGAGGACGTCATCGTCCAGCACTCCGACACCCAGGGAACGCCGTTCGGCTACGGCTCGTACGGCAGCCGGACCAGCTCGGTCGGGATGACCGCCGCGGTCAAGGCGGCGGCCAAGATCCGCGAGAAGGCTCGCCGCTATGCCGCCCACATGCTCGAGGCGAACGTCGAGGACATCGAGGTCGACGGCGCGAACTATCGCGTCAAGGGGTCACCGGACAAGGTCAAGACCATCCAGGAGATCGCCTTCGCGATCGACCTCGGCTTCAGCCTGCCGGTCGACATGGAGCCGTACCTCGACGAGACGGCGTACCACGACACCCCGAACTGCACGTGGCCGTTCGGGACGCACATCGCCGTCGTCGAGGTCGACGAGGAGAGCGGGGTGGTGGATCTGGTTCGCTACGTCGCGGTCGACGACACGCTCGCCGGCGCGCCAGTACGGCGTGCTCGGAGACGCGCTGCCGACGATCGGCGACGTCCAGGTGCGCAACCGGGGGACG
>JBGPIH010000124.1:0-9264 GCA_041484785.1 Candidatus Limnocylindria bacterium
AGTCGATCTGCGCGCCCTTGAGCAGGTCCACGCTCTGTCCGTCGACATAGACCTTGATCCCGCTCGCCTCCAACACCCGATCCTCGGGGGTGGGCGCGTCCTCGAGCATCATCCCGTAGCGGAACCCGGAACAGCCACCGGAGTAGACGTAGACGCGCAGGCCGATCTGGGGATTCGTCTCCTCCTTGGTCAACTCCTGGAGCTTGAGGACCGCGGCGTCGGTGAGGGAGACGACCGTCGGCTGCTGGTCGATCATCAGGCTGGAACCTCCGGGATGACTGGAGCGGGTCAGGCGCTTGGCGGATCGGTTGGTGCCCATCGTACGCAAGGCAACAGGTTTCGACAAGCACCCGCGCCGAAAACCCCGGGCCGGTGTGAGGGGTTCACGAGCATGCAGCCCCAGGGACATGGATCGGGTGAGACCGCGCAGTCGCTGGAAATGGTGGTAGAGTGAGCGAGTCGTCTACGTCTGCATAGATTTAGGTAGATTTTCATGGCTCGCTCGTCGTCCCACGATCCCGACTGGGTCGGGTTGTCCGAAGCCAGTCACGTCCTGGGCGTATCACCGGCGACGCTCCGACGGTGGAGCGACGCGGGACGGGTTCGGGTCTTCACGACGCCGGGCGGTCACCGGCGGTTTTCGCGGACGGCTCTCGAGCGTCTCCTTCCCTCGGACCATTCGAGACGTCCGTCCATCGGGGGCGCTGGACTGACCCCGAGCCGAATTGCGCGCACATACCGTCGCGCGAGCCGCGAGGCGTCCCCGGAACTGCCGTGGGTCCTCACGCTGACCGACGAGCAGCGGGTCCTCTTCCGGGAGCGGGGACATCTACTCGCCGCGAGCCTGCTGCAGCATCTCGATGCGACGCAACCGGAGAGCGCCCAGCACCACCTGAAGACGGCGTCCGTCTCGGCGGCAGACTACGGCGAAATGGCAGCCTCGCTCGGGTTATCGCTCAGTCAGACCGTCGAGGGCTTCCTGCGATTCCGGGCCCCCTTTCATCAGGAGCTGGCCGTTGCCGCTCGTCGCAACGGGTTCGACGCGGCCGAGACGACCGACCTCCTGGTCGCAGCTGAGCGAGCGATGGACCTGTTGCTCGTCGCCACCATGACTGGCCACAGTCTGGCGACCGGGCGAGGACGCCGTGCTGAGTCGGTCAACCCCGGCGCCACTGCGGTCCGCCCGAAGTGAGCCCGACGGTCCGGCGATCTGTCGTCGCCCTGGTGGCGCATGCCCGCCAGGTCCCGGCAGTGGAACGCGAGCGCTTCGCCTCGAGACTGCGCGCCGAGATGCACACGAGGGCGCTCATCCTGGAGACGTGCCACCGGGTGGAGGCGTATACGACGAGTGCCGACGATGGCCCGTCGACCGACCCACCCTTGGTGGTCCCTGCGGGTGGACGCGTGCTGACCGGCGACGTCGCGGTCCGCCACGCCGTGTTGGTAGCCACGGGGCACGACTCGGTCGTGCTGGGCGAGGACCAGATCCTCCACCAGCTTCGCGAATCGCTGGAAGCGGCGCGAACCTCGCGCTCTCTCGACCCGGAGATCGATCGACTCTTCGCATTGGCACTGCATGCCGGGCGACGAGCCCGATCGTGGCGATCCGGGCGACAGCGCTCGCTGGCCGACGTCGCCCTGGATGCGGTCGAGCGGGCAATCGGGCCGGTCCGGGGCCAAGAGGTCCTCGTGGTCGGCGCCGGACGGATGGGCGAGCTGATGGCACGGGCCGCGGGCACCGTCGGCGCCTTCGTGACGGTCGCCAACCGCTCCAAGGAGCGAGCCCGAGCGGTGGCGACCGCAACGGGAGGCCTTGCCGCAGATGTCGATCCTGGCGTCGGGGTCAACCGATTCGTCGCGGTCTTCGTCGCGCTCGGTGGGCCCTGGATCATCGGCGCGCCCACCATCGGTGCGCTGGTCGACCGTGGGGCGGCCGTGGTCGACCTGTCCGTCCCGGCCGCCGTCCCGGAAGCTCTCGCAGATGGTCTCGGCAGTCGGTTGCTCACAGCCGACCACCTCGCAGCCCGCGAAGCGGAGGATGCGCGTGGCGACCGCGTGCCGGATCCCCGGTCCGACGAACTGATCGAGCGAACGGTGCAGGGATTCCTCGACTGGCAGGCGCGTGGTGATGCGCGCGCGGCGGCCGACGCCCTGGTACGGCGCGCCGATCTCGAGCGCGAGGCTGAGCTGGCTGCGCTCTGGAGGAAGTTGCCGACACTCGAGCCCGAGGCTCGAGCGGCAATCGAGGGGATGACACGGCACCTCACCGCTCGATTGCTCCGACAACCGCTGGAACGCCTTGGCCGCGATTCCGACGGCGTCGACGGACGCACCGTCCGTGACCTGTTCGCCCTGTGAACACCGGTCGGATCGCAATCGGGTCCCGCGGCAGCGCGCTCGCCCTCGCGCAGGCTCGACTTGTCAGTGCGGCACTCGAGCGCGAGGGCCGCAAGACTCGCCTCGTCACCGTCGAGACCGAGGGAGACCGTCGAGCGCCGGATACGGCATGGGGCGAAGGCGCCTTCGTCGCAGCTATCGAACGCGCGTTGCTGGATGGCCGCGTCGACGTCGCGGTGCATAGCGCCAAGGACGTCCCGATCGACCAGGATCAGCGACTGCGGATCGCCGCGTACTTGCCCCGCGCGGATCCGCGCGACGCGCTTGTCGTGCGGAGCGACTCCAGCGAACGTCGCCTCGCGGATCTCAAACCGGGGACAAGAGTGGGCACCGACAGCCCGCGACGGGCCGGGTTCATCCTCGCCCTCCGGCCGGATCTGATCGTTCATCCGCTACACGGCAATGTCGACACGCGTCTCCGTCGTCTGGACGAGGGCGAGACCGATGCGCTGGTGCTCGCCTGCGCCGGGCTTGACCGCTTGGACCTCGGTGCGCGGATCGCGGAACGGTTGACACCCCAAACGGTGCCACCAGCGCCGGGCCAGGGGGCGATCGCGGTCCAGATCCGACGCGACGATGCCAGAATGCTCGGATTGGCCGCGGCCATCGACGACCCGTGCACTCGTGCGGCCGTCGAGGCCGAGCGGGTGTTCCTCGAAACGTCGGGCGGTGGGTGCCGGGCCCCGATCGGGGCGCTGGCCACGATCGTCGGGGCCAACCTGGACATGCTGGCGGGTCACGCGAGTCCGGACGGGACGATGACCATCCTCGGACACAGTCGCGGTCCCATCGACCGCGGCCCAAGCATGGCGATCGAGTTGGCGCTAGAACTCCTTCCTGGCCGTAGCGACCGACGATCCGCCACGCTGAACGATGACGGGGTACCCCGGTCCGCCGGTCGGGTGCTTGTCACCCGTTCCATCGATCAGTCAAACGAGCTGCTCGCGGCCCTTCGCTGGGTCGGCCTTGAGCCCGTCCTGGTACCGGCTATCGCGATCGAATTCGATCCCCCGCGAGGAGTTCTCGACGGCGCCGTCAGATCGCTCCACTGGTATCAGTGGGTGCTGGTCACGAGCGCGAACGGAGCACGTGCCATCCTCATGGCGGCAGAACGGATCCGGACAGAACTCGGAAGCGTTCGGTGGGGGGCCGTCGGAAATGCGACAAGCGCGATCCTCGAGCAGGAGGGCATCGAGGTCGACTTCCGGCCGAGCCACGGCAGCGGCCTGACGATGGCCATGGAACTGCCGATCCGCGAAGACGATCGGGTGCTCGTGGTCCGAGGTGACCTCGCCGGTTCCGATCTCGCGGACCGCCTGCGGAGCCGGGGCGCAGAGGTCGACGATGTCGTTGCGTACCGGACGCTGGAGTCGCCGCCTTCGTCTCGGTCCCTGCTCCGACAGGCGATGGCCGAAGGACCATTCGACGCGGTGGTCTTCACGAGCGGGTCCACCATCCGTGGCCTGCGATCACTCGCGGAATCGGACGGATTGGACGTCACCTCCATCCCGGCCGTTTGCATCGGCCCCGAAACGGCCAACGAGGCCATAGGTGCCGGATTCCGAGTCATCGCCGTTGCGCCCAGTCAGGACGCCTCGGCGCTCGCCGGTACCACCGCCAGCGCATTGACCATCCAGCCGCAGGAGATCCCCTGATGCTCGAACTTGGAGCACCACCCGCAGGTGGTCTGCCCCCATCGCAGACACCGAGCCTTGCCCGTCAGCGTCGCCTGCGACGCACACCTGGACTTCGCTCATTGGTTCGCGAGACCCGTCTCGACCCCGCCATGCTGGTGGCGCCGCTGTTCGTCCGGCCGGGTTCGGGCGTCCACCAGCCGATCGACTCGATGCCCGGCGTGTTCCGCATGTCGCCCGACGTCGCGGCCGAGGAATCGGCCCGACTGGCGGATCTAGGCGTGGGCGGCGTGCTCCTCTTCGGCCTGCCAGAGGCCAAGGACCCCCTGGGGACCGAAGCGTCGGCCGAGGACGGCGTCGTGCAGCAGGCGTTCGGACGGATCCGGGCGCTCGCGCTGCCGATCGTGACGATCGCGGACACCTGCCTGTGTGAGTACGCGGACCATGGCCACTGCGGTCCCCTAGCCGCAGACGGCAGCGTCGACAACGAGGCGGCCGTCGCCCGACTTGCGGCAACCGCGGTCAGCCAGGCCCGTGCGGGCGCGGACATCGTGGCCCCGAGCGCGATGATGGATGGCCAGGTCGCGGCCATTCGCGCGGCGCTCGATACGGAGGGGTTCGCGGACACCGCGATCATGGCGTACGCCTCCAAGCACGCCTCGGCCTTCTACGGACCATTCCGCGAGGCCGCCGACAGCGCACCGGCGTTCGGCGATCGACGGGCGTACCAGATGGATCCAGCCAACGGTCGCGAGGCGCTGCGCGAGATGTCGCTCGATGTCGCCGAGGGCGCGGACATCCTGCTCATCAAGCCGGCGCTACCGGGCCTGGACCTCGTGGCCGCTGCCCGCGCTCGATTCGACGTCCCTGTCGCGGCGTATCAGGTCTCCGGCGAGTTCGCCATGATCGCGGCGGCCGCCGAACGGGGATGGCTCGACGGCCGGCGGGCGATGACGGAGGCGGTGACCGCGATCGTCCGGGCGGGCGCGGGGATCGTCATCACCTACGCCGCGGCCGACCTTGCCGCGTGGATCCGAGACGAGCGATGAGCGAGCAGGTCTACATCCAGGCGCTCGGGCTCGCACTTGAACCGTCGTGGCGCCGCCGAAGTGATGCCGAACGCCATCAGGATGGCTGCGACTTCCGAACGGCCTACGCGGAGGTCGATGGGCACGGTTGTCGAACCCTGAGCTATTCGTCGATCGGCCTCGAGCCGCGTGTCGATGTCCTCCTGTGGCGCATGGCGCCGAGCGTCGAGGCCTTGGAGGAGTCAGGGGCCGCCCTCCTTCGGGCTGGGCTGGGACGCTGGCTGGGCGTCACGCATTCGCTGGTCGGTCGGATCGGTCCATCGCAGTACGTTCGCAAGCCGACTGAGCAGGAGCAGTCCCTGTTTGCCGGCGAACGCGCGAAGTACCTGATCGTCTACCCGTTCACCAAGTCGACCGACTGGTACCTCCTCGCAAGGGAGGCACGCCAGGGGGTGATGAACGAGCACATGCGGGTCGGCCACGACTACCCGACGATCCGCCAGGCGCTGGCATACTCGTTTGGCCTGGACTCGCAGGACTTCGTGGTGGCCTACGAGACCGATGACCTTGTCGCGTTCGGCGATCTCGTGCGTGCCCTTCGATCGACCGAGAGCCGACGCTCGACCGTGAACGATACGCCGATCCTGCTCGGGATCCATCGCCCCATCGACGATATCCTGGGCCTCCTGGGGGCCGGCTGATGACCGGCATCGGGACGGGGTCGCGAAGCGGCGCTCTTATCGAACGCGCCGAGCACATGTTCCCGGGCGGCGTCAACAGTCCTGTTCGGGCCTTCCGGTCCGCCGGTCGTCGACCGCTCGTGCTTGAGCGCGGCCTTGGGCCGCATGTCTGGGATGCGGATGGGCGACGCTACATCGATTACATCGGTGGGTGGGGCTCAGCGATCCTCGGCCATGCACATCCCAGTGTCAGCGCGGCGATCGCAAACTCGATCGGCAACGGCCTGTCGCTTGGGGCGACCAACCCAGCCGAGATCGACCTGGGCGAGGCCATCCGCTCCGGCATGCCGTCCATGGAACGCCTTCGGTTCACGTCGTCCGGGACCGAGGCGGTCATGAGTGTGCTGCGCCTGGCACGCGCCGCAACAGGCCGGGATCTCGTCGTCAAGTTCGCGGGTGCCTATCACGGGCACGCCGACAGCATGCTGGTCGAGGCGGGCTCCGGGGTCGCGACTCAGGCGATCGCGGGCAGCGCCGGCGTATCGCGCACCGTCGCCGCGACGACGATCGTGCTTCCCTACAACGACCTGACCTCGGTCACACTCGCGTTCGCCGAGCACGCCAGACGGATCGCCGCGGTGATCGTCGAGCCGGTCGCAGCGAACACCGGCGTCATCGCTCCGATCCCCGGCTTCCTCGAACACCTGCGCGAGACGACGCGTGCGGACGGGGCCCTCCTCGTCTTCGACGAGGTGATCACCGGGTTCCGCGTGGGGTTCGGTGGCGCGCAAGCGCGGTACGGGGTGCGGCCCGACCTGACCACCCTAGGCAAGATCATCGGCGGCGGCATGCCGATTGGTGCGTACGGGGGACGCGCCGACCTGATGGACCTCGTCGCCCCGGCCGGACCGGTCTATCAGGCTGGCACCCTCTCGGGTCACCCGCTGTCAATGGCGGCTGGCATCGCGACGCTCGCGGAGCTGACCCCACGTAGATACGTGGGACTCGAAGAGACCGCCGCGGATCTCGCCGCCGGGCTGGCGGCAGCTGCATCGACGACAGGCTGCGTGGCCTCGGTCGCCCAAATCGGATCCTTGCTGACCGTGTTCTTCCGGCCTTCAGTGCCGATGGACGCCGCCGAAGCACTCGAGTCGGACCGAGCCGCATTCGCTCGGTTTTTCGGCTCGATGCTCGACCAGGGTGTCCTCCTGCCGCCGTCGCCGTTCGAGGCGTGGTTCCCGTCGATGGCGCATGGCCGCGCCGAGATCGAGGCGACCATCGAGGCCGCCACTACTGCCTTCCAGGAGGCCGCCGCGTGAATGATCGCTTCCTTCGCGCCTGTCGGCTCGAGCCGGTCGACGCCACCCCAATCTGGTTCATGCGCCAGGCCGGCCGCTCATTCGAGGCGTACCGAAAGCTGCGCGAGCGGCACGGCATCCTCGAGCTGGCCAAGACACCGAACCTCTGCGCGGAGGTCACCCTGATGCCGGTCCGAAAGCTGGGCGTCGATGCGGCAGTCATGTTCGCGGACATCATGTTGCCACTGGAACCGATGGGCGTCGGACTCCGCATCGAGCCCGAGGTCGGGCCGATCATCGACAACCCGATCCGCTCGGCAGCCGATGTCGCTGCTCTCCGGGCCTTCGACCCTTCGGACGTATCGTTCTCGCTTGACGCGATCCGTCTGGTCCGCCAGGAGCTCGACGGTCGTGCCGGCGTAATCGGCTTCTCGGGTGCACCGTTCACCCTGGCCTGCTATCTCATCGAGGGTCGGCCGTCGCGAGACTTCGCGACGGCGAAGGCCTTCATGTACCGCGCGCCCACGGCCTGGCATGACCTGATGGAACGGCTGTCGGACATGATCGTGGCCTACCTCCGGGCACAGGTCGAGGCTGGGGCCGATGTCGTCCAACTCTTCGATAGCTGGGTCGGCGGTCTCGGGCCGACCGACTATTCGGAGTTCGTCCAGCCCCATGTCCGCCGGATCTTCTCGGCATTGCCGGACGTGCCGACGATCCATTTCGGAACAGGTACGGCTGCCCTACTGGATTTGATGGCGGACGCTGGCGGCGATGTCATCGGCCTGGACCACCGGATCTCGCTGGGCGCTGCCTGGCAGCGGCTGGGCTATGACCGCGGCGTCCAGGGCAACCTGGACTCAGCTCGCCTGCTGGCCGGATGGGAGGTGACCCGCGCGGGCGCGAAAGCGGTCCTGGAGGAAGCGGCGGGTCGGCCGGGTCATGTCTTCAACCTTGGTCATGGCGTCCTGCCGAACACCGACACCGATCTGCTTCGTCGGTTGGTCGACCTCGTCCACGAGCAGACCGCCCGGACGCCCGGGGTCGCCGAGGTGGTGTCGTGACCCCGTCCAAGCCCGGCGTGCTGCTGATGACGTACGGCTCGCCGGCGACCCTCGACCGCGAAGACATCCTCACCTACCTTGCCCGCGTCCGAGGTGGCCGGGAGCCTGACGCGGCGCTCGTCGATGAGTTCACCCGGCGGTATCGGGTGATCGGCGGTTCGCCGTTGATCGAGATCACCCGCGTGCAGGCTGCCGATCTGGCTCGGGTCCTGGGTTGGCCCGTCGAGGTCGGCATGCGGTTCTCGGAGCCGTCGATCATCACCGGCTTGTCCGCGCTCGCCGACAGTGGTGTCACGGACGTCGCCGCCATCATCCTGTCGCCGCAGTACTCACCCTTGCTCATGCGGGGGTATGCGACGGCCATCGAGGCGGCGAGGTCGGCGATGGGTGCTCTCGCTCCCGGGGTCACCGTGGCGGGCTCCTGGCATGAGCAGCCAGCCTTCGTCGCGGCGCTCGCTGGCCGAGTCTCACGGGCACTCGATCGTCTGCCGGCTGGCAAAGGAGCACACATCAGCGTGCTCATGACGGCGCACAGCCTGCCGAAACACGTCGCGGCGAATGAGCCAGACTACCTCGCCCAGTTGCGCGGGACGGCCGAGGCCGTGGCCGCCGCCGCCGGGCTGTCGGCTGACCGTTGGACGTTCTGCTGGCAGAGCGCGGGCCATGAGCCGGGCGAATGGATGAAACCAGACTTCGCCGACCTGATGCCCCTCATCGGCGAGTCGCCCACCAGGTCCGTGCTCGTGGTTCCCATCCAGTTCCTCGCCGACCACCTCGAGATCCTCTACGACGTGGACGTCGGTGCCCGCGAACAGGCTGAAGCATGCGGTGTCGCATTCCACCGGATCGACTCACTGAATGCTGATCCGGGGCTCGTCGCCGCCCTTGCCGCCGTGGCGACGGAAACGACACACGGCTCTCAGCGGAGGATGGTTCCAGCTGCTCCCTGACCGCACCAGGGCATGCGCACCGTGGTGACTGACCGGTGGGCCGCCCTGACGCGGAGCCGGCGCATTCGTTCCCTCTAGCTGTGATTCACGAGGACGTTGTTGACAGGTGAGAGCCCTGTCCGTGGGATTTGGGGTGTCTGGCTCCAAACCACGGGAGGGCTCTCAGGATGCATCGTAAGGCGAGGTTGACCGTGTTCGGCAGGCAGCTGCTGG
>JBGPIH010000125.1:0-9194 GCA_041484785.1 Candidatus Limnocylindria bacterium
CGCGCGGGGTCCATCCCCAATACCGCGAGACCCTGCGGACCTACTTCAGCGGCGGCCTGCAGCTCGATGAGATCCCCCTGGTGTCCGATGGCGAGGCCGCGGGCACGACCGACCTCGTGGCCCTCGAGCGGATGCTGGCCGAGAGTGACCGGCCCGTCGCGGGAGTGATCGCCGCCCAGCCCGACTTCCTTGGTCTGCTCGAGCCGATGCCGGCGATCGGCGAGCTGGCGCATGCGGCGGGCGCCCTGTTCGTGGCGGTGATCGAGCCGGTCGGACTGGCGGTCCTCGAGCCGCCCGGCGCGTACGGGGCCGACATCGCCGCCGGGGAGGGGCAGCCGCTCGGCATCGCGCCGGCGTACGGCGGGCCATACCTGGGGATCCTGGCCTCGACCGATGCCCTCGTGCGCCAGATCCCGGGCCGCCTCGTCGGGATGACCACCGACCTCGACGGTCGGCGCGCCTTCGTCATGACCATGCGCGCTCGCGAGCAGGACATCCGCCGCGACAAGGCGGCCAGCAACATCTGCACCAACCAGGCGCTCCTCGCCCTGGCCGCATCCGTCTATCTGGCCACCATCGGGCCGCACGGGCTGCGCGACGTTGCCGCACTGGGAGCTGCCCGCGCCAGCGAGCTGGAGGCGGCGCTGGCGGCCGCCGGTGCGCCGCGGATCCATGACGGTCCCTATCTCAATGAGTTCGCCGTCCGGGTCCCCGATGCCCGGGCTAGCCACCGTCGGCTGCTGGATCGGGGCATCCTGGCCGGGCTGGTCCTGGCCGACGCCGAGCCGGACGACCCGAGCCTGGCCGATGGACTGCTGGTCTGTGCGACGGAGGTCACCACCTCCGAGGAGATCGAGCGGTTCGCCGAGGCGATGCGCGAGGTCCTGGACGGGCGCCCGCCGATTGCGGTCGGGGCGGGCGCCGGGTCGGACCGTGGCGCGGCTGCCGGAAGCCCGCGATGAGCGTCACCGGCACGCGCCTCCAGCCGACCATCTTCGAGCGCGGCCGCCCCGGTCGGGGTGGGGGTAAGATCCCGCATCCGCCCAAGGACGCGCTGGATCGGATCCCATCATCCGCCAGGCGGACCGTGCCCCCGGCCCTGCCCGAGATGAACGAGCCGGACGTGGTCCGCCACTACGTCAACCTGTCGCAGCTGAACTACGCGGTGGACACAGGGTTCTACCCGCTCGGCTCGTGCACCATGAAGTTCAACCCGAAGCTCAACGAGTGGGCGGCCCGGCTGCCGGGCTTCGCCGATCTCCATCCGCTGGCTCCGGATGCCGCCGCGCAGGGCACACTCCAGATGCTCTTCGAGCTCGAAGGCGCGCTGGCCGAGATCTCCGGCATGCGCGCGGTCAGCCTCCAGCCGGCGGCCGGCGCACAGGGTGAGCTGACCGGGATCCTGATGATCCGTGCCTACCACCGGGCGCACGGCGACGCCGTGCGCGATCAGGTCCTGGTCCCGGACTCGAGCCACGGGACGAACCCGGCGACCGCGTCGATGGCCGGGTACACGACCGTGACGATCCCGTCGGCCGCGGATGGCGGGGTTGACCTCGACGCGTTCCGCGCGGCGCTGGGACCGCGCACGGCGGCCGTCATGATCACCAATCCGTCGACCCTGGGGTTGTTCGAGGCCCGGATCGGGGAGCTGCTCCTCGCGGTCCACGACGTCGGCGCCCTGGCGTACATGGACGGCGCCAACCTCAACGCGATCCTCGGGCGGTTCAAGCCGGGCGAGGCCGGCTTCGACGTCATGCACTTCAACGTCCACAAGACCTTCTCGACGCCGCACGGCGGCGGCGGCCCGGGAGCCGGGCCGGTCGGGGTAGGCGAGACCCTCCTGCCGTACCTGCCGGAGCCGCGGGTCCTGCGCGAACCAGACGGCACCTTCCGCCTGGAGCGGACCGGCGAACGATCCACCTCGATCGGGCGGATGCGCAGCTATGCCGGCAATACCGGTGTCCTCGTCCGCGCGTACACCTACATTCGAGCGCACGGTGCGGCCGGTCTTCGGGAGGTCAGCGACGACGCGGTCCTGGCGGCCAACTACCTCATGTCGCGCCTCGCGGGGACCTATGACATCCCGCACGACCGGGCCTGCAAGCACGAGTTCGTGGCCTCGGCATCGACGATCAAGAAGCGGACCGGCGTCCGGACCCTGGATATCGCCAAACGGTTGATCGACTACGGGTACCACCCACCCACGATCTACTTCCCGCTGATCGTCGACGAGGCCATGCTGATCGAGCCGACCGAGACCGAATCGGTCGAGACGCTCGACGCGTTTGCCGATGCCCTGATCGCCATCGCCGCCGAGGCCGAGGCGTCGCCGGAACTGGTGATGGGAGCCCCGCACACCGCCCCGGTCAGGCGTCTCGACGAGGCGACCGCGGCACGTCATCCGAACCTGCGCTGGCGGTCGATGGGCGGGGCCGAAACCCCATGCCCGGACTGAAGCCGCGAGCGCAAGGTTTGCCATACGAACGTTTGTTAGGGAGGAAGTTGACAGTCGGTGAAGGGCTGTAGATAGTACCCAACAGCGCACCGACTTGAACCGTGCTGCCGCTGCCGCTCGCCCCACGACCGCACCGAGCGGGAGGCTTGGTCCGGAAGCTGAGCGAATCGTCACGGCGTCCACAGGGCCCGGCCCGAGCCGCGGTTGCGGGGAGATATCGGGTTCACACCCGTTTCGGAGGACAGTTCATGCAGAAGCGTCTCTTCGGCATCCTGGCCAGTGTCGCCATCATCGTGGCGGCCTGCGGCGGTGCCACAGCTACATCGGCTCCACCGGCAGCATCAACTGAGCCGGGAGCCTCGGTGCCGGCGGAGTCGGCGCCAGCCGCGACGGAGTCGAACCTCGCCGCGGATCAGATCCTCAACGTTACCGCTCAGGGTGAACCGCCGACCCTGGATCCGAACAAGGCCCAGGACTCGAATTCGATCACGGTCCTCCGCGGCCTCGTCCGCGGCCTGGTCTACTTCGACAAGGACCTCAAGGTCGTGCCGGGGCTGGCGTCCTCGTGGGACATCTCGCCCGACGCCAAGACGATCACCTTCCATCTTCGCGATGCGAAATACAGCAACGGCGACCCGATCGTCGCCGGCGATTTCCTGTACAGCTTCAAGCGCCTCATCGACCCGCGGACCGCAGCTCCCTATTCGTACGTCACGGCTGAGATCGACGGCGCCCCGGACCTGCTGGCGATGGCCGGCGCGGATCCCGCTCCGAGCGACGCCACGATCCAGGCCGCGCTCGACAAGCTCGGCTTGTCCGCGCCGGACGACAAGACGTTCGTCATCAAGCTGAATACGGCGGCGTCCTATTTCCTGACGGCGCTGACCTTGTGGGTGTTCGTTCCGATCGAGGAGAAGTGGATCACCAGCGCGAACGCAACCGAGGCAGGCAACTTCGTCAGCTCCGGTCCGTTCGTTCTCGACTCGTGGACCCACAACACCGAGCTCGTGCTCAAGCCGAACCCGAACTGGTGGGGCGACGTCAAGCCGACCCTGACCGAGCTCCATTTCTTCCTCCGCTCCGATCCGGCCTCCGACCAGGCGGCCTTCGAGGCCGGCGAGCTGGACATGACCCAGACGCCCAGCCCGGATATCCAGCGCGTGATGGCCGATCCGGTCCTCGGTCCGCAGGTCCTTCAGGTCGCGCGGTTTGCGATCGACTACTACGTCTACAACAACTTCCAGGACCCGAAGCTGGCGTCGTTCAAGACGCCCGGCCCCACGGCCAACAAGGACTTCCGGATCGCCCTGACCCAGGCAATCGACAAGCAGGCGCTCATCAACGCCACGTTCGCCGGCGTCGGCCAGGTCGCCAACAGCTTCGTGATGCCGGGGATCCCGGGCTACCAGCCCGACCTCAATCCATACCCCTTTGATCTCGCCTCGGCCAAGACCCACATGGATGCGGCCCTCAAGGCGCTCGGCAAGACCAGCGCGGCCGATTTCGGCAAGCTGAAGTTCGGCTTCAATACCGGTGCGGGCCACGAGCCGCGGGTCGCCTTCCTGGCCGAGGCCTGGCGACAGGCATTCGGCCTGCAGACCGAGCAGATCGGCAGCGACTTCAGCGTCTTCCTGACCCAGCGAACGGCCGGTCAGTACGACCTCGCCCGCGACGGCTGGGGTGCCGACTACCCGCACGCCAACAACCAGCTCAACGGTCTGTTCACCTGCCATGGTGGCAACGACGACAGCCAGTACTGCAACCCGGACTTCGACGCCCTGATCAAGCAGGCGGCAGCCGAGCCCGACCAGGACAAGCAGGTCGCCCTCTACAACCAGGCGCAGACGCTGTTGATCAACGATGCCGCCATCCTGCCGCTGCGCTATGGCACGACGACGTACGAGGTTGCCCCGTACGTGTCCGGCTTGATCTCCACCGGCTCCGATTCGGTGTCGCCAGGGGAAGAGTTCTGGGAGACGATTCAGATCCTGAAGCACTAGTCGCCCACGGCGATCAGTGCCGGTGGGGCCGGCCCAAGGGCCGGCCCCACCGCATCCCTCACCTAACCTCGATAGCCGAGACCAGCCGTGATCACCTTCATAGCCCGACGTATCCTCTGGATCATCCCGGTGCTGTTCACGGTCTCGATCATCACGTTCATCCTCATGCACTCGGTGCCGGGCGGGCCGTGGGATCGTGACAAGCGGCTGCCAGAGGGCGTGCAGGCTCGGCTCAACGCCCAATATGGGCTGGATCAGCCGCTCTATTCCCAGTACATCAACTGGGCCGGCGGGTTCGTCCAGGGCAACCTTGGTCCGTCGTACCGCTACCAGGACCGAACGGTCAACAACATCGTTGCCGACGGGATCGGGACGACTGTCCAGCTCGGCGTGATGGCGTTCATCCTGGCGGTGCTGGTTGGGATCCCTCTCGGGATCTTCGCCGCCCTCGGCCACAATCGCTGGCCCGACTACCTGTCGACGAGTGTCTCGGTCGTGGGCATTGCCACGCCCAGCTTCGTGCTGGCCATTCTGCTGATCGTCTTCTTTGCCGTTCAACTCAGATGGTTCCCGACCAGTGGCTGGAAGGGACCCCAGTACTGGGTCCTGCCGACGATCGCCCTGGCCGGCTTTCCGATCGCCCAGATCGCCCGGTATACCAGAGCGTCCATGCTGGAGGTGACCCGCAAGGACTACATCCGGACCGCGCAGAGCAAGGGCCTGCGCAATCGTGCGGTGGTCATCCGGCACATGGTCCGGAACGCACTCATCCCAGTCGTGACGATCCTCGGTCCCATCCTTGCCTTCCTGGTGACCGGCTCGTTCATCATCGAGACCATCTTTGCGATCCCCGGCATCGGCCGCTACTACATCACCGCCATCGGAACGCGTGACTACAGCCTGCTGATGGCCATGACGATGCTCTATGCGTTTGCCGTCGCCTTCCTCAATGTCATCGTTGACGTGCTGTACGCGTACATCGACCCCCGGATCCGGTACAGCTAGGAGCTCCAGATGGCCACGAACGCAACCGTCCTCGAGGGTCGGCTGGCCAAGCCGAAGCAAAGCGCCGGCCTGTGGAGCGACGCGTTCGGCCGGCTGCGCAAGAATCGGCTGGCGATCCTCGGGCTGGTGCTGGTCATCCTGCTGTTGAGCGCCGGGCTGTTCGGACCGATCGTTGCCCCGTGGGACTACAAGGTCCAGGACCTGCAGGCGATCTTCGCGAACGGCAACCGGCCGCTGCCGCCGTTCTCGCCGGGCCACCTCTTCGGGACGGACAGCCTGGGACGCGACCTGCTCAGCCGGATGCTCGACGGTGCCCGGATCAGCGTGACCGTCGCGTTCGTCGTCCAGATCGTCATCCTCGGGATCGGCGTGCCGATCGGAGCGCTCGCGGGCTGGTTCGGCGGACGACTTGACAACGCGCTGATGCGGTTCGTCGACGTCATCTACGCCTTTCCCGACCTGCTGTTCATCATCCTGCTGTCGGTCGCCTTCCGCGAGACGGCCTTCGGGCAGGCGCTCGATGGCCTGTTCCTCGTGTTCGTCGCGATCGGTCTTGTCTCGTGGGTGACGGTAGCCCGCCTCGTTCGTGGCCAGATCCTGGCACTGAAGGAGACCGAGTTCGTGGAGGCTGCCCGAGCGATCGGCGTGTCCGACCGGCGCATCGTCGTGCGCCATCTGTTGCCGAACGGCATCAGCCCGATCATCGTGGCGGTCACCCTGGGGATCCCGAGCGCGATCCTGGCCGAAGCGACCCTGGCGTTCATCGGGGTCGGCGTCCAGCCGCCGCGAGCGTCCTGGGGCAGCCTGATCGCCGACGGTGAGAAGTACGTCCGAGGCGATCCGCATCTCGTGCTGTTCCCGGCAGTCGCGATCGCGCTGGCCCTGATCGGCTTCACCTTCCTGGGCGACGGCCTGCGGGACGCCCTCGATCCGAAGCTCAAGGGCAAGCAGTAGGTGGAACGACCCGAGGGGGATGTCCCCGCGGCCGACCTGCCATCCATCATCGAGCTGTCACCGGACGAGGTTCGGCGCTCACGCTCCGATGCCCTGACCAGCGCGGGCGTCGTGCGCAAGGCCGACAAGCTGCTCGAGGTCCGTGGCCTGAAGACGCAGTTCTTCACCGCCGACGGGATCATCCAGGCCGTGGATGACGTGAGCTTCGACGTCGACTACGGAGAGACGCTCGGCCTGGTCGGCGAGTCCGGCTGCGGCAAGAGCGTGACGGCCCTCTCGATCGCGCGGCTGGTGCCGGACCCGCCAGGCAAGATCGTGGCCGGCCAGATCCTGTTCGATGGGATCGATGTCCTTTCACTCAGCAACGAGGCGATGCGCAAGCTGCGGGGCAAGGAGATCGGGTTCATCTTCCAGGACCCGCTGACCAGCCTCAACCCGACCCTGACCATCGGCTACCAGATCGGCGAGTCGATCCGGGAGCACATGGGCCTCTCGGAGAAGGCGGCGCGCGATCGGATCGTGGAGCTGCTCGCCAAGGTCGGCATCCCGCGGCCGGCCGATCGGCTCAAGGACTACCCGCACCAGTTCTCGGGTGGGATGCGCCAGCGCGTGATGATCGCGATCGCCCTGTCCTGCGATCCAAAGCTGCTGCTGGCCGACGAGCCGACGACCGCGCTCGACGTGACCATCCAGGCCCAGATCCTGGAGCTGATCCAGACGCTGTCGTCCGAGTTCGGGACCGCCGTCCTGCTGATCACCCACGACCTGGGGATCGCCGCCGGGATGTGCCATCGGGTCAACGTGATGTACGCCGGCCGGATCGTCGAGACCGCGACGGTGGACGACATGTTCGAGAACCCGCGGATGCCCTACGCCTGGGGCTTGCTCGACTCGCTGCCGCGGATCGACGACATCCGGGGAGCCAAGCTGCGGACCATCGAGGGAATGCCGCCATTGCTGATCTCCCCGCCCGACGCCTGTCGCTTTGGCCCGCGCTGCCGGTATGTGCGGGACGTCTGCCGCGAGGACGAACCGGAGCTGACGGTTCGGGCCGGTGAGGGTCACCTGGCGCGCTGCTGGGCAACCGAGCCAGGCGGGTGGATCAGTTGACCGCCACCGCGGGCACCGCCCCCACCATCCGGACGCACGACACCAAGAACGTCGTCGAAGTCGACGACCTGAAGGTCTATTTCCCGATCCGGGCCGGCATCTTCAAGACGGTCAAGGGGACGGTCAAGGCCGTCGACGACGTGACGTTCGAGGTCCGCCGCGGAGAGACCCTCGGTCTCGTCGGCGAGTCAGGCTGCGGCAAGAGCACGATCGGCCGGGCCATGATCCGGCTCCGTGAACCCACTGGCGGGACAGTCCGCTTCGACGGTGTGGATCTGGCGACCCTCAAGCCCGGTGCGCTCCGGAAGATGCGCCGCCGGATGCAGATCATCTTCCAGGATCCATACGGCTCGCTCGACCCGCGGATGACGGTCGGCTCGATCATCGGCGAGCCGATCGAGACCCACAAGCTGGCCGAGGGGGATGCCAAGCGGCAGCGGGTGGCCGACCTGCTGAGGCTCGTCGGGCTCGATCCGAACTACGTCAAGCGCTATCCGCACGAGTTCTCGGGCGGCCAGCGTCAGCGCATCGGGGTCGCCCGAGCGCTCGCGGTGGAACCCGAGTTCATCGTGTGCGACGAGCCGATCTCGGCCCTCGACGTCTCGATCCAGGCCCAGGTCCTGAACCTCCTGACCGACCTTCGCGACCGGCTGGGGCTGACCTACCTGTTCGTCGCCCACGACCTGTCGGTGGTGAAGCACATCAGCGATCGGGTGGCGGTCATGTACCTCGGCAAGATCGTCGAGATCGGGCCACCCGATCTCGTGTACACCGTTCCGGGTCACCCATACAGCCGGGCACTGCTGTCAGCGGTGCCCGTCCCGGACCCGGTCTCCGAGCGAAAGCGCCGGCGAGTGATCCTCCAGGGCGACGTCCCGAGCCCGGTCAACCCGCCGCCCGGCTGTCGCTTCCACACCCGTTGCTGGCTGTACGAGCGGTTGGGCAAGCCGGAGAACTGCCGGACGATCGACCCGCCGCTCAAGGTTCTGACCACCGACCACCGGGCGGCGTGTCACTGGGCCGACGAAGCGCTCAAGACCGACGTTGGAATCGCGCACATCGATGTGAACCAGGTCCGCCGTGGGACGCCCGCGAACGCCCTCGCCTCGGTCACTGAGAAGCCGGGCGACACCGGAAACGGAACGGCCGGCACCGCCGGCTGACACGCCGACTGGGACCACGTCCGCGGCGATGGAGCCGGGCGATCCCTTCAGGAGCTCGCGGATGACGGCTGCCGGAAGTGGCAGGCGCACAGGTGGTCGCCGTCGAGCTGGATGAGCGGGGGCACGACCTCGGCGCAGATCGCCGGTGAGCCGAGGGTCTGGCGGAGCTGGCAGCGCGGATGGAAGCGGCACCCCGTCGGCGGGTTCACCGGGCTCGGCACGTCGCCGCGCAGGATCACCCGCTGGCGGCGCAGCAGGGGATCGGGGATCGGGATCGCCGACATCAGCGCCTCGGTGTAGGGGTGCTCCTGCTTGCGGAAGAGGTCGTCGGCGTCGGCGAGCTCGGCGATCCGGCCCAGGTACATCACCGCGACCCGGTCGCTGATGTGCTCGACGACGCCCATGTTGTGGGCGACGAACAGGTAGGTCAGACCGAGCTCGCGCTGGAGCTGCTTGAGGAGGTTCAGCACCTGGGCCTGGATCGAGACGTCCAGCGCCGAGACC
>JBGPIH010000126.1:0-9148 GCA_041484785.1 Candidatus Limnocylindria bacterium
AGGAAGTCGAGGACGTCGGCGAGCTCGGTCACGCCGCCGATGGCGATCACCGGGATGCTCACGGCCTGGACCGCCTCGTAGACGATGCGCAGGGCGACCGGCTTGATGGCCGGCCCGCTCAACCCTCCGTAGATGTTGCCGAGCAACGGCCGATCCCGTCGCGGCCCGACGGCGATCCCCGACAGCGTGTTGATCGCGGTCAGCGCGTCGGCGCCCGCGTCGGCAATGGCCCGGGCGATCGGCCGGATGTCGGCGACATTCGGTGACAGCTTGACCAGCAGCGGGAGGTCGGTGACCCGGCGCACGGCAGCCGTGACCTCGCCGGCGGCTCCGGCATCGATGGCGAACTGGAGACCGCCCTGCCCGACGTTCGGGCAGCTGATGTTGAGCTCGATGCCGGCGACGCCGGGCACGCCGTCGAGCCGGCGGGCGACTTCGACGTAGTCGTGGACCGACTCGCCCGCCACGTTGACCAGCACTGGCGCCCGCCAGGTCGCCCAGACGTCGGCGTACTTCTCGATGACGGCGTCCACGCCCGGGTTCTGGAGGCCGATGGAGTTGAGCATGCCGCCCGGCGTCTCCGTCACCCGCGGCGGCGGGTTGCCGATCCGCGGTTTGAGGGTGGTGCCCTTGCAGCAGATTCCGCCGAGCCGGTTCACATCGACGACGTCGCCGTACTCGATCCCGTACCCGAACGTCCCCGACGCCACGAGGATCGGATTTGGCAGGACGAGCCCGCGCCCGATCTCGACCGAGAGATCAACCTCGCCGGGCGGGATCTGGAGCGCGGTCGCCGCGGGGCGCGACACGGGCACGACGCCCCGCGTCTTCCCGCGCTCGGCGGGCGCCGGCGGCCGTCGGGGGGCGGCGGGGCGGCCGGGCGAGGTCATGGCGCGTCGCTTCGGCTTCAAGCAGCCAGCCTCGCCCTCACCAGCCACCGTCCCAGGCGATCTCGTCGGACGCGAAGACCGGCCCCTCGCGGCAGACTCGCTGGGGCGTCCCGGAGGTCGTCATCACCACGCAACCGAGACAGGCGCCCACGGCGCAACCCATGTTCTGCTCCATCGACACCTGCAGGAAGGCCTTGCGGCGCGCGGCCGGCGAGCCGGCCGGGTCCGCCTTGCCGCCGCCTCGCTTGCGACCCAGCTTCGCCACGCCGAGCCGGTCGCGCCGGCCCACCGCGAGGCGGGCGAGGGCGGCCAGCATGGGGGCCGGTCCGCAGGCAAAGGCCTGATCGGCCCAGGCCTCGTACTCAGCCACCAGCTCGGTCACGAACCCGTGGCGGCCGAGCGTGCCGTCGTCGGTCGCCACGACGTATTCCACCTCGTCGGGCAGGAGGCTCGACGGATAGACCTCGCGCGCCGATGCCGCCCCGAACAGGAGCGTCACCTGGCGGCCGGCCCGGATCGCCTCGTCGGCCAGCATCCGGACCCCGGCAATCCCGAGTCCGCCGGCGATCAACAGCAGATGCCGGCTGCGTGGGTCAACCTCGAACGGGCGCCCGAGCGGCCCGAGCAGGTCGATCTGGTCGCCGGGCCGCAGTCTCGCGAACCATTCCGTGCCGCGTCCGACGACCCGGAAGTGGATCGTCACCACGCCCGTTGATGGATCTGTCGTGTTCAGCGAGAACGGCCGGCGCAGGACCATCCCGGAGAAATCGCCGGTCCGGACGTGGACGAACTGGCCGGCCCGCGACCCGCGGGCCAGGTCCGGGGCGTGGTACGACTGGAGCCACTGGCCAGGCAGAATCTCGCGACTGTCGACCAGCTCCGCTGCCGCCAGCGCCATCGTCACGCGCTGGGCTCGTCCTCTGTGCCGCCTTCGCCGGCGGGCTCGTCGTCGGCCGTGGCAGGACCCTCACCAGCCGGGCCGGCCGCCGCCCGCTCGGCGTCGGGCGCAACGTTCGGGAAGGCCTCGGCAAGGGCATCGGCCAGGTCGCCAAAGACGTCGGTCGGATCGTAGAACTCGACCAGCTCCTCCGCGCCGTCGAGCGTTCGCCAGGTTTCCTCGGAGTCCTCGGGGATGACCTCTGCCTTGAAGGTCCCGCCGGCCGTCAGGGTCAACCGCTCGTCGTCGTCGTCGACGATGATCAGGTCGCCGATGACCGAGATCAGGCCTGCCGACGCCGACTCGAAGTCCTCGAGCAGGCGCGCTTCGTTCTGCTGGCTTCGCTCCTGGTATTCGAGCGCCAGGTCGTAGAGGCGCCGCGCGGCCGACTCATCGTCGTCCTCGGTCAGGGAGATCGGCTGGCCGGCCGCCCACGAGTCGGCGGCCGCCGCATATGGATCCTCGCCGAGGGTGATCGTCTCCTCCGGCGAGATTCCGGCGCTCTCGAGGAGCTCACCCTCGGCCGTTGGCTCGGGCGGCATCCCGGCCGCCTCGCGAGCGGCCTCGCTGAATGCGGCGTAGATGTCGGCCGGGTTGTACAGCTCGACCAGCTCGGACGCCGACTCGACCACCTCGGTCTCGCTGACCCACTCGCCGGTCTCGTCGTCCAGGTAACGACTTCGACTGCGGAACGTCAGGTCTGGTGCGATCGACAGGTAGTCCGGCTCCTCGTCGATCAGGGTCAGACCGCCCAGCGCGGAGATCCGATCGCGGTGATGGTCGAGGAAGTGGTGGAGCTGTTCGGCGGACTGGCGGATGAAGTCGGCCCGTTCGAGGGCGGCGTCTGCTGCGAGCTCCCCGAGCAGGTCGTTGTGGCTGTCCATGTGGTCGCCTCCGTGCTGTCGGGAAGTCTACGGGTGGTACTCGAGATCGGGGCCCATCCGCTCGCGCAGGAACATCGAGTGATGGCGTTCGAAGATCCACTCGCCGGCCCGGTGGCCCAGCACCCGGGTGCCTTCGTCGGCCTCCAGGCGGTCGAGTGTGGCGTAGTCGGGAAGGTCAAGCAGGATCACGTTGTCGAAGTCCCAGCCGTGGGCGACATTGAACCAGCCGATGAAGCGGATGCCGAAGCGCTGCTCGTACTCCTTCACCTGCCTGGGGAAGATCGTGCGCATGAAGAACTTGAAGAACGGGTCACGGCCACGGCGGACGCTGAAGTAGGTCGCGAGCACCGGCACGATTCTTGCGATCCTCCCTCGACGATGGGCCGCCACAGGGCGACCCGCCCCTATTGTTGCACGGGGCCTTCGTGCTCGGCCGGTGCTGCCGCCGGCTCGGCCGGTGGCGCTGCCGAATCCTCGAGCTCGCCCACGGTCCTGGTCTCGCTCGCCAGGGGGCGGCGGCGGCCGCGGCGATCGGCGGCGACGAGGCGGAGCAGGAAGATGATCGTCTGGCCCGTGACCAGCAGCAGGGCGATCACGGTGAAGAGCAGCCCGGCGCTCACGGCAGGGGCCCATCCCCACGTGACGCTCAGCGGCGTCAGGACCACGAAGACCGCCAGGACGACCAGCTGGAATCGAAAGCAGCCGAGACCGGGGCCACGCTCCGGCTGGAGCTCCTCGCCGCGGTACTGGACCGGGCCCGTGGCTCGCGGTTGGCGCGGCGGTGTGGGGTCGGCATTGGGGTCGGCCACAGGATCGGGAGCTGGCCCCGGGGTCGTCGTGGGGTCCGGGGCGGGGTCGGTCACGGAAGGGAACAATACGGGAGTCCGCCTCAGGGCGTGCGCGGGTCCGTGGCGAGCCCCTGGACGACCTCCATGCCCGGGAGTGCGCGCAGGATCGCCGGTGTCGAGATCACCTTCCAGGAGCGCGATCCGCCACCCAGGATGATCCGTTCGCGGGCCATGACCCGCACGTCCACCCAGATCGGGAGATCGGGTGGAAGGCCGAAGACGGTCACGCCACCCATCTGCATGCCGGTGAGGGCGGCCGTGGCCTCGGCCGGCGCGAACGATGCCTTCCGCGTTCCCAGCCGGTCGCGGACCGCCCGATTCACGTCCAGCCGATACGGCGCGAGGGTGACGCAGGCGGCGAAGCGAGGCGGGTCCGACTTGCCGACGACCACGATGGTGTTCGCGGAATCCTCGGGGTCGAAACCGTACGCGGCGCAGAAGGCGGCCGTGTCCGCCAGCGCCGGATCGCATGGGAAGAGCTCATAGGGCACGCCGAGGCCCTGAAGGTGGGCATCGAGCCGGGCTCGGTCGTCGTCGTCGGTCATCGAGGACAAGATACGGCGGGCCATGGTCGGGCGGGCGACGGTCAGGCGGGCGAGCCGATTTCCGGCAGATGCTCGCCAAGCGGGCATTCGTCAGCGGGATTCCGTCATTTGGTCGCCAGATAGAGCATTTGCCGAGGGAATCGCGCGCGCGAAGCCGTATGCCACGCTCAAGGCTCGCCACGCCGGCTCGGCAATCGTGGACGAACGCCCGCCTGAAGACCATCTGTCAGTAACCATCGCGTGGCTCGTGAGTCCCGGGTGCTTCGGCCGTTCCTCCGTCTCCACCAGTCGAGCCGCTACCATCCGGACCATGTCCAACGAGCCCGAGCCCGCCCGCCCGCCCGCGCCCGCCGACCTCGATGCGTACCTCGCGCGATTCGCCTGGCATCCGGAACCCGAGCTGATCGGCTACCGCGATGAGACCGCCTCGCGCGGCTCGCTCGAGCGGCTCGGGGCAGCGACCTGGGCGGCGGCGCTCGACTTCCTGTACGACCATGCCATGGACCGGGCGATGGGCGCGCCGTCCGGGTACGAGGCCGCGCGCCGCTCGTTCTACGGAGCGGACCCGGGGCCGTCCGCCGCTCCCCTCGATCCCACGCCGTCGGCGGCGATCCTGGAGGAGTTCCGATCGCGGCTCGCGGGCGGCCAGATGAACTCGCAACATCCGCGCCAGTTCGGCTACTTCACGCCGCCCCCGCTGCCGATCTCGATGATGGGCGAGCTGCTCGCCCAGATGGCCAACCAGGGCGTGGACGTCTGGCACGCCGGTCCGCTGGCTGCCTTCGTCGAGGAGGAGGTGGTGCGCTGGCTGTGCGACCTGGTCGGGTACGGGCCTGACGCCTTCGGCCTGCTCACGTCCGGCGGCGTGATGGCCAACTTCATGGGCATGACCCTTGCTCGTGACATCCACCTCGGACGGATCCTGGGTGCCGGGCGACTGCCACGAGGCGCGCTGCTCGAGGGCGTCCGGGTCTACGCCTCCGACCAGACCCACTTCTCGATCGCGCGCTCGCTCGACGAGCTGGGATTCCCGTCCGAAACGCTCGCGGTCATCCCGTCCGACGCCGCCTTCCACCTGCGCGGCGGTCCAGTTGCGGCGGCCGTGGCCCGCGACCGGGCGGTGGGCCTGACGCCGTTCGCCATCGCCGCCGTCGCCGGGTCCACGAACACCGGGTCGATCGACGCCATCGGCGAGCTTGCCGACGTTGCCGCGGCGGAGGACCTCTGGCTCCACGTGGACGCGGCGTACGGTGGCGCCGCGAGGCTGTCGGACCGCGACGCCGGTCGAGTGGCGGACCTCGAGCGGGCCGATTCGATCACCGTAGACCCCCACAAGTGGTTCTTCCAGGCCTACGACATCGGCGGCCTGGTCGTCCGGGACGGGACGCATCTGGCGGAGGCGTTCGGCGGCCGTGCGCCGGAGTACTACCGCGGCGGCGAGCGCGCTGCCGCGAACCCGGCGAGCGACGACGCCCACGCCGACGACGCGGACCAGCTGAACTTCTACAAGCTGAGCTTCGAAGGCACCCGCCGGTGGCGCGCCCTGAAGCTCTGGATGTCCTGGAAGCACCTGGGGACGCACGGATTCGGTCGCCTGATCGAGGCGACCGACGACCTCGCTGCCCACCTCGCTCGCCGCTGCGCCGAGGCCGACGACTTCGAGGCAGTCCCCGAGGTCCCGGAGCTGTCCGTGGTCTGCTTCCGGCACCTGCCGGGCGGCCGGGAAGTCGCCATGGCCTTGCCGCCGGGCGAGCTGGACGCCCATCAGGACCACCTGCAGGCCGCGCTCGAAACCTCCGGCGACGGGTGGCTCACCACGACCCGCCTGCGCGGCGCGACCTATCTCCGAGCCGGGATCGTCAACTACCTGTCCACGGAGGCCGACGTCGATCGCCTGCTGGCGACCCTGCGCGCCCTCGCCGATCAATCCTGGCCGCGAGCCGCCAGCCGGTCCTGAAGCCGAAACCACTCGCCGACGAGCGGCAGGAACCAGGGTCGGCCCTCGTACGGCGCGGGGACCAGCGGGAACGGGAGCCGGCTCAGCGCCGGTGGCTCCCCGCCGGCGAGCCACTCCCCGACCTTCGTGCCGAGGTGGGTCATGAGCGCCACGCCGGTGCCGCAGCAGCCCATGGCGTAAGCCACGCCGTCGGGGGTCCGGCCGACGTGCGGCATCCGGTCGAAGGTGAACCCGACGTTGCCGCCCCAGGCGTAGTCGATCCGATAGCCGGCCAGCTGCGGATGGACCTCGAGCAGCCCGCGGTGGAGGATCGCCGCGGTGTGGTCGATCGATGTGGGCATGAAGCTCGCCCGCCCGCCGAAGATCATCCGGCGATCCGCCGAGACGTGCCAGTAGTAGAGGAAGTTCTTGGTGTCGAAGAAGGAGCGCCCGTTGGGCGACAGCTCGCCGGCGAGGTCCTCCGGAAGCGGCTCGCTGGCGATGATGTAGCTCCCGATCGGGATGATCCTGCGGCGGAGGGTCGGCGCCACGCCGTCCGTGTAGCCGTTCGTGGCGACGAACACGTCGCGCGCGAGGATTGCCCCTCGCTCGGTCTCGACGACGAACCGGCCGTCCGCCTGGCGACGGATCGTGCGGGCACGGACGCGCTCGTGCAGATCCGCGCCGGCACGATCGGCGGCGGCGGCGAGACCGGCGAAATAGCGGCC
The DNA here is from genome assembly GCA_041484785.1 of Candidatus Limnocylindria bacterium. Classification (GTDB taxonomy): domain Bacteria; phylum Chloroflexota; class Limnocylindria; order Limnocylindrales; family CSP1-4; genus SPCO01. Next base: position 6,769 of record JBGPIH010000126.1, read on the forward strand.
GGGGTGGAGCAGGCCACTGTTCGGCACGACCAGGGCAGCGTAGTAGGCGTCCGAACCGATCTCCTCGCGGATCCGCTCGCGCGGGACCACGGTCGTGTCGATGCCCATCGACGCGAGGTTCGCCTGGGCGTGGTGGAGCTCCTTGACGTGTGATGGCGCATAGGCGAGCTCCAGGTGGCCACGCTCGCGGAAGTCGCAGTCGATCGTTTCGTCCGCGATCAGGCGCTTCACGGTCTCGTAGCCGTCCAGGGCCTCGCGAAAGAGGGCTCGCCCGGTGTCGTCGCCGTAGCGGGCGATCAGCTCGCGCGGACCCCACTTGTAGCCGGCATGGACGATCCCGCCGTTGCGGGTGGAGGCGCCGAAGCCGAGGTTCTCGGCCTCGAGCAGGGTGACCTTGACCCCGCGACGCGCCAGCTCGCGCGCCGCGTTGATCCCGGTGTAGCCGCCACCGACGACCACGACGTCGGCCACGTCCGGAAGCGCCCGGCCGGCCCGGTCGGGCAGGGCGGGCATGGTGGCCTGCCAGAACGACCGTCGCTCGAAGTCCGGGTTGACGGTGGCGCTGCCCATCGCCGAAGGGTAGCCAGTGGGCCGGTGCCGCGTCTCGCCGTTGCGACGGGCAGCCTGAATCTGCCGCACGGTGACGGGCGGTGCTGGTGGATCAGGCCTCGGGAGCCTCGTAGGCCAGCCGACCGTCCGCCACGGTCAGGAGAACGCGACCCGGCAACTCGTGTCCGATCAGTGGCGAGTTCTTGCCGCGCGAGGCGAGCGACTCGGGCGTCACCGTCCACGACTCGGAGCGATCGAAGACGACGAGATCGGCCCTCGAACCCTCGGCCAGGCCGGCACCTGACCGCCGGGACCGGCCTGCCAGGATGCTCCACGGGCCGGTTGTCAGCGCCGCTATCGCCGTGACGAGCGGCAGCCGGCCGGCATCCACGGCCGCCAGCAGCACCCCCAGCGCGGTCTCGACGCCGCTGATCCCGTTGGCGGCCTGGCCGAATTCGACCGCCTTGTCGACCTCGGTGTGCGGGGCGTGGTCGGTGACGACGGCGTCCGCGGTGCCGTCGAGGAGCGCCGCGAGGCAGGCCGCGGCATCCGCGGGCGCCCGCAACGGTGGGTTGACCCGGAGCGAGGTCGCGTAGGGCGGGCCCACGAGCGCCCCGTCCACCCACGGGTCGGCGCTCGCCTCCCACGCCCATCGCCGGGCACCGGCGACCCATTCGTCGGTCAGCGCCAGGTGGTGCGGCGTCACGTCGCAGGTCACCGGCAGCCCGTTGGCCTTTGCCCGCCTGACGGACTCGAGCGCACCGGCGGTCGAGAGGTGGGTGAGGTGCAGCCGAGCGCCGGGGACGTCCCGAACCACGTCCGCCAGGACGGCCAGGTCGCGGGCCACGGCCGACTCCTCGGCGGCCGCCGGCCAGCCGCGCAGCCCCAGCACCGTCGACACGTAGCCGTCGTTCGCCTCGGCCCCGGCGGTCAGGGACGAATCCTCGGCGTGGTCCACGATCGGCAGGCCGAGGGCGCCCGCGTAGGCGAGGGCCGCCCGAAGGATCGGGGCCGAGCGAACCGGTGAGCCGTCGTCGGAGAAGCCGACCACCCCGGCATCGGCCAGCTCGCCGATGGCTGCCAGCCGCTCCCCTGCCCGACCGACCGTCACCGCCCCGTGCGCGAGGAGCTCGACCGGCGAGCCGGAGGCCGCGGCGGCCGCCAGGATGCGCGCCAGGACACTCGGCTCGTCCAGTGCCGGATCCGTGTTCGGCATCGCACAGACCGTGGTGAAGCCGCCGTGTCCGGCGGCTGCGAGCCCGGACGCCACGGTCTCGGCGTCCTCGTTGCCGGGCTCGCGCAGGTGCACGTGCAGGTCGATGAATCCGGGTGCCACGACGACTCCTTCCGGCCCGATGCCATCCGCCTCGGCGCCCGACAGCCAGGTGACGGCTTCGAGCACCCCGCCGCGGACCACGATCTCGCCCGGCCCCTGCTGCCCGGCCACGGGATCGACCAACCAGGCCCGGCTGATCTCCAGGTCGATCGCCCGGCCGGTCACGACGGGACCCGGGTCCCGGCCAGCAGGAAGAGGACAGCCATCCTGACCGCCACGCCATTGGCGACCTGGTCGGTGATCACCGACTGGCTGCCGGCCGCCACGTCGGCGGCGATCTCCACGCCCTCGTTCATCGGACCGGGATGCATCACCAACGCCTCTGGCTTCGCCAGCGCCAGGCGCTCGCGGGTCAGCCCGTACCGCGCCGCGTACTCGCGCAGCGATGGCAGCAGCCCGCTCGCCATCCGCTCGCGCTGGATCCGCAGCGCCATGACCACGTCGGCGTCGCGCAGCGCCTCGTCGACCGAGGTCGTCAGGTGGAAGCGGCGCCCC
>JBGPIH010000127.1:0-9130 GCA_041484785.1 Candidatus Limnocylindria bacterium
CCGAGCAGGACGACCATCCCGTCACCCTGGTCAACTCGGTCAATCCGTTCCGCATCGAGGGCCAGAAGACGGCCGCCTTCGAGGTCTGCGACGACCTGGGTCGTGCCCCCGACGTCCTGGCCATCCCCGTCGGCAACGCCGGGAACATCAGCGCCTACTGGCAGGGGTTCCGCGACTATGCCGAGGCCGGCCTGATCCGCGACACGCCACGGATGTGGGGCTTTCAGGCGGCCGGTGCGGCACCGCTGGTGGTCGGCCACCGGATCGATCACCCCGAGACGGTCGCGACCGCCATCCGGATCGGCGACCCGGCATCGTGGACCAAGGCCACCGATGCTCGCGACGCCTCCGGCGGGCGGATCGGCGCCGTCAGCGACGACGAGATCCTGGCGGCCTATCGAGCCCTGGCGCGCCAGGAGGGGATCTTCTGCGAGCCGGCCTCGGCCGCCAGCGTTGCCGGCGTGACCAGGGCCGCCGCGGCTCGCGAGCTGGACCCCGACGCCCTCGTGGTCTGCGTCCTGACCGGGCACGGCCTCAAGGACCCGACGACCGCCGAGCGGCAGGCGGCGTCGTTCCTCGAAGTCGACGCGACCGTGGCAGCGGTCGCGGTCGCCCTGGGCTGGTAGGCGAGTCAGGTGGCCGCCCACTGGTTGGCCGAGCTCGACGGGAGCTCCATGGTCGTCGAGGTCCCGGCCTCGTCGGCGAACCTCGGCGCCGGCTACGACTGCGTGGGTCTTGCCCTTGCCATGGTCAACCGGATCGAGCTCGAGGTGCGCGTCTGGAGTCGCGGCCAGATCGAGCTGACCGTGGACGGCGAGGGACGCAACGAGCTCAGCGAGGATCGCCAGAACTGTTTCGTCCGCGGCCTCGAGGCGACCCTGCGCCGGGCTCGGGGCGAGCTGCCCGAGGGCCTCGGCTGGCGGATCGGCATGCGCAACGAGATCCCGCTGGCGCGTGGCCTCGGGTCTTCGGCCGCGGCCACGGTGGCCGGCGTGCTGGCTGGCAACGCCCTCGCCGGCGAGCCACTGTCGACGGCCGAGCTGCTCGGGCTGGCGACCGAGATCGAGGGCCATCCCGACAACGCCGCCGCCGCCCTGCTCGGTGGGTTCGTGGTCTCGGCGGCGTCGCCAGATGGCGTCGACGCCATCCGGTTCGACGCTCCACGCGACCTCCGCGCGGTGCTGTTCATTCCGGACCTTCGGCTTGGGACGGGCGCGATGCGAGCCGCCCTGCCGCCGACCGTGCCGCTCGCCGACGCGGTCGCCAACCTCGGCGCGGTCGCGGTCGGCGTCGCCGGCCTGGCCACCGGTCGCTACGACCTCCTGCGCCGGCTGACCCTCGACCGGCTCCACGAGCCGTATCGCGCGGCCGTCTACCCGCAGCTCCCCAGGATGGTCGAGGCGGCGCGCTCGGCGGGATCCCTGGGCGCCTGCCTGTCCGGAGCCGGGTCGACGATCCTGGCGTTCAGTGACACGCCGGCCGGCATCACCGCCATCGAGGCGGCCTTCACCGCCGCGGCGGCCGAGACCGACCTGCCCGGCCGGGTGGTGGTCGTCGAGCCACGCAACGCCGGAGCGCGAATCCTGGCTCGCGCCTGACCTCTACGTCAGGCCGGCGCGCCGGCGCGCGGCCCGGATTGCGCCAGGCGCTCGTTCGGGCGGTCGAGACCCTCATCCGGCCCCGGACCAGGGCGCTTCGGCGCCTCGAGACCCCCAACACGGTCGTCGCCGTGCGCGGGGCGCACGCTTGCGACCATTGACACCTCGCCGATGGCCGTAATGAGCGCCTGGCGCCAGGATCGCCGCCGGGCCCGGGATCGCCACCCGGCCCCGGATCGGCGTCAGGTGGTCCCGTCCGTCCGCTGGCGTACGAACTGCAGGACCTCGTCCCATGCCGCCGCGCTCGCCTCGGCGTAGTCGGCCGCCTTCCGGTCGAAGAAGCTGTGCGGCGCGCCGGGGTAGGTGATGAGCCGGTGATCCACGCCGGCGGCTGACAGCGCGCGCTCGAACGTGTCGATCGACTCGGCCGGGATCGCAGCATCCGCCCCACCGAACAACCCGAGCACGCTGCCGCGCATCTGGCTGGCGATCTCCGCCGGAGCCGGCGAGCCGCTGTAGTGCGAGCCGAGCGGGGGACCGTAGAAACCGATCACCCCGGCCAGGTCGAGCCCCAGCGTGGCCGCGAGGAACGAAAGCCGGCCGCCGAAGCAGAAACCCATGCTGAAGCGTCTGCTCGCCGGGTCGGCGGACCGCAGCGCCTCGGCCCCCGCCCGGATGTCGGACTCGAGCCCCGTCCACGTCGTCTGGTCGACATGGGGCCGGTACTCGAAGGTGTCGGGGCGAGGCTCAACGCCCGCGGTGCGGCCGAAGTAGTCGATCGCCAGGGCGTTCACGCGGTGCTCGGCGAACCGAAGGGCGAGCTCCTCGTAATAGGGATGAAGCCCGCGGACGTCGGGCAGGATCAGCACCGAGGCACCCGACGGTGCGGTCGCGCGGGCCTCGAAGGCAGCCAGCCGGTTGCCGTCGGCGGCGGTCAGGACCAGCCGGCGGGAGTCCAGCGCGCCACCGGCGATCGGGACGATGGGCGGCCGGCTGTCGGGATCGAAACACATGGCTGGCCTCCGGGTGCGGCCACGGACGATCCGGGCATCCTAGACGCTTTCGCTCGCTCGCCTCACCTGGGTTCGGGGGAGTGCGACGACCCGCACGGTAGAATGCCTCACCATGCCAGCCCCTCTCGTCGTCCAGAAGTTCGGCGGCTCGTCCCTCGCGGACGCCGACCGGATCAAGCGCGTCGCGCGCCGGATCGCCCGGGAGCGCACGGCCGGCAACGACCTCGTGGTGATCGTGTCCGCCATGGGCGATGCGACGGACGAGCTCCTCGGCCTCGCCGCCGCGATCACCGACGAGCCGGATCCACGTGAGCTCGACGTCCTGCTGGCGACCGGCGAGCACCAGAGCGCGACGCTGGTGTCGATGGCGCTCCACGCGATCGGCGTCCGGGCGATCAGCCTGACCGGGCCGCAGGCCGGGATCACGACGGACGGCCACTACGGCCGCGCGCGAATCGCCGGCATCGAGCCACGCCGGGTCCGGGCGGAGCTCGAGGCGGGCAAGGTTGTCATCGTCGCCGGCTTCCAGGGCCAGAGCGCGGCGGCGGCCGATGACGACGAGATCACGACTCTCGGCCGCGGCGGCAGCGACACGACGGCCGTGGCCCTGGCGGCCAGCCTGCGGGCGACCCGCTGCCAGATCTTCACGGATGTGCGGGGCATCTTCACGGCCGACCCGCGACTCGTCGCCCGGGCGCGCCAGCTCCCGGTCATCAGCTACGAGGAGATGCTCGAGCTGGCCCACCAGGGTGCCCAGGTCATGCAGGTTCGAGCGGTCGAGCTGGGCTGGGTCAACGGTGTCGTCATCGAGGTTCTGAGCTCATTCGAGGATGCCCCGGGCACGCTCATCAAGGAGGATCCCTTCGTGGAGCAGCGCAACAAGGTCCGCGGTCTGGCCCACGACCGGAACGTGGCGAAGGTGACGGTCGTCGCCGTGCCGGACCGGCCGGGCGTCGCACGTTCCATCTTCGATCCGCTGGCGGAAGCGGGGATCAACGTCGACATGATCGTCCAGAACGTCGGCCACGGCGGCGAGACGGATCTCTCGTTCACCGTCCCGCGAGTCGAGCTCGCAGCGGCCAAGAAGGCCCTCGACCCACTCGTGCGCGAGCTCGGGGCCCGCGAGCTGACCACCGACGCGTCGGTCGCCAAGGTGTCGATCGTCGGCGCCGGGCTGCACAATGCCCCCGGCTACGCCGCGCGCATGTTCGGGACACTGGCCGACATCGGCGTGAACATCGAGATGATCTCGACCTCGGAGGTGCGGATCACCTGCATGATCGCGGAGGCCGACCTGGAGACCGCGTTGCGCGCACTCCACGACGCCTTCGAGCTGGAACGCCCCGAGCCGCTCGACGCCGACGTCGCAGCCGCCGGCTGATCCGGCCCGCGAGCTCCGAGATGACCCAGTATCTGGCTCGCCAGGAGCGATTCGATCGCGTCGGGTCGACCAACGACGTGGTCCGCGCCTGGTTGGCGGACGGCACGCCGGAGATCTGCCTGGCGGTCGCCGACGAGCAGACCGCGGGCCGGGGTCGCGCCGGGCGGACCTGGATCGCGCCACGCGGTGCCGCGCTGCTGCTCTCGCTCGGCTTCCGCCCCACCTGGCTCGACCCCGAGCGGGCCTGGCGACTCGCGGCGATCACCGCCCTGGCGATGGCCGATGCCGCCGAGGAGGTGGCCGGCCTGGCCGACGGAGCGATCCGCCTGAAATGGCCCAACGACCTGGTCGTGGAGGGGGAGGGGACCGCCGCGGATGCACCCGGGGTCCGCAAGCTCGCCGGTCTGCTCGGCGAGACCGACGGTCTCGGGACGGGCGATCCTCGCGTCGTCGTGGGTCTCGGGATCAACGCCGACTGGCGCGCCGCGACGTTTCCGCCGGAGCTTGCCGACGCGATGACCTCGCTGCGTGAGGCGTCGCACGGGCGCCTGGTCGACCTCGCGCTTCTCCTCGATGCCTTCCTCGGGCGGATGGAGGCGCGCGTCGAGGCCCTCCGCGGCGGCCGGTTCGACGTGGCCGACTGGCAGGACCGCCAGCTGACGACCGGCCGGATCGTCCGCCTGGAGCGACCGGAAGGGGGCGAAACGGTCCGCGCGCTCGGCGTCGACGTCTCGACGGGCGCCCTCATCGTGGAGGATGTCACGGCGCCCGCTGGCGAACGCCAGGTCATCGTCGGAGAGGTCAGCACCGTCCGGCTGGCCGCGCCGGCCGGAACGGCCGTGTAACACGATGGCCCGTCCGGCATTCAGGAGGGTGGACCGTCCGGAGGAGGGCGGACCGCGCCGCGCCCCGCTCGATCGCGACCGCGCACTCGTCGAGGCGGCCCAGGCCGACCCGGCGCGATTCGACGCCCTGTATCGGAAGTACGTCGCCCAGGTGTACAGCTACGCCTACTACGAGCTCCACGATCGACACGAAGCCGAAGACGCGACGGAGCGGACGTTCATGGCCGCGCTGACCGGCCTCGGCCGATTCGAGGAGCGCGCCCTGCCGGCCGACGGCACCGGCGCCTCGACCTTCCGGGTCTGGCTCTTCCAGATCGCCCGCAACGTCGTCGCCGAGCGTCGCCGCCGGCTCCGCCGCCGGCCGGAAGCCCCGCTCGACGCTGCCGGGATGCTCGCCGCCCCGCTCGACGTCGAGGGCGAGGCGACCCGGCGCGACGACGCCGAGGCGGCCCTGCGCGCGGTCGCCAGACTGCCCGAGGATCGCCGCCGGGCGGTCATCCTGCGGTTCGTCGAGGAGATGTCGACCACGGAGATCGCCGGCGTCCTGGGCCGATCGGAAGGAGCCGTCCGCGTGCTCATCCATCGCGCGCTTCGGAGCGTCGCTCGCGACCTGGGCGACCCGCGGCGGTGACCTGGGCGCCGGCCGGCCGAGACAGCCGCGACATCGAAGCGCTCGTCACGGACCGCTATCTCGAGACGCTCCTGGCGGCCCACGCTCGCGGCGCCGATTCGGGTCCGGCACCGGCGGAGGCCGATCCGGTCCTCCGCCTGATCATGGGCCGGCTGGCCCGCGACCTGCCGCGGCTTCATCCGTCGTTCCGGTTCGAGGAGGCCCTCGCCGACCGGTTGGCCGAGGCCGCCGCCAGGATCGGCACCTCGTCGCTCAACCGGGCGCCCGGCAGCCTTGCCGCCCTGCCCGATGGGGCCGTCCGCCTGGAGCCATCCGGTCAGGTGCTGCCCCCGGCCGGACGGCCGTTGCTGCTCCGGGGCGCACTGACCTCGGCGGCGCTCTCGCTCGCGGGCGCCGCATTCCTGGCCTGGCGATTCAAGCGTCAGTCGGCCGGCCCCATGGCCCGTGCCGTCCGGGCCGTGGCACGGACGAGGCTCGCCTGATGCCGCTCAAGCTGCCGTCGTTCCGCGCCCGGCGCAACGCCTATCCGCCCGACCTCTGGACGAAGTGCCCCGACTGCGAGGAGATGCTCTTCAACAAGCAGCTCGACAAGGCGCTGCGGGTCTGCCCCAACTGTGGCCATCACTTCCGACTGTCGGCGGCCGCCCGGCTCGACCAGCTGCTCGATCCCGGGTCCTGGCTGGAGCAGGACGCCGGGCTCCAGTCGGTCGACCGCCTCGGCTTCGTCGACAGCAAGTCCTATCCCGATCGGCTGGCCGCCGCCCAGGTCTCGACCGGGATGCGCGACGCGGCCGTCTGGGGCACGGCCACCCTGGCCGGCACACCCGTCGCGATCTGCGTCATGGATTTCGGGTTCATGGGCGGATCGATGGGCGCGGTGGTCGGGGAGAAGGTGACCCGGGCCGCCGAGCATGCCCTCGAGACGCGGACCCCGCTGATCGTGGTCAGTGCGTCGGGTGGCGCGCGGATGCAGGAGGGCACATTCGCCCTCATGCAGCTCGCCAAGACCCTGGCCGCCGTCGAGCGCCTGCGCGAGGCCGGCGTTCCGTTCCTCAGCGTCCTGTGCGATCCCACCACGGGCGGGGTCTTCGCCTCGTTTGCCGCGGTCGGCGACGTGAACGTGGCCGAGCCGAACGCCCTGATCGGGTTCGCCGGCTCGCGGGTCTCCGCGGGAACGATCGCCCAGGAATTGCCCGTGGGTTTCCAGCGCTCCGAGTTCCTGTTCGCTCACGGCTTCATCGATCGGATCGTCGCGCGGCCCGCGCTGCGCGACGAGCTGGCTCGCCTGCTCAGGTTGCTTCGCGCGCGGGACGCGAGCGATCCGGATCGTCTCTCCGCGGAGGTCGACCTGGCGGGCTTCCGCCCGTTCTCGTTCCTGACGTCGCTGGTCGAACGAGTGGGCGAGATCGGCGGCGCCGACGCCGACCGCAACGGCCCCCGAACGGGGGAGCCGGGGGGCGGAGCCGATCCACGCGACGCGGTCTGGGCTCGCGTCCAGCTCGCCCGGAATCTGCACCGGCCGCGGACGCTCGAATTCGTCGCCGCCATGACCGAGGACTTCGTCGAGCTCCACGGCGACCGGCTGTTCGGCGACGACGCCGCGATCGTGGCCGGGCTGGCCCGCCTCGACGGCCGGCGGGTCGCCGTGATTGGCCAGCAGAAGGGCGCCGACACCGAGGAAAACATCCAGCGCAACTTCGGGATGCCCCACCCGGAGGGGTACCGCAAGTCGATCCGGGTGATGGAGCTCGCCGAGCGGTTCGGTCTCCCGGTCGTCACCTTCGTGGACGTGCCCGGTGCGCATCCAGGAGCCGAATCCGAGGAGCGCGGTATCGCCGAGTCCATCGCCCGCTCGATCGCCCTGATGAGCCGGCTGCGGACGCCGATCGTGACGGTGATCACCGGCGAGGGCGGTTCCGGCGGCGCCCTGGCGATCGCCGTCGGGGACGTCGTCATCGCGCTGGAGAACGCGGTCTATTCGGTGATCTCGCCCGAAGGCTGCGCCTCGATCCTGTGGCGAACCTCGGATGAAGCGCCGGCCGCGGCGCTGGCGATGAAGATGACCGCCGCCGATCAGCAGGCGCTCGGGGTCGTTGACATCGTGGTACCCGAACCGGGCGCCGGCGCCCATGTCGAGCCGGCCGAGACGGCGCGACGGCTCAAGGCGATCATCGTCGACCGGCTCGCGGCGCTGGCCGAGCTGCCGATCGACCAGCTGCTCGATTCGCGCTACCGGCGCTACCGGGCCCTCGGGTCCTACACTGAAGCCGAGATGCCTGAACCCACGCTGCCCGTGGCGGGGCGCGGGTTGGGAGACCGACTGCGCGACCTCCTCGGTCCCGGTCGCCGAGCCGTCAGCGGCGCGGTCCCGGCCTGGTCGCGCGACGAGCCACCCGCTCGCGAGGAGGTCTAGACCATGGCCGATTCCATCCAATCGGAAGCGCGCGAGGGCGGGGATCGCGAGCGGTCCGACCTCGAGCGCCGTGCCGACCGCGCGGCGATCGCGGGCTCGATCGCAGAGCTGCTCCCAGCCCTCATCGCCAAGCTCGGCGCCACCGGGTTGGCCGAGCTCGAGGTCCGCCAGGACGGCCTGCGCGTACGGCTCCGCCGGCCGACCGACGGGAGGCGCGATCGCCGCAGCACGGACCGAGGCGATCGAGCGACGCGCGGCACGGCCGGGGCGATCGCCGCGGGCCATGCCGCCGGCCTGACCGCCGTCGGGCCCGGACGAGAGGCACGCGACGGTCGCGACGGCCGGGACGGGCGCGACGGCGATGCCCGCGACGATGGCCGGGCGATCGCGACGTCGCCGGCGGTGGGCATCTTCCAGCCCCGAGCCGGTGCGCGGGCCGGGACCCGGGTCCGCGCGGGCGATCGCATCGGGACCGTCGACATGCTCGGCGTCCCGCAGGAGGTCGTCGCCCCGTCCGATGGCCTGGTCGGGGCGAGCCTCGTCGAGCCTGGCGACGCGGTCGAGTTCGGGCAGGACCTCATCGTGATCGAATTCGCCTCGCCGGCCGCTTCGAGCGCCACGGCCAAACCCGCTCCGCCGACGACCGCGGCGGACGGCTGACCGTGTTCCACAAGATCCTGATCGCCAACCGCGGCGAGATCGCGCTCCGGATCCTGCGCGCCTGTCGGGTCCTTGGCGTGGAGTCGGTGGTGGCCTACAGCGAGGCCGACCGTGAATCGCTGCCCGTCCAGCTTGCCGACGAGGCGATCTGCATCGGCCCGGCCGACGCCAAGCGCAGCTACCTGTCGGCCTCGGCGGTCATCTCGGCGGCCCTCGTCACGGGCTGCGACGCCATCCATCCGGGGTATGGCTTCCTGTCCGAGGACGAAGGATTCGCCGAGGTCGTGGCGGCGCACGGCCTGACGTTCATCGGGCCGTCCGCCTCGGTCCTCGAGCGGTTCGGGAGCAAGGCCGGAACGCGCGAGCTGCTCGCGGCGCACGGGCTCCCGACGATCCCGGGCTCGGAGGGCATGCTGCGCGACGAGATCCACGCCCTCTCCGAAGCCGAGCGGATCGGCTACCCGGTGCTGATCAAGCCGTCGGCCGGTGGCGGCGGCAAGGGCATGCGAATGGTCCGCACCGCACGCGAGCTCGAGTCGGCGCTCCGGGTGTGCCGCTCGGAGGCAAAAGCGGCCTTTGGCGACGACTC
>JBGPIH010000128.1:0-9091 GCA_041484785.1 Candidatus Limnocylindria bacterium
GAGGAGGTCCTTCCAGCCGAGGTCCTGGAGCGTCCGCAGGCCGAACGTCGCGTCCTCGGCCTCGAGATCCATCGCCGGCAGCTCGCCGCGCGGGGCCAGCTTGCGCAGGTAGATGTTGGGGAAGCTCGTGACGATGTGGAGGTGCTTGCTGAAGGGCAGGTACACGAGGAACCCGGCGACGAGCGCGATGTGGGCCCACCACAGGATCGCGAAGGCCCATTCGAGCACCTGCGGCGAGAGCGACCGGAGCGGGACAGCCAGCGCGTCCGAGACGAAGGCGCCCCGGATGTCCCCGTAGCGGGCCACCTGGAAGCATTGCGCGACCAGCTCGGTGGCGACCACTCCGCCGATCATCCCGAGGATCACCAGCGCGTCGCGATTGAGGGTCAGCCGCGCGGGCTTGATCACGAGCCGGCGCACGTAGGCCCAGGCGATCGCGGCGATGACGACGAGCGCCACGGCGTTCTGCATCGCGCTGACCCCGGCCCAGACGACGCCATCGAAAGGGGCCGTCAGGACGCCCTGGATCACCCCGCCGGTCACGATGTCCGCCGTCCCGATGGTCAGCAGGACGAAGCCCCAGAAGATCCCGGCATGCATCAGGCCGGCCCGCGGGTCCTTGAACATCTTCGTCTGGACGAAGGCGTACCGAACGAGGCCGCCGACGCGCGCCGGGAAGTTCGAGAACGGTGCCGACGGCCGGGCGACGGCGAAGACACGCAGGTGGCGGGCCATCGCCAGGGCGAAGAACGCCGCCGCGCCCCAGAAGATCGGGAAGACGAGCGGATAGGCCGGCACGGCGGCGAACGGCTCGAACATCAGCGCTGCCGGTCTCCGTGGGCTGGCCTCGTCATGCCGTGATCGTACGGCCCGGCGAGGGTTTCGAGGGCGTGGTCGAGCACGGCTTCGATCGCCTCGAGCGACTCCAGTGCCCCCGTGGGGCTCCCGGGCAGGTTGACGATCAGGGTGCCCGACCGGACGCCGGCGATGCCGCGCGAAAGGTCCGCCATCGGGGTCCTGGCGCGGCCGGCGGCACGCATCGCCTCGGCGAGCCCGGGAACCTCGTAGTCGATGATGGCGCTCGTTGCCTGGGGCGTCACGTCGCGCGGCGTCAACCCGGTCCCGCCGGTCGTGACGATGAGGGCGTGGCGTGCCGCGCCCTCGATCAGGGCGCGCTCGATCCGCGCCCGATCGTCCGGAACGACCTGGCGCTCGACCGTGAAGCCGAGCGCCTCGAGCCGCTCGCCGACGCGGACGCCGGAGAGGTCGTCCCGGACGCCCGCGGCGGCCCCGTCACTGGCGGTGACGACGAGCGCGGTCCGGTGGGCCGCCTCGCTCATGCGCGGCCCGTGCGCCTGGGGCCCACCCGCCCTGCCAGGCGTCCGGGCGGCCGAGGCCGGATCGGCCGATCGTCCACGGGTCCGGGCGAACGGAGCCACGATCCGCTCTTGCCGCCGGTCTTCGAGATCAGGTGGATCGCGCGGATCTCGACCCCGCGCTCGACGCCCTTGACCATGTCGTAGACGGTCAGGGCCGCGACCGAGGCCGCCGTCATCGCCTCCATCTCGACCCCCGTCTGGCCGGTCGTGGCGGCCTCGGCCCGGATGCGCAGGACACCGGCCGCCCGGTCCGGGGTGATGGCCACGACCAGGTCCGTCAGCGCCAGCGGATGGCAGAGCGGGATCAGCTCGCTCGTCCGCTTGGCGCCCATGACGCCGGCCAGCTCGGCCACGCCGAGGACATCGCCCTTGGATCCGCCGCCGTCGATGACCATGCTCATCGTCTCCGGCGAGACCGCGACGGTCGCCTCGGCGATCGCCCGGCGGGCGGTCACCGGCTTGTCGGAGATGTCGACCATCCGCGGTCGCCCGGAGCGATCGACGTGCGAGAGTCGGCGGCGTTCGGCGCGTGGAGCGGGCTTCTGATCCATGCGGTCCTCCGGTTCGTGGTCGCGTCAGGCGGGGTGGAGCCGACGAGCGTCGCCGGCCGTCATCGGCGGGTTCATGGGCGATCGAGCCACCACAGGGCAACCTCCGCGCCGGCCGGGAGCGAGTCGACCGATTCGGGAACCACGGCGAGCGCGTCGGCGCCGGCCAGCGCGGAGATCACGTGACTCCCCTGCCCGCCCGCCAGCCCCGCGTGGACGCGTCCGCGCTCGTCGCGCACGGGCGCGCCGTCCTCGTCTCGCTCGGCCGTGACGCGCAGGAACGCGCGCCGGCCGTGGCTCTTGGTCACCGACTCGTCGAGCACCGCGCGATCGACCGGCCGGAAGAGGTCGCGCCGGCCGGCCAGGCGGCGGATCGCCGGGCGCACGAACAGCTCGAAGGTCACCGCGGACGAGACCGGGTTCCCCGGCAGGCCGAAGACCAGGACCGCCGGACCGCCAGCGGGACGCGCCGCGGTGCCGAACGCGAACGGCTTGCCCGGCTGCACGGCCACCCGCCAGATATCAACCCGACCGATGGTCTCCATGGCGATCTTCACGACGTCGTACGGCCCCACGGAAACGCCGCCGGACACGATCAGGGCGTCGGCAGCGGCGTCGAGGCCGCGTCGCAACCGAGCCAGGACGTCGTCGAGATCGTCGGTGGCGATGCCGAGATCGATCGCCTCGGCGCCGGCCGCCGTGACCTGGGCGCGCAGGCCTGGCCCGTTGGCATCGGGGATCCCGGCGGGCCCAAGCGGCTCACCCGGCGCACGGACCTCGTCGCCGGTCGCGAGCACGGCGATCCTCGGTCGCCGGTGGACGACGATCTCGCTCACGCCGGCACCGGCCAGCAGGGCAACCGCGGCGGCACTGACGGCCGTGCCCGGCTCCACGAGCGTGGTACCCGCGCGAACGTCGCTGCCCTCGGCCCGCACCGACCCGCCGACCGTCACGGGCACATGAACGAGGCAGGCCGCCGGGAGTGGCCCGGTCGCGTCACGCCCGCGCGAGCCCGGCGTGCCGGCGCCGTCGACCGGCGTGGTCGCTTCCACCGGGACGACCGCGTCGGCGCCGTCGGGGAGTCGCGCTCCGGTGGCGATCCGGAGCGCCGTGCCAGGCAGAACCGCGGCGCTGGACGCAACACCGGCGCGGACGTCGCCGATCACCGCCAGCCGCACGGGCGCGTCGTCCGACGCGCCGGCCGTGTCGGCAGCCCGGATCGCGTACCCGTCCATCGCCGAGTTGGGCCACGGCGGCAACGACACCCGCGCGATCACGGTCTCGGCGACGACCCGGTTGAGCACGTCTGCCGTGGCAACGCGGTCTGCGCCGAGCGGCTCGACGCCGGCCAGGACGGCCTCCAGGGCTGCCTCGACAGTGAGGAGACCCGGCGCGGCCGACAGGGTCATGCGCGGGCCCCCGGAACGGCCTGCAGGTCGGTCGTGGCGGGAGCCGATCCGGTCGCCCGCCGGACGCGTGGTCCCGCCAAGCTCGTCACGATCGCGCAGCCCGCGACGATCACCACGCCCACGACGATCGCGGTCTCCTGCCAGAACTGGAACGGGAAGAGCTGGACGAGCCGCTCCGTCGCCGGGTCGAAGTCGTACGAACCGGCCGGGAACAGGACCTGGTGGAACGCCTCGAAGAGGGCATCGAAGGCCACGAACGCGACGGCTCCGAGGGCGACCACCCCGACCGCGAGCCCGAGCGCCCCGCGACGGATCGCCCGCCACGTGGCGGCGCGATCGGGTCGCCGGCTTGCCACGAGCAGCACCACGACAGAGAGAGCCGCCAGCGCCCAGAGCCCCAGGAAGACCGTCCTGACATCGCGCATGTGCCCTTGCTCGCGCGCATCGAGGACCGTCTCGCCGCGCACCTGTACGTCGAACGTCGGCGGCCCAACCACGAGGTCGGCGAGGATGGAGCCGGTTGCGGCGTTGAGCTCCGCGGCCGAGTAGCCCGTCCAGCCGGTCGCGTTCGAGCGGTCCTGCTCGAAGGCCACCCATTGCGGGGTCAGGAACGGGAGGACCGCCAGCGTCACGATCACGATGGCGGTCGCGAGGCCGGTGAGCAACGAGACGGTACGGCCGCCGAGGGCGTTCACCGCCCAATCCTAGCCCGTCCGGGCGGCCTCACTCGTCCTCGAGCGTCCTCGCCTGGTCCCACCAGCCCTCGATCGTGAGGTCGGCGGGCGGATCCACCTTCAACTCGATGGCCGCGGCGCGCAGCCGCGCGCGGAAGCTGTCGAGGTCGAGATCGAGGATCTGGCGGAGGCCCTCGATCCCGGCCTGGATCAGGAGCTGGTGCTCGCCCGGCCCGAAGCTCGCCAGATTGAGCATCAGCGCCTCGTCCCGCCAGGTCAGCACGTCGTTCGTCGTGGCGTTGACCTGGTCCGCGAGGGTCTGGCGGCGCGTCGGCGTCTCGGAGACCTCGAGGAGCAGACCGGTGGTGAAGATGCCCTGGTGGTCGAGCCGGTCGAGGTGGACGGGCTCGATGCGGGTCAGCTCGTTGATCGGTGGCACGGGTCGAGGCTTCCTCCAGGCGAGCGTGAGGGCCGGTCGATGATGCCACGCCGAGGCGGACGGCATCAGGTGTTGCTGGGCACCTCGTGCCCGACCGGCCTGATGTGCGAGGTCACGCCGTACGTCTCGCCCGTCTCGCGATCGCGCCGCGCTGCCACGACCAGCCGACGCTCGCCCGCCGGCGTGGCGATCCGGCAGGCCAGCGGCTTCCCTCCCCGATACACCAGGTCCATCAGCTCGAAGGCGGCCGGCGGCAGGTCGAGCAGCGCCTCGCGTGCCGGCTGCCCGACGCAGGCCGCTCCGAACTCCTCGATGAAGGCCCGGTTGCCGTGCACGATCATGTGTCCGGCGCCGACGTGGAACGCGGCCGGGTACGGCGGTCGCGGCGTCACGCCGTCGCTCACTGGGCGCATGCCTACAGCGCCTGGTCGGCGGCCGCTGCCCGCAGCAGCGCCCAGGCCCGATCGACGTGGCGCGCCTCGGTTCGCAGGTTGCCGACAGCCACCCGGATCGTGAACCGGCCAGCCAGCCGGGTGTGCGACAGGAAGACCTCGCCGCTCCCGTTGACCGCATCCATGATCGTGGCGTTAACCGCGTCGAGGCGCTCGGCGACCTCGGGGTCATCGGCGCGGGCGGCGATGGAGGACGGCCGCCAGCGCAGGCAGACGGTCGAGAACGGGACCGGCGCCATGAGCTCCCAATCCGGGTCCGCCTCGATCGCGGCCGCCAGGCCAGCGGCCAGCTCGAGGTGCCGTTCGATCCGCCGGCGCAGGCCTTCCAGCCCGAACCAGCGCAGCTGGATCCACAGCTTGAGCGCGCGAAACCGCCGTCCCAGCTGCGGCGTGTACTCGTTGTAGTCGCGCACCGGCGCCATCCGGTCGAGCGTTCGAAGGTACTCGGGAACGAGGCTGAACGCCGCCCGGAGGTCATCCATCCGGCGGGTCAGGAGGAGCGAAGCGTCGAGCGGCGTGAACAGCCACTTGTGCGGGTTGACCACGATCGAGTCGGCCCGTTCCCAGCCGTCGAACGAGGCACGACGGTCCGGCAGCATGGCGACCACGCCGGCGTAGGCGGCATCGACGTGCAGCCAGAGGCCTTCGCGCCCGGCGATCCCGGCGATGGCGGCGACCGGGTCGACCGAGGTCGAGGAGGTCGTCCCCAACGTCGCGACGACGGCGATGGGCCGCAGCCCCGCGGCACGATCCGCGGCGATCGCACCGGCCAGGGCGACCGGCAGCATCTCGAACCGGTCGTTGGTCGGGATACGCACGAGTGACGCCCGGCCGAGTCCGAGGGTCATGCACGCCTTCTCGACGGAGCTGTGGGCCTCGGCCGAGGCGTAGACCCGGAGCCCGGCGCCCAGGTCGTCGCGCCCGGCGAGACCGCGGGCAGACGCCTCCGTCCCGGCCGCCTCGCGTGCCGCGGCGAGCGCGATCAGGGTCGAGGTCGATGCGGTGTCGGTCAGCAATCCGTCGAAGGCATCCGGGAGCCCGAGCGCCTGGCGCAGCCAGTCGACGACCACCTCTTCGAGCTCGGTCCCGATCGGCGAAGTCCGCCAGAGCATCGGATTCTGGCCGAGCGCCGCGGTCAGCATCTCGCCCAGGATGCCGGGCCCGGACGCTGTGGTGGCGAAATAGGCGAGGAACCCGGGGTGCTGCCAGTGGGTCGCGTTCGGTTCGACCAGGCGGTGGTAGTCCGCGAGGATCGCCTCGAGCGGCTCGGCCGACTCGGGCGCAGAGGCCGGGAACATCGGGCGCAGCGAACCGGGCTCGATCGACGGAAAGACCGCCCGCGACTCGATCGTCTCCAGATAGTCGGCCATCACGTCGACGACGTCGTGAGCCGCGGCCCGAAACGCCGCAGCGTCCATGTCGAGCAGGCGGGCGCCATCGTCCTCGGGTCGGGTCACGCGGCAAGTGTATCGAGCGTTGGGCGCTCGGCTAGATCGTGGTGCCGGGCGGCGGCGGAAGCGGGTCGAACCGACTGCCCAGCAGGATGAGGGCGACGACGCCAAGGACGAACAGCACGCCCAGGAGGACGAGGACGATCAGGCAGGCCAGGGCGGGACTGCTGATGCCCGGCCCGACGGCCGAACGAGGGCGGTGTTGGCGAATCGATCGTGGAGTCCCTGCTTCGTCGGGCTCCGGCCGGCCGTCAGCAGGAGCACGACCACCCAGGCCAATTCGGCGAGCGCCGCGAGACCTCCAAGAGCCGGGAGGATTCCGAACAGCCCGAGGAAGCTGCCGTAGCCGACCCAGCGACCCAGCGCCTGGTCCAGGCTGAGCGGCCGCCCGTCGAACGCATTGCCGACCTGGATGTCGAAGATCCGTTGACCGATCGTGGCGCGGCGCCCGCCGGTCCAGAAGAAGACGAAGTAGACGAGCCCGAGCAGCGTGAACGCGACCGCGAGCGTGTTGCCCGAGACCCACACCGAGCTCGAGGTCGCCGTCACCCGCTGTTCCCCGAACCCGAGGGCGATGGCCACGCCTGAGCCGACGATACCGACGATGGTGGCGTCGATGATGTAGGCAACCAGGCGAGCCGGGATGTCGGCGAAGACGAGACCGGGTGCCACGGGGACTTCAGCGACCGGCGCCGGGACCTTCCAGCTGGTTGCGGCCGGCTGGGCGGGTTGGTCCAGGGACCCGGGAGGGCCGGCCGGTTGCGCCGGCGCCGGATCCGGCTCGGCGGGCGGGGGCACGCCGATCGGCTCACTCGCAGGCGTCGGCTCGCTCATCTCCCCTCACGGTAGCGTGTCTCGACATCGTAGGCGGGCGATCCGGAGCGCCCTCGAAATCGGGTCGGACGGCTCTGGTGCCATGCGCTGAACGCTCGTGATACTCCGTCCGTTGAGCAGAAACGGAGGATCCACAATGTTCGATATCCATCATCGGTTCGACTTCGGGGCGCTGCTGCTTGGCGCGGTCATCCTGTTCGCAGGCGGTTACTACTTCCTCCGCAACACGCTTGGCTTCAAGCTGGATGAGCTCAACTGGGATCCGATCTGGCCGATCCTTGTGCTCGCCCTGGGCGGCTCGATCCTCTTCGGGGCCCTGTTCCGCTCGAATCGGGACCAGCCCAAGCCATAGCCCAGCCGATCCAGCGGCCTTCCAGCCAGCTCTGGGAGAGGCGAGGGACCGCCAGATCGCGCGGGGTTCGACAGCCGGGTGGACCTACGCCGCGGCGGGCAGCTCGCGGCTGGCGACGCGCGGCTCGTTGTGCAGGCACTGGTAGCACCCCACGATCGGGCTGACGTGCATCGAGTGCGAGCGAGCGAACCGGGCGATGACTCGGTCGAGGGCGGTCGGCTTCGTCAAGGCGAAGCGAGATCGGGCTGATTGGTACGCGGTGATCGAGGGCATGGCGGGCTTCTCCTGGTCGCGACAGCCGTGCGTCCGGCAGTGTTGGTCGCGAAGGCATCATGGCCTCGCGGCCCCTCGCGACGTCAGGGGCATGAGTCGACTGTCGGCGTCGTCAATCGTCGATTCTCCTGGGTGCGAGCAGGACACGGACCTCGGCGCTGCGCCGGACCTCCCGGAATCGCTCGGGGCTCACGCCGCCAATCCTCCTCGTTTGCCGCCCTCGACGCCTCGCGTCGTACGTCGCTCGATCTCGGGCCGACCCGATGAAGGCGCTGCCTTGACGGGCACCCCGAGCCAGAAGTAGGCTTCCCGTTGAACAGACCGACGGTCGGTTTGTCCATTGAGCGACGATGCCGCGAACGTTGAATCCTGTCGCCCACGCGATCAAGCGTGACGCCTTCCTCGACGCGGGGGAACGCCTGATCCGGATGCAGGGCTACGAGCAGATGACGGTCCAGGATGTCCTGGACGACCTCGGCTCATCGAAGGGCGCCTTCTATCACTACTTCGACTCGAAGGCCGCGCTCCTGGCGGCCGTCATCGAGCGGATGGTGGAGGCCGCGACGGCAACCGTCGAGCCGGTCGCGGCCGATCCGCGGATGCCGGCCCTCAAGAAGCTCGAGGGCGTCTTCTCCGGGATCGCGCAGTGGAAAGGCGAACAGCCGGAGCTCCAGCCCGAGGTCCTCTCCGCGCTCATGCGGACCTGGTTCTCCGACGAGAACACCATCGTGCGCGAACAGCTCCGACGCAGCACCGCGATGCGCCTGACGCCGCTGCTCGTCGCGATCGTGCGGCAGGGCCAGGCGGAGGGGACGTTCTCGGTGAGCTCGGCCGAGGGAGCGGCAGGAGTCCTCGTCGCACTCGTCCTCGGGCTCAACGAGACGGCAACCCAGCTGTTCCTCGACCGCCAGAACGACCCGGCCCTCCTGGAGGAGGTCGAGTGCCGCCTCAGGGCCTATGTCGAGGCGTTCGAGCGGGTCCTCGGGCTTCCTGCCGGGTCGTTCGTGCTCGTCGACCGCCAATCGCTGCATGTCTGGTTCGACTGACAGAGGAGTCCTTATGACCGCCGTCATCGCGCTCGAGAAGCTCACGAAATCCTACGGCCCGAACCGCGGGATCATCGACGTCGACCTCGCGGTCGAGCAGGGGGAGATCTTCGGGTTCCTCGGGCCCAACGGCGCCGGGAAGACGACGACGATCCGGACGATGCTCGACCTCATCCGCCCGACGAGCGGGCGCGCGCTCGTCTTCGGCATCGAGTCCTCGGCCGACCCGGTCGC
>JBGPIH010000129.1:0-9071 GCA_041484785.1 Candidatus Limnocylindria bacterium
AGATCATCCGCACGGTCGTCGTCTTGCCGTTCGTGCCGGTCACCGCGATGATCGGAATCCGCGCCGACGACCCGGCCGGGAAGAGCGAATCGATGACCGGTCGGGCGACGTACTGCGGCTCGCCCTCGGTCGGATGGGTGTGCATCCGGAAGCCGGGCGCCGCGTTGACCTCGACGATCGCGCCGCCGGTCTCGCGGACGGGCGTGGCGATGTCCGGGCAGATGAAGTCGATCCCGGCCACGTCGAGGCCCACGATCATGGCGGCCGTCTCGGCGATCTCCACGTTGTCCGGGTGGGCCTCGATCGTCCGATCGATCGACGTTCCGCCGGTCGACATGTTGCCGGTCAGGGCGAGCTTGACCCAGGTCCCGGCCGGCAGGACGTCGTCCAGGCCGAACCCCTGGGCGCGTACGAGTGCCTCCGCGGCGTCGTCGACCGTGATCCGGGTCAGGACCTTCTCGTGGCCGATCCCGCGGCGCGGATCGGCGTTGGCGATCTCGACCAGCTGCCGGGTGCTGTGCTCGCCGTCGCCGGTCACCGACGCCGGCATGCGCTGGGCGATCGCGGCCACCTTGCCACCGATGACCAGGCATCGATAGTCGTTGCCGGCCACGTAGGTCTCGACGATGACGTCACCCGCCCGGCTCTCGCTGAGCGCGCCGGGGTAGGCGGCTCGCACATCGTCGTCGGAGCGCAGGTCGAGGTGAACACCGCGGCCGTGGTTGCCGTCGAGCGGCTTGACCACGCACGGGAACCCCAGCCGCCGGGCCGCGGCCACCGCGGCGTCCGCACTGTCGACGACCTCCTCGCGCGGCACGGGCAGGCCGGCCGAATCGAGCAGCCGGTTGGTCAGGCTCTTGTCCGAGGCCACGTCGACGGCGATGGCCGAGGTCCGCGAGGTCATCGTCGCCCGGATCCGCTGCTGATGGACGCCGTGCCCGAACTGCACGAGCGAATGGCGGTCCAGCCGGATGAACGGGATGTCGCGGCTGACCGCCTCGTCGATCAGGGCCCGGGTGGACGGACCGAACGCCTGCCGTTCGGCGACCCGGATCAGGTGCTCGAGCTCGTGCGCGAAGTCGAAGAAGACCTCGGGATCGTCGGGCGCCACGAGGTGGTTGACCAGGCGGACGGCCATCCGGCCGGCCTCCAGGCCGACCTGCTCTTCCCGGTACTCGTAGATGCAGTTGTACTGGCCGGCCGGCCCGGCCGCCCTGGTCTTGCCGTGCCGGACGTCCGTGCCGGCCAGGTTCTGGAACTCGAGCGCCAGGTGCTCGGCGACATGGCCGGCCCACGTCCCGTCCCGCAGCCGGGTGATGAACCCGCCTCGCCGGCCGAGCGAGCAGGCGTGCTCCTCGAGCGTCGGCAGGAGGGCAACCAGGGCGTCGGTAAAGCCGGGCAGCTTGTTGGTCGGGTACGACTCGAGGACGCCGAGGTCGACGAGGAGCCGGACCACGGGTTCACCGGCCCAGTAGTTGGGACCCCGCAACACCCGGGCCTCGATGATGCGCAGGGTGGGAGCCGGCCCGGACGTCGCGGCCACCGTCGTGCGGCGGGTACCACGCCGGGAGCGGGAGGCGGAAACGGCCTGGCTCACGAGACTCCTCTCGACGGAAGGGCGTCCACCGCCCGAAGGGGGTTAGCTTGAGGCCGCCTCGGCATCCGGCAGGGCGTGGAGAGCCGGCGTGGCGACGCGTTCGCGCCGGCGCAGGTCGAAGCGATAGCCGGCGGGCAGCGAGTGAAGGACCACCCCGCTGATCATGAGCGGCCGGTGGCCGTGGATCTCCCAGGCGTCGGTCTCGGAGGTAGACCCGTCGACGACGGTAATCGAGCCCCGGCCGATCACCTCCATGACGTGATCGGGACCGACCACGCCGGCGGTGTCCTCGTCGACGCCGAGGCCGAGCAGGCTCGGGTTCTGGGCGATCAGGCTGAGCAACCGTCCGAGGCGGTTGCGCTGCTGGAAGTGCTGGTCGACGATCACGCCGGGGAGCAAGCCGAGACCGGCGGCGATCTGGGCCATCCGGTGCTTGGGGGTCGCCCCGGATGCCCCGAAGGCGATCATGTGGCTCGACATGGCCGAGGCGCCGGCCGACGTGCCGGCCACGACCGCCCCGTGCTGGAAGCGATCGAGGATCGCGTCGGCGAGGCGGGTCCCACCGATCGTCGACGAGAGCCTGAGTTGATTGCCACCGGTCAGGAAGATGCCCGTGGCGTCGCGGACAGCCAGGGCCGCCGCTTCGTCATTGGCCTGCGGGCGGGTCATCGCGTGGAGCGGCCGGACCTTCTTCACGCCGAGCTCGGCGAAGACTTCCTGGTACCGCTCGCCGGCCTCGAGACCGAGGGAAGACGCGGTGCTGACCACCGCGATCGTCGCATCGGGTCCCCCGGCCAGCGTGACGAAGCGGCTCAGGATGACGCGGTCGCGGACCTTGTCCTCCGCGCCCCCGATGATGATGACGGTTCCATCGACCACAGACGGTGAACTCCTCGACGCTTCGCGAGAGGATAGCCGACCCGACGGGTCGACTTCCGAGCCGGACCCGGAGACCGCATCGCGGATCGCGGCGTCGCTGCCCGTTGACCTCGCCGGGAGCGGGCGGCGGAGCGTGCGAGAATGCGCCCGCGATGGACGATCTCCCTGACCCGGAACTCCGTCCCGTGCACGGGAGCGCCCGGGGGCTCGGGCGTATCGTCGTGGACCTGTCCGACGTGGTCGATCGCGGCACGCGCCGGCGAGCCGGCGTCTTCCGGCGAGCGCTCCGCCGCGAGGCGTCGCGCCTCCGCGATCCGCGGCGGGTCGCCGCGATCATCCTGTTGAGCCTGACCTTCGCCCTGGTCCTGTCCGGGATGATCGCCCGGGGCGAAGCCGGCGGCGCGGATGCCAGGGCGTATTGGGCCGGGGTGCGGATCTGGCTCAACGGCGGGGACCCGTACCACCCGACCGGGCCCTTCCTGCCCTATGTGTACGCGCCCTGGATGCTCCCCCTGTTCACGCCCTGGGCCGCCCTGCCGTGGGACGTGGCCTGGTTCGTCTGGCGGGTCGGCACGATCCTGCTGCTCCTCTGGACGATCGACTGGGGCTATCGCCGCCGGCCGCTCACGACGGCCGTGCTGGTGGCCGTGCTGGGCTTCCCGTTCGGGGCGAACCTGGACACCGGCAACATCAACCTGCAGCTGACCCTGATGCTCTGGGCGGCCCAGTTCACCGGACCGAGGATCGCGGGGCTGCTCTGGGCGCTGGCCACCTGGATGAAGTGGATCCCGGCCATCCACTGGCTCATCCTGGCTCCGCGGGCCAGGCTGTGGGGCCTCGGCTGGCTGGCCGTGTCGATCGGGCTCAGCCTGATCACCCTGCCCCTGACGATCATCCAGATGCAGACCCTGTTCGGGTTCGGGGCGCGACCGATCCGGCTGGACTACCTGGTCTACCTCTGGGCGTTCGTCCCGTGGCTCTACCGGCGGAACGACCCGCCGGCCTTCCTGTACCCGGCCGGCCGGCAGCGGGCGCTCTCGGGCGTCCGGAATCGCCTGGCGGGGGTCACATCCCGGGGAGCGCAGCCTCCGTCGTAGCGATCCGCGCCGTTTCCCCGGCGAGGCGATCCTCCCGCCGCCGCTCGTCCACCGGGCGGAGCAGTAGCGCGCCGACGCCCAGCAGGACGACCCCCATCCACAGGGCGGCGCGCGGCCCCGACCCGTCGCCACCCGGGCCACCCACGAGGTCCATCAGCGTGCCCCCGATCGCGATGGCCAGCACGCCGGCCGAGGCGGTGGCGACGTTCGAGAGTCCCATGTACCGGCCCGTGGACGCCTTGGGGATGATGTCGGTCATCAGCGCCCAGTCGACGGCCAGGAAGATCCCGGCCGAGATCCCATAGAGCAGGGCGCCGAGGAATGCGATCGGCAGCACTGGCGCGCTGGCGACGATCGCAAGGCCAACGGTGCCGATGGCGCAACTCGCCCAGATGACGCGCTTGCGGCCGACCCGATCGGAGATGCGCGCCGACGGCACGACGGACACGACGGTCCCGACAGCGACCAGCCCGGTCAGCGGAATCAACACGAGACCGGTATCGGTCTGGTTCAACCCCATCGAACGCGACAGGTAGAACGTCGCGAGCTGGACCAGCACGGCGCCACCCATCAGGATCGCCAGGCGTGAGGCCACGAGCCAGAGGAAGCTCCGCTCCCCGAGGATGTCAGTGCCCCAGGCTTCGGCCGCGATCGCGCGCCAGGGGCGACCGTTGCGCGATCTCGGCGGCGGGCCCTCGCGCACCCTGATGACGACCGACAGCATCGTGCTCAGCTCGAGCACGCCGAGCGCGATGAGCCCGAGCTCGAACTGGTTCGTCGCCGTCGCGATGGCACCGACGATGAAGCCGGCGACATTGCCGAGCACCTGCATGAGGCCGACGAGCGCGCTCGCGGTCCCGACCTGCGGGGCCGGGACGAGATCCGGAACGTAGCCCTGGAACGGGCCTTGTGCGAAATTGGAGCTGAACTGGAGGAGCGCGATGAACGCGGCGATCGCGATCAGGTTGTTGCTCGAGGCGATGCCGACGAGGAAGGCGAGGTCGAGGATCGAGCCGATCAGGATGTACGGCTTGCGGCGGCCCCACCTCGAGATCGTGTAGTCGGAGATCGAGCCGATGGTGGGTTGGACGATGACCGCGATGAGTGCGCCGCTGATCGAGATGAGGAACAGGACCCGTCCCGCATCCTGCTTGTCGACCAGACCGGTGAACTCCAGCCGGCCGGTCATGATCGTGTTCAGCCCGGCGAAGATCGACGACAACCCGAGCCAGTACAGCGAGATGCGGATGAGCTCGCGGTTCGGCAGGTGGACCGTCGGTCGTCCGGTCCCGGCCTCGGCTACCTGTGCCGCCTCGAAGGCGTCGGTCATCCGTGGGCTCCTATGCGACGCGCTGGTCTCGACCAGCGACGTGACCCGAGCCGATGTGCTACCGGGTGTGTGTCCGCGTGCCCAGCGCGCAGCTTACGCTACCGGGATCGGGTCGCCGCAAGCGTCGAGGCCGACAGTGGACCGGATCCGGACCAGGCGCCGATCGGTCGCGACCGGTGCCGCGAACCGGAAGAGTGAGCGATCGAGCGAGTAGATCCCGGTCGACACAACGCCAATCCGGCCCAGCCGGAACGAGAAGACCGGATTCTCGCCGTTGCCCGCGTAGTGATGGGGCGTCCCGTCCGCGGCGAGCACCGCCAGGTTCGCCTGACCGCCGAACCGATCGTGGAGCGATGCGAGCAGGTGGGCGACCGGCTCGCCCGGTTGCCAGGCGTCCTCGAGCCAGCGCGCCCCGACCTCGGTATCGGCTCGACCGTGGATCCGGCCGGCCGCCCGGTACGTCGCTCGCAGCCGCTTGAAGTCGCGCAGGTCGCCGTTGTGACTGAACGCGAAGCGCCCGGCCGGATCGTCGAACGGCTGGGTATCCGCATAGGTCAGGCTTGACAGCCTCGACGGTCGCCGCAGGTGGACCAGCACCGCGGTCGTTTCGGTTGCGCCGACCTGCTCGCGTCCCGGATCATCCCGAAAGGCACGGACGTCGCGGTACGAGCCGAGGCGGCCGTCCGCCCCGATCCACGCCGCGCCCCAGCCGAAGCCGGCGATCCCGAATCGCTCCAGCCGCTCCGCGAACGGCCAGAGCTCCTCGAGGCGGAACGGCTCAGCGGCCCGGGCGATGAAGTGCTCACACATGATCGGCGGATGCTACCGCGCCGCCTTCCTGGCAGGCTGGGCACCAGTACGTCGTCCTCGGGAGGTCACGCCCCTGTCGAGCGCTCCCGAGCCGCGCTCCACAGCGACGGCACGGGCGCCCGGTTCGCCCGTAGACGTAGAGCGGACCGATCGCCCGGCGGTCGCCCCCGGTCGTGACGCGCTCCGGCCCGCGACCGCGATCGGCGTTGGCCAGCAGCAGGCGGCGGGCGCCGGCGACGAGCCGGGCCAGCGTCGGGTCGTCAACGTCGCGCACGAGCGCGAACGGCGAGACCCGCTCGATCCACAGCAGCTCGCTCTTGTACACGTTCCCGATTCCGGCGAGCGCCCGCTGATCGACGAGGGCCTCGGCCACCGACGTGCCCGCCCGCGCCGGATCGCGAAGTCGGCGGAGCGCCTCCTCGGCGTCGAACGCCCGCGCCAGAAGATCCGGCCCGAGCCGCCTGAGCGACGGATGGAGGGGCTCGGCTCGCCGCTCGAGGAGCTCGACGACGGGCGCGTCGAAGCAGACGGCCACCGCCCCGGGGACTTCGAGCACCAGCCTGGCACGCGCAGGCGCCCGGCGCCATCGCTCGCCGGGTCGATAGCGATGCCACGAACCGTTCATCCTCAGGTGCGTCCGGATCTCGAGGCCGTTGTCGAACCGGATCAGCAGGTTCTTGCCGAGCGCCTCGACGGCGGTGATCCCGTGCCCGATGACCCGGCCCACCTGCGGCTGGGCTCCGGGACCGCCCGCTCGTGCCCCCGTCACCGTCCGTCCGAGCAGGTACGGGCGCAGGCCGTCCGCCGTCCGGACGAGGGTGTCGCCCTCGGGCACGTCCGGGCTACCGCGCGCCGGCGGGGCGGCTGGAGCGGAGCGCGAGCCCGCGATAGCCCGCGACGAAGCCCGCCTGGAGGAGGGCCGCGCGGGACGGCGAGGCGGTGACGTCGCCGCCGTCCACCTTGCGGACGACGATCTCGCGCGCCCGACCATCGGCGATCATGGCGCCCAGGGCCCGCGCGGCGACGTGCGCCACCGTCGGGTCATCGGCGGCCGGCAGGGTCTGGAGGGTGGACCCGCCACGCTCCAGGTAGAGCGTGGCGTGGCCGTCGACCAGCACGACGTAGGCCCCGGCGGCCCGCTGGAGCGGCCGCCGGTCCGCGTCGTCCCGGCGCGGCCACGGCAAGGCGGCGCCGTACGGGTTGGCCGGATCGGCGGCCGCCAGGAGATGGACCGAACCGGTAGAGCGCGGATCCGCGGGCTCGCGAGCCGCGCGCAATCGATCGAGCGCCCCAGCCAGCGCGAACTGCGCCGCACCGAGCCCGTCGACGAAGTAGCCCCGCCGGATCCGCCCGGCGTCCTCCATCGCACGGAGAACGGGGTAGACGGCGCTGAACCCGCCATCGACCGCTTCAGCGGCGACCGCCTCGCGGGTCACCACGCCGTAGCGTTCGAGGAGGGAAAGGCTGGTCGCGTGCAGCCGCTCCGTGGCCGTCGCCGCGGTCGCCTGGGTCGCGACGAGCGACCAGCGACCGGCCGCCTCGGGCGGGCCGAGCGCGGTCAGCCGGCCGGGTCGGATCGCGCGCCGCGCGCCGCTCCCGGTTCGCTTCCAGCGCAGGGCACGAAGCGGCGCGAAGGTGTCGTTGGTGACCTCGCCGGCCCAGGCGAGATCCCAGAGCGCATCGAGCACCTCGCGGTCCGTGCCGCCACCGGCAGCCGCGAACAGCTCCCGGTAGAACGAGGCACCGCGGCGGGCCAGATGCTCGCGGATGGCGCTGTGGCGCGGGCCGGCCGGGCGCTCGGCCCCATCGGGCGGGCCGACCGGACGGAGGATCTCGCGGCCGGGCCGGACGAGGACGACCCGCCCATCGTCGCGACCGAGGCTCCCCCGCCCCACCCAGGCGACCTCGCCAAGGGAGCCGAGCTCGTCGAGCAGCCGCGGCAGATAGCCGGGGATCCGGGCGGGGAGCACGTCGCGCTCGAGGACCGAGGCCGGGATCGGAAGGCCGGCCAGCTGGTCGACCACCTCGGCCAGGCGTTCCAGGGCCGCCGAGCCGTGGAGCGTCACGGGCGACGTCCCGACCGCGGCCACCCCCTGCCACTCCGGAAGGAACCTGGCCAGGGCGGCCGGGTCGACCGGCTCCACCTCGCGCCGCAGGCGCGCCAGCGATCGGCGTCGGAGGAGGCGCAGGACCTCCGGATCACACCACTCTCGCTCCGCTCCGCCGGGACGGAACTCTCCCCGCAGCAGTGAGCCGGAGGCGAGCAGGCGCTCCAAACCGTCATCGACGACCCCGATCGGCAGGCCCCAGCGACGCGCCGGTTCGGGCGTCAGGAACGGCCCGTGTGTCCGGGCCCAGCGAGCGAGCAGCCCGTCCAGCGCGCCGGTCACCGAACCGAGGAAGGCCGCCGGGACGCCAACCGGCGGGGCGATCCCGACGCCGTCGCGGTAACGCGCCACGTCCTCGATCGCGATCCATCGCTCTTCGCCGGCCACTCGCGTCCTGACGGCTCGGCGTGCGGACGCCAGCTCGGTCAGCCACGGGTCGGCGGCGGCGGCGGCGCCCGCGGTCCGCGCCCCGATCTCCTCGGCGCTGAGGTCGCCCAGCCGGCGCAGCAGGTCATGGACGCCGTCGAGCGTGGCTGCCTGGCGATCCTCGGCGAGCGCCTGGAGGTTCAACTCGAGATCGGCCAGGGCGTCCGGGTCGAGCAGCTCACGCAGCTCCTCCTGGCCGAGGAGCTCGCGCAGGAGGTCGCGATCCAGCGTCAGCGCGCCGGCGCGCCGTTCGGCCAGCGGCGTGTCCCCGTCGTACATGTAGGCCGCGACGTAGTCGAACAGGAGGCTGCTGGCGAACGGCGACGCCCGGACGGTCTCGACCGAGTGGATCACGATCTCGCGTCGAGCGACGCCGGCCAGGATCTCGCGGAGCGCCGGCAGGTCGAAGACGTCGGAGAGGCATTCGCGGTAGGTCTCGACCAGGATCGGGAAGCTGCCGTAGCGCGACGCGACCGCCAGCAGGTCCGCCGCCCGCTGGCGCTGCTGCCAGAGCGGGGTCCGCGTGCCGGGCCGGCGACGAGGCAGGAGGAGCGCCCGGGCGGCGTTCTCGCGGAACCGGCTGGCGAAGAGGGCCGAGCTCGCCAACCGTCCGACAACGAGGTCCTCGATGTCGTCCGCGTCGGGGAACAGCAGGTCCTCAATCCCGTCCAGCGGCGCGTCGCCCTCCGGAAGACGGATCGCGATTCCGTCGTCCGACCAGATCGTCTGGACCTCCACCCCGAGGCGCTCGGCGAGACGTGCCTCAAGAGCGATCGACCAGGGCGCATGCACGCGCCCGCCGAAGGGCGTGAGAAGGCAAAGGC
>JBGPIH010000130.1:0-9005 GCA_041484785.1 Candidatus Limnocylindria bacterium
TCGAAGGCCGTGGCGGGGCGCCAGCCGAGCGCGGTCAGCTTCGAGCCGTCCATCGCGTAGCGCCGATCGTGTCCGGGCCGGTCCTCGACCTCGCGAACGAGCGACCAGGGTTTGCCGAGGCGCTCGAGCAGCGCCGCGACGACCTCGCGATTCGTTCGCTCCGCGCCGCCCGCGACGTTGTAGGTCTCGCCGCCCACGCCGTGACGCAGGACGTGATCCACGGCCGCGGCATGATCCGAGACGTACAGCCAGTCTCGTCGCTGGAGGCCATCGCCGTAGAGCGGCAGCGGCAGATCGTCGATCGCGTTGGTGATGAACAGCGGGATCAGCTTCTCGGGATGGTGGTACGGGCCGTAGGTGTTGGCACCGCGGGTCACGACCGCATCGAGGCCGTGCGTGATCACGTAGCTCCGGACGAGGAGCTCGCCGGCCGCCTTGGCCGCCGCGTACGGCGAGCGGGGGGCCAGCGGCGCGTCCTCGCGGACCTCGCCCACCGGCACCGAGCCGTACACCTCGTCCGTCGAGACCTGCACGAAGCGCGGCCGGGGCGCCGCGGCGCGGCACGCGTCGAGCAGGACGTGGACGCCGATCACCCCCGTCGCCAGGAACGCCTCCGGATCGAGGATCGAGCGATCGACGTGGGATTCGGCAGCGAAGTTGACGACGGCGTCGACCGCCTCCACGAGCGGGCGGACGGCCGCCGGGTCGGCGATGTCGCCACGAACGAAGGTGAGCCGCGCGGCGAGCTCGGGATCGTCACGGACCGGCGCGAGGTTCGCCTCGTTGCCCGCATAGGTCAGCTTGTCGAGGACCGTGATCCGCGTCCCGTCGCGGCGGCCCAGCACGTCGCGGACGTAGCACGAGCCGATGAACCCGGCTCCGCCCGTGACCAGGAGGTGGCCGAGGGCGCGCTGGTCGTCCACCTCAGCTCACGGGTCGGGTCGCGGGGGGTGCCAGCCGGCCGGCGGCGTCGTCCTCCGCGGCCATGGCGGCCGCCCGGAGCAGGGACGGAACGGTGCCCGCGTCCGTCCAGTGTCCGTCGTAGACACGGGTAAAGAGCCGACCGCCCGCGATGTAGTGGTTGAGCACGTCGGTGATCTCGAGCTCACCGCGGCCGGATGGCGCGAGTCCCTCGATGACCTCGAAGGCGCCGGGTCGCAGGAAGTAGACCCCGATCGGGATCAGGTCGCTCTTGGGCTGATCTGGCTTCTCCTCGAACCCGACCACCCGGCCGTCCGCGTCCAGCTCCGCCACCCCGAAGCGCTCGGGGTCCGGGACCCGGTAGAGCAGCGTGCCGGCGTCGTACGGCCCGGTCTCGAAGTCGTTGGCCACGTCGGCCAGGGCCGGGCCGCGCAGGATGTTGTCGCCGAGGACGCAGCAGAAGGCTTCGTCCCCGACGAAGCCGCGCGCCAGCCCGATGGCATGGGCAATCCCCAGCGCCCCCGACTGGTAGCGATAGGTCAGGTCCAGCCCGAACGACGATCCATCCGCCAGCAGCTCGACGACGTCGCCGACGCTCTTGCCACCGACGACCACCATCACCTCGCGGATCCCCATCTTGGCGAGCGTCTCGATCGGGTAGTAGATCATCGGCCGGTCGTAGATCGGCAGCAGGTGCTTGTTGGTGACGATCGTCAGTGGATAGAGCCGGGTGGCCGTTCCGCCGGCGAGGACGATGCCCTTCATGGTCGCGAAGGGTAGCAGCCGGCGGCGCCGGATCAGGGCGACGCGCTCGGTGCCGCGCTGGACGACGGGCTCGCGGTCGGCGTGAAACACGGCTGCTCGCCCTGCGGGAGCGTCCCGTTCTGCGTCCCGCAATCGATCGGTTGCTGCTCGATCGGGGGCAGCCCGCCCTGGTAGTCGAGGATGACGAGGACGTATTCGAGCTTGTCCAGCTTCGCGGCGGGCTGCAGGTAGGCGGTCTGGACGACGGCGTTCGCATCGCGCCGGACGTCGATCACCTGACCGAGCAGGAGCCCCTTGGGATAGGGCGAGCGAACCCCGCTGCCGAGCTCGATCCCGGCGGTCACGACTTCGTCGCCGATCGTGACCGTCTCGCCGGCGTCGATCTGGCTCATGACCAGGACCCCGTCATCGAGGCCCCCGACCACCTGGCCCGTCGCCGCGTTGGTGGTCAGCTGGCCGATCACGGTCGACCCCGCGTCGGTCACCAGGACGACCTTGGAGCTGTCCGGCCCCACCTCGACGACCCGGCCGGCCAGCGCCCCGCCTTCGGCCACCGCGACGTCGCCGACGGCGATCCCGTCGTTCGTGCCACGGTCGAGGACCACCAGCCGGCGGAACTCGGACGACTCGCGGGCGATGACGGTCGCCGCGGCCGTCTTGAAGTCGAAGCCGGCCTTCATCTGGAGGAGACCGGTCAGCGATTCGTTCTCCCGCCGGATCTCGTCGAGCCGGGCGTTCTCGGTCGTCAGTCGCTGGTTCTCGGCCAGGAGCGCCTCGTTCTCCACGCGCAGCTTGTCGATCTCGGCGACCGCCGAGACCATCGAGGCGATCCCCTGGACCGCGTCGTGGACCGCGCCCTGGAATGGCCGGAAGGCGAAGCTGACGCCGTTCTGGACCTCCCGGACGGTGGGGTTGGACGAGAACGCCATCAGCAGGCTGCTGATCACGAGCAGGACCGCGAAGGCGATCCCGCGCCGTCGGGCGGTGCGGTTGGCGAGCAGCGAGGTCATGGATTCCGCACGGCGGCCGCCGGCCCTCAGCGCGGTGGGCGGGAGTAGGTCTCGGAGACGAGGACGCGATCCATCGCGTCCAGCTCCTCGAGGACGACACCCGTCCCGCGTGCCACGCACGTCAGCGGGTCGTCGGCGACATGGACCGGCATCTGGGTGGCCTCCGCCACACGCCGATCGAGCCCGGCGAGGAGGGCACCTCCGCCGGCCAGCACGATCCCCTGGTCCATGATGTCCGCGACGAGCTCCGGCGGCGTCTCTTCGATGGTGTCCTTGACCGTGTCCACGATCTGCTGGACGGATGGTTCGATGGCCTCGCGGATCTGGTCCGCGCCCACCTCGACGCTGCGTGGCAGGCCGGTCAGCAGGTCGCGACCGCGGAGGGCCACGCGCTGGGCGTCCCAGTCGCCCGGGTAGGCCGACCCGATGGCGATCTTGATGTCCTCGGCGGTCCGCTCTCCGAGGAACAGGTTGTACTCGCGACGGGCGAACGCCACGATGTCCTGATCCATCTCGTCGCCACCGATCCGGATGGACCGGCTGACCACGATCCCGCCCAGGCTGATCACCGCGACCTCCGTGGTGCCGCCGCCGATGTCCACGATCAGGCTGCCGGACGGCTCGCTGACGGGCAGGCCGGCGCCGATCGCCGCGG
The DNA here is from genome assembly GCA_041484785.1 of Candidatus Limnocylindria bacterium. Lineage (GTDB taxonomy): Bacteria > Chloroflexota > Limnocylindria > Limnocylindrales > CSP1-4 > SPCO01. Next base: position 3,352 of record JBGPIH010000130.1, read on the forward strand.
CCATCGGCTCTTCGATCAGTCGGGCCCAGCGCGCACCGGCGTTGAGCGCGGCATCGCGGACGGCACGCTTCTCGACCTCCGTCACGCCCGATGGGATGCCCAGCAGCATCCGCGGCCGAGCGATCATCCCCACCCGGTCGTGCACCTGCTCGACGAAGTACTTGATCATCTGCTCGGTCACGTCGAAGTCGCTGATCACGCCGTCACGCAGGGGCCGGATCGCGATGATGTTGGCCGGCGTCCGGCCGACCATCCGCTTCGCCTCCGCGCCGACCGCTAGGACCCGCCGGGTCTTGGCGTCGATGGCCACGACGGACGGCTCGCTGATGACGATCCCTCGATCGCGGACGTGGACCAGCGTATTCGCGGTCCCGAGGTCGATCCCGATGTCGCGGGAGAAGAGGCCGAGGAGACGGTCGAGCATGATGCCGGGCGGATCCTTCGTGGTGGCGGGACTTCGCGTCGACGGGTCGCCGGGGTCGGGGCGAGTCGCGCGAGGATATCCGGGTCAGGCAGGGAGAGCCCGGGCAGTATACCCGCTCGTCCCGCGATGGCCGAAGCCGCGGCCGATCCCCGGTCAGTCCGCCGCGCGAGGCGTCGCGCCGGGCCGATCGAACGAGATCCCCCGGTCGCGCAGCGAGACATACGCATCGTGGCCGATGACCAGGTGGTCCAGGAGCGCGATGTCCAGCAGCCGGCCGGCCGCCAGCGCCTCTGCCGTGAGATGCAGGTCGTCAGGTGAGGGCGTGGGATCGCCCGATGGATGGTTATGCACCAGGATCACGCCCGACGCGTTGAGCCGGACGGCGTCGCGGAACAGCTCCCCGACGCGAACCAGCGACGAGCTGACGTTGCCCTGGTACACGGTCGTCATGTACTGGTACACACTGTAGCGAGCGGTAGGCGAGATTGCGGGCTGGCACCCTGGCGGCCTCTGTTCGGGCTCAAGCGAGCGATCCTGGTAGCCGTCTCGGCGTCGATCAGCGGCGACAGGCATTGAGGTCAGCAACCAGTCCTCAACGGAGTCGATGCTCGCTCCCACGTCGGCCTCGCTGCGACGACCGAGCTTCGCGGCAGCCCCGACCGCCTCGGCCGGACCGGGGCCGAAACGGGCGGCATGACGCGCGCGAAGGTCCATGGTCTCATCGTCCGCCCTCACGACCGCAAACGCCAGAGGGACCGCCTGACCGGCGGATGGCGGCGAGACGAGACACGCTTGCGACCATTGCCAGGCGCTCTGACCGGGTGAGTTGCCTCCGTAAGGGCGTGGGATTTCTCATCGTCGCTTGGATCGCCCGATAGATGGTTGTCGGCCAGGATCATGCCGGACGATTGACCTGACGGCGTTACGGAACAGCTTTCCGAGACGCACCAGCGACGCCAGATTGCCCTGATACAACGGTCGCCATGTACTCATACACCGTATCTTGGCCTCGCCCCGTGCTGTCTGGCGGGAGACCCGGACCACGGGTCAGGCGTAAGTGACACCTCGCCGAAGGTGCCGTAGGCTGGTGCCGGACGGCTCGGCGTCACGGAACGCTTCTCGAGCAAGGAGAAAGACGGGATGATGGGTTACGGCTGGGCAGGCTGGGGCGGTGGATTCTGGATGCTCGGCGGTCTTCTCCTGCTGATCGGTGTCATCGTCCTGGTCGTCTGGGTAGTCTCCTCAATCTCGCGGACGGGACACGCGCCGACCCGCGATTCCTCGCGCCCGACGCCGAACGACATCCTCCGCGAGCGATTCGCCCGCGGCGAGATGACCGAGCAGGAGTTCGAGCAGGCCAAGAAGGTCCTCGGCCCGGATCGATGACCCGGCGAGCACCCCTCCGGCTCGGCCTCGGTCTCGTCGCAGCCGGGCTCGTTACCCTTGTCATAGGAGCCACTTTCGAGGCCAGACCAGTCGGTCGAGGTGCTGCGGGCTTCGCCGGGCCGGGCTGGCTGATGGGGGGCGGGCCGCTGACCGGCGCGATCCAAGGTCCCGGCTCGCCCGGCTTCGTCTCCGGCACCGCCTCATCTCCCAGGGCCGTCCGCATCGTGGCCACGCTACAGCTCCGCTTCGTGCCGGACGCCGTGCTCGTGAAGCAAGGCGAGACGATCATGTTCGAGGTGAGTTCGATGGGCCCGATCACGCATGAGTTCATGGTCGGACCGGCGGCCGATGTCGCCGCCGACACGCCGGGCACCCCGGAGATCGCCGACATCGGAATGATGGAGACGGACTCCCTGACCTACACGTTCGACGGCCCTGGCCCCTATGCCTTCGCCTGCCACGCCCCGGGCCACTACGAATCCGGGATGGCCGGGACGATCACAGTCGTTCCCTGATACGTCGGCGGGATCGCCGCGAGGAACTCAACAAAGGTCCACGGCGCCCGCGCCTCGTTCAGCGCGGACTTCGTTTGTGGCTCGCCACGGCCGCCGCGCCTCGAAGGACCGACGTGTCCACCCTGCCTCCTAGGTGGCGTCGCCCGTCGAGCGGACCGTCACGTCACGCATTGTCCGTTGGGATTCCACCGTCCCTCCATCCAGATTCCACCTTGGCGGGCGACATTGGAATCCGTCAGACAACCGCCGCCATTCCTCGCGCAGCAGCTTCTGACGCCGAGGCGTCGGGCCCGAGGACCTGGCGCGATACAGGAGGCAAGAAATGCGAAGGTCAATCACATCGCTGGTCCTCGCGGCAGTCGCTCTGCTCGTCGTCACCGCAAGCGTCGCCGCGGCCGATCCCTTCGGTTGGGGACACCAGGGGACGACCTATGGCTCGCAGATGACTCACCAGGGCACCGGCAGCTCGAACGGCTGGACATCGCCGAACGTCGCCGTCTCCCCGGCCACCTCGACGAGCCCGGCCTCGACCGCTCGTCAGCCGGTCACCACCGTCCAGAGTCAGACACATCGGACGCAGACCGCCAAGCCGTCACCCTCCCCGACGAGCACGCACCACACCACCACGCGATCGACCCAGCATGGATCTGATTGGTGCGGCGACTATGGTCGCCACGACGGACCGCACGACGACCACGGCAGCTACTGGCACTAGAATCCACGGAAGGAGCCGTCACGGTGAGCGCGAGAATCGGGCCGGATGGCCCCTCGCGGCAGGACGGAAGGCCGTCGGAGGACCATCGACCGTCCTCTACGGTGGGCTCGATCATGGAGGCAACCGTCCTTGTTGCCGACGATGAAGAGCACATCGTCGAGGTCGTGCGGGCCTATCTCGAACGCGACGGCTACCGTGTCGTAACGGCCGCCGATGGGGCCGCCGCGCTCGATCTCGCCCGCCGCGTTCAGCCCGACCTCCTCGTCCTCGACGTGATGATGCCCCACCAGTCGGGCTTCGACGTGCTTCGGGCTCTTCGCGCCGATGGCTCCCGCACCGCCGTGATCATGCTGACGGCCCGCGACCACGTGATCGATCGCGTCGCTGGCCTCGAGCTCGGCGCCGACGACTATGTGACCAAGCCATTCGAGCCCCGCGAGCTGGTCGCCCGCGTCGGGGCGGTGCTCCGCCGGATGTCGGCCAAGCTCGATGGTGCCGCGCCGGAACCGGCCACCGCGCTGCGTCTCGGTGATCTGTTCATCGACCGGGCCGGTCGCGACGTACGCCGAGGCGACGAGCTGATCGAGCTCACTCGGACCGAGTTCGACCTCCTCGTGGCGCTCGCCGACCGACCCCAGCAGGTGTGGACCCGCGAACAACTCGGCGAGACCGTGTTCGGCCAATCCTTCGACGCCTATGACCGAACGATCGACAGTCATGTGAAGAACCTGCGCCGCAAGCTCGATCCGGCACCTCGTGGACAGAGCTACGTCGAGACGCTGCGCGGGGTCGGCTATCGGGCCGGCCGCGAGGTGGGAGCGTCATGAACCTGCGCACGCGGCTCGCGGCGTCGTTCGCTCTCGTCGCCCTCGGCACCGGGGGTGCCGTCGCCCTCGCCGCCCCGATCATCGTCCAGCAGGGCTTCCAACAGGTCCAGAGCGCGCCTGGCGGCGGCCCGAGCGCCGGACCAACCGTCGCGCCGGTGGCAAGCCCGCCGCAGGCGAGCCCGGCGGCGCCGACCCAGGAGCCGACGTTGAGCCCGACGCCAACGCCGACGAAGCGACCCTCCAGCACGAGTGCTCCGACCCACACGCCGACGCCGACCCACCACGACCAATGGACCGACCCCGGTCACACCATGTGGCCGGACTGGCAGGGCTCGACGCTGGGTGGCGAGGTGGTGCTCGCCACGATTCCAAATGCGGCTTGGGCGCGGTCGGAGGTCACGCTCGTTGTCGCTCGTATAGCGGTACCGGTCGGTGAAGCGACCGCCGACGCGGCGAGCCCATCCGCCCCTCCCAGCGCCTCACCGAGTCCGGTGGTCGGCCTGGGCAGCACGACACAGGTCCCGATCGACACGGCCGACGTGACGCGGGCCACGACGCTGCGGATCGTGCTGATCGCACTGCTCGCCGCGCTCATCGCGTCCGGGATCGGCTTCTTCGCCGCCGACCGGCTCTTGCGTCCGCTCCGTCGTCTCCAAGCGGCGGCCAGCGCGGTCGCGGCTGGCGACCTCGCCCAGCGCTCGGGGCTCACGGACCGCACCGACGAGATCGGCGAGCTCGGGCGATCGTTCGACACGATGGCCGACGCCCTCGAAGTCTCGGAGGCAACACGCAAGCGATTTCTCCAGGACGCCGTCCACGAGCTTCGGACCCCAATCACGGTCATCGAGGCGACGACTTCGGCCATCATCGATGGGGTCTATAACCCCGAGCCGCGTCACATTGAAACCATCCGCAGCCAAGCCCGCCTGCTGTCGCGGATCGTCGATGACCTGCGGACCATCAGCCTCGCCGAGGCGGGGACTCTCGAACTGCGCCGCGAGCCTACCGAGGTCGCGAGCACGCTCCGGCGGGTGGCGGAGGGCTTCCGAGCACGGGCTGATACGAACGGGGTTGGAATCGAGGTGGAAGCGCCGGAAGCGTTCGTGGTCGATGCGGACCCCCAGAAGCTCCGCCAGGTGCTGGGCTCCCTCGTGGACAACGCCCTCCGCTATACCCCAGCGGGCGGTCGGATCGTGCTGGCCGCATCCGTGGAGGCTCGCGGCGTTCGTTTCGACGTTCGCGACAGCGGCCCCGGCGTCGCGCCCGAGGACCTACCCCACGTGTTCGAGCGCTTCTACCAGGCCGATCCCTCGCGGGACCGAGCCCGCGGATCGAGCGGCCTCGGGCTAGCGATCGTCAAGGCGCTCGCCGAGGCGCAGGGAGGCGTCGTCGGAGTCGAGAACGCTGCGCCTGGCGGAGCAGACTTCTGGATCATGTTGCCGGCCGCCTGAGCCGGGACATGGGGCCCGGACGCCCGCCTGCCATGCGGTCCGGCGGCGCACGGAGTCAGGGCGAGGCGACAACAGGGACGGCGCCTGAACCTCTCAGCGGGTCTCGGCTTCCCGCGAGGACTGTCATCAGGTGTTCGTCATTCGCCCCGCCACGCCTCGATCGCCTCGCGTCCGATGAAGACGGTCATGCCCAGGGCGGCGAGCGGGTCCGCCCACCAGAAGCCGAACAGCGCATTCGCGCCGATCCCGACGAGCAGGAACAGCGAGAGCCAGAAACACGCGTCGGTCTGGAACGCGTCGGCGGTCATCGCCCGGCTGCCGAGCGCAACGCCGACA
>JBGPIH010000131.1:0-8938 GCA_041484785.1 Candidatus Limnocylindria bacterium
CCAGCAGCTGCCTGCCGAACACGGTCAACCTCGCCTTACGATGCATCCTGAGAGCCCTCCCGTGGTTTGGAGCCAGACACCCCAAATCCCACGGACAGGGCTCTCACCTGTCAACAACGTCCTCGTGAATCACACCTAGGCCCGAACCTCCTGGCGCATGAACGCCACGTAGGCGGCGGCGAAGCAGATCACGGCGAGGGCCACCAGGGCCACGACCTCCGGCCAGACGAGCAGGAAGCTCTGGTCGAGGGACAGGAGCGACGGGATCTGCTGCTGGCCCTGCTGGAACTGGCCGATCGAGGCCGGCGCGTTGATCTGTCCGGCGGTGACCGACGGGTTGAGCAGGACCAGCGAGATGTCCTGGTACAGCGTGCTCGGCAACAACCGCTCGATGAACTGCTGCAGCTGCAGGCTGCTGAGGACGGTGTCGGCGCTGGCGTCGGCGGCGGGTGTCAGCAGGCCGCCCACCAGGGTCGTGATCAGCTGCCCGAAGATCGTGACGAGCAGCCAGATGCCGAACCCGATCAGGGCGGCCGTCGCGGCCCGCCTGACCAGGACGGACAGGAGCAACCCGAACGCCAGCCAGAGGGCGACGTACAGGAAGGTCACGACGACCCAGGAGACCAGCCTGAGGACCTCGGACCCGTGCGGGACGATCCCGAGCCGCAGCATGCCGAACCCGGCGATGAACCCGACGACCGTCACGAGCACCAGCCCGATCACGGCCATCCCGGCGGCGAACTTGCCGTTGATGACGTCGTCGCGGTGGATCGGCTGGGCGAGCAGGCGAGGCAGCGTGCCCTCGGAGCGCTCACCGTTCACCGCGTCGAACGAGAAGGCCAGGCCGAGCAGCGGCGCGACGATGCCGACGAACTCGAAGACGCGGAGCACGCTGATGTCCTGCGATCCGAGCGTGAAGAGGGCCAGGAAGACGGCGGCCGCCCCGCTCGCCTGGGGCGCTACCGCCCGGATCTGATCGGCGGCGAAGTAGAGCGGGATCGCCGCCGCCAGCCCGAGCACGACCAGCAGCACGACGAAGCGGACGCTCAGCAGGTGATCGCCGAGCTCCTTGGCGGCGACCACCCGCCAGCCGGCCCGCGGCAGCGGTTCACGCGGGAGCTCGAGGGCCGTGTCGGCGGCGCTCACGCGGCCGTCCTGACCACCGCCGCCCGGTAGATGTCATCGAGCGACGGAACGAGCGGCCGCAGCGTCGTCAGGCGGAGGTTGTGCTCCACCGCGGCCAGGAGGATCTCCTGGCGAACGCGACTCTCGGCCCCGGCCGGTCGGACGATCGCCTGCCACGGGTCGCCGCTCCTCGCCGGCGCGATCACGTCGATGACGCCGGTCAGCGCGCGAAGCACGCTCTCGGCCCGGCTGACGAGGGCCGGCGTCGGGAGCTCGAGACCGACCTCGATCGTCGCCGTCCCGTCGCCGAAGGCGCTCGCCAGCTCGTCGACGGTCCCCTGCCCGACCAGCTTGCCGGCGGCGAAGATGCCGATCCGGTCGCAGACCGACTGGACCTGGGTGAGCAGGTGGCTCGACAGCATGATCGCCAGGCCGCGCTCGCGGACGAGGGTCCGGAGCAGGTCGAGGATCTCGACGACCCCGATCGGATCGATCGCCGTGGTCGGCTCGTCGAGGATGAGCAGATCGGGCGACTTGACCAGCGCGTCGGCGATGCCGAGGCGCTGGCGCATGCCCCGGGAATAGGTGTCGACCCGATCGTCGGCCCGGTCGGTGAGGCCGACCTGCTCGAGGACGTCGTCCATCGCCGACTCGGCGGCGGCCTTGCGCAGCCCGTTGAGGCTGGCCGTATAGCGGAGGTTCTGGCGGCCGGTCAGGCCGCCGTAGAACCCCACGGCGTCCGGCAGGTAGCCGACCCGGCGCTTGACCAGGCGCGGCTCGCGTTCCGGGTCGAGGCCCATGACCCGGGCCTCGCCGCTCGTCGGCTCGGTGAGCCCGAGGAGCATGAGGATCGTGGTCGTCTTGCCGGCCCCGTTCTGCCCGAGCAGCCCGAAGATCTCGCCGCGGTGGACCTCCAAATCGAGATTGTCCACCGCGGTCAGCGTGCCGTACCGCTTGGTCAGGCGGCGCGTGCGGATGACCACCTCGTCCGAGTCGCCGGACGCTCGCCTGACGGCCGGCTTGGCGCGTCTCATCGCCGGCCGAACCGGCGGAAGGTCCACCACAGCCCGATCAGGACCAGGACGATCAGGCCCACCCCAACCGCGCCCCACAGGAGCGAGGTCTCGATCGTGACCCGGATGTCGGCCGTGGCGCTGGCCAGCGGCGAGGTCGATCGGAGCGTGACCACGTAGTCACCGGCGATCGCGTCTGCCGACGGCTTGATGTGTGCCGTGGCGTTGACGCTCCCGTTGGCCGGAACCGTGAGCGTGGTCGGCTCGAAGGTGACCGTCCAACCGCTCGGAGGCGCGGCGGACAGCTCGACGTTCTCGACATCGGCGGTTCCGGTGTTGGAGACGAGCACGCCCAGGTCCGTCGTGCCGCCGGCCGATGCGCTCGCGTTGAGCCGGCCGTCCGGTGTCGTCAGGGTCAGGCTGTAGCTGCCGGTGATCTCGATCGAGAGGTCCGCGTGCGCGGTCTTGTCACCGGTGACATCGACCGTGATCGGGTAGGTCCCGGCCGTCGTGTCCTGCGGCGCTTTTGCCGTCACGGAGATCGACGACGTGTCGCCCGCCTTGACCACCGCGCTGGCCGCCTGGGCCTGCGCGGCGACCGAGGCCGTGACCGTCCAGCCGGCCGGGCCGCCCGCAACGACCCCGAAGGTCAGGTCGTCAGGGGTGTCGTTGGCCAGGGTGAGGGTGTACGAGAAGTTCGATGTCGAGACCCCCTTGAGCTGCGGGAACTGGGTCGTCAACGTGACGTTGCCGGCTGCGCTCGGGGTCACCCGGATGTCGAGCGGGAGCGCCGTCGAGGTGCCGCCGCTCGACGCGGTCACGGTGATCCGTTCCGTCCCGGCGCTGGCGTCGGGCGGAACGGCGACCTCCAGGGTCGCAGTCGCGGCGTCCGTCCCGTTGGTCTGGACCCCGTCGACGACGAAGCCGCCGCCTCGCAACGTCGCCGTCCAACCGGTCGGGACCGCGCTCAGCGACAGGTTGACCCGAGCAGGGCTCGTCGTCTTCACGGACAGGTCGAAGGTCACCTTGGCACCGGGGGCGACAGCCACGGCCGGGTACGGGGTGGTGAGCACGATCGAGTCGGCGGCGAACGTCGCCGGTGCGAGGCCGGCCATCGCCACTCCGAGGATCGCGCCGACGAGGCCGATCCGTGCGGCTCGCCCACCGATACGCCACGCCACTGTCACACGCCACCTCCTCTGGACAACGATCAACGCGACCGAACCCTCCCGTGCGCGGTCGCGACCACGCCGGCGCGAACGCCGGCTCGACCAGGCGCCCTACCCAACAGCCCGGTCGGCGCCGAGTTTGACCCGGCTACGGGAGCAGAATCAACCAAGCTTCGATGAAGAGACCTGAATCATCGGGACGCCCGGGAGCGTACCGCGCGCGTCGGTTCTCCGCGCGGCAAGCCCATGACGGTTGACGGTTCCGGCGGGTGGGCCCATACTCCGCCAGTAACCCGTCTGCGGTGACGGTCCGGTTAGAGCGCCCAACCTACGCTCCCGACCGAAGCGCAGACCTTCAGAAACGGCCGCGCAGCCGATCGCCTATCACGCGATCACGGCGCGCCAGAAAGCAAAAGTACCTCGACCATGATGTCCCGTTCCACCGCATCGTCCATCGCTGGACGATCAACGGCTATTCGCCGGCTGCGCCGGCGCGCCAGCGCCGCCTCGCGCCTCTACTGCAGCACGAATGGCTGCACCAGCTTCCTCGAGATCGACGCCGCGGCGGGCGTGGCCCGCTGCCATGTCTGCGGGCTGGTTCGCCGAATCCACTGATTCATCGCGTCCACCCCGGTTGCGCCGCGCGGGATCAACCGGTGGCTGAGCTCGAAAGCGGCCATGCTGCGAGGCCTCGCCTCCTGAGCTGAGGAATCGCATGGCCACCCGCGCCCACCTCGACCGTGCTCGCCTGCCGAACCTGATGGCACGTGAGCGCGCCCGTTTCGTGGCCGATCATCCGCGGTCGGCGGTCCTCTTCGAACAGGCCCGTCACTCGCTCCTCGACGGGGTCCCCATGCCGTGGATGGTCAAGTGGGCCGGGCCCTTCCCGCCGTACGTGGAGTCGGCCGACGGCGCCCATTTCCGTTGCGTCGACGGCCACGAGTACGTCGACTTCTGCCTCGGCGACACCGGCGCGATGGCCGGCCACGGGGCGCCCGCGACGATCGCCGCGGTCGAGCGCCAGCTCCGTCGCGGTATCACCCACATGCTCCCGACCGAGGATGCCGCCTGGGTCGGCGAGGAGCTGACCCGCCGCTTCGGCGTGGGATCGTGGCAGTTCGCCCTTTCGGCGTCGGATGCCAACCGCTGGTCGCTCCGGCTGGCCCGCCACATCACCGGTCGTTCCAAGGTCGTGGTCCACGACCATTGCTACCACGGCTCGGTCGACGAGGCGATCGCCATGCTCGACGACGCCGGTCGGGTGGTCCCGGTGCGTGGCTCGGTCGGGCCGCAGGTCGATGTCGCGCAGACGACCCGGGTGGTCGAATTCAATGACGTGGCCGGGCTCGAAACGGCGCTCGCCGACGGAGACGTCGCGGCCGTGCTCATCGAACCGGCCCTGACCAACGTCGGGATCGTGCTTCCCGAGCCCGGCTACCTCGACGCCGTCCGTGAGATCACGCAGCGGAACGGCACGCTCCTGATCATCGACGAGACCCACACGATCTGTGCCGGACCCGGCGGCGCCACCGGGGCGTGGGGCCTGGAGCCCGACATGCTCGTCATCGGCAAGACGATCGGCGGCGGGATCCCGTCGGCGGCGTACGGGTTCAGCCCGGACGTCGCCGCCCGGGTCCGCGGATCGATCGCGGTCGAGGACTCCGACGTCGGTGGCGTCGGCGGGACGCTGGCCGGCTACGCCCTGTCCCTGGCGGCGACTCGGGCCACCCTCGGGGAGGTCCTGACGGCCGAGGCGTTCGAGCGGATGATCCCGCTCGGGGAGCGCTGGGAGGAAGGCGTCGCCGGCGTCCTGCGCGAGCGCGACGTGCCCTGGCACGTGACCCGTCTGGGCGCCCGCGCCGAGTACCACTTCATGCCGAGTCCGCTGCGCACCGGGGCGGAACAGTGGGCGCACGCGGACCCCGAGCTCGAGCGCTTCCTCCACCTCTGGGCGATGAACCGGCGTGTCCTGATGACCCCGTTCCACAACATGGCGCTCATGTCGCCGGCCACGACCGAGGCCGACGTGGACCGCCACACCGCGGTGTTCGCGGAGGCCGTCGAGGCGCTCTACGCCTGAACCCGTGGCACCGGGGTCGCCGTCCGTGGCGAGATAGCCCTTTCGCCGGTCGCCGCAAGCCGACAGGGGGATAGCCGCGATCGTCCGCGGCGGCAACGATCGAGCCATGCCCACCACACCGCCGAGGATCGTTCGGCGCGTCTCCGTCTGTCGCTCGGGGCTCATGGTCCTGTCGGTCGGGCTGACGATCGGTCTGTGCCTCCCCGACTCCGCGGGTGGTGGCGCCGGACCCCTACAGACCACCCACCGAGCGACGGAGACGGCGACATCGATCGCCCGGTCCGCCGACGGTGCTGACACCGGCGTCGTCTCATTGGCGGTGCCGATCGTTGATGACCGTGACGACGGTCTGGCTTTCGCACGGGCGGCGCGGCCCGTCCAGCTCGAGCAGATGCCTGATGCGGTGTTGACCGATGTCGTTGCCGACCTGCTACAGGTCGAGTCAGGAGCCGCCAACCCGTCCGCCGCCGCCAGTCCGAGCTGGATGGGCAGCTTCAATCTGTATCGGAAGACCGCGTTCGTTACCCAAGAAGACTTCAAGTGGTGCGTCGCGGCGTCCGTCCAGATGATGGTCAACATCGTTCGCAAGAGGAGCGATCGAACCGCTGCGACGCAGGAACGGATGATCCTCTACGCGCAGGCGAGCGATCACGGCCCGTATGGCCCCGGCGGCGGGACGGACGTCACCGGCTGGATCGCCGCCCTGCGGCACTTCGGTGCCGGCAAGTACCGAGCCGTCGGTACGCGCACGGCCGGCGCGGCCCTGCGGATCGCCGCCACCGCCATGCGTCAGACCGGCCGGCCGGCCGGCATGCTGGTGATGGACGGCCGGCACGCCTGGATCCTGCACGGATTCGAGAGCCGGACCGACCCGAAGCGCGACCCCAGAGCGAGGATCACATCAGTGCGGGTCAGTGGCCCGCTCTATCCGATCCAGCAGAAGCACGGCTACGACCTCCGGCCGAACACCGAGCTGTCCGTTGACGCGCTGGCGCGCTATTTCCTCCCCTCCAGTGTCGGCGCCCTTGTGGGCAAGTACGTGGTCATCGTCCCGGTCCACTGATGGTCGCGCCGGGTTGCGCGGGAAGGGGCCGGGCCTCCTCCCGCGGCCCGCATCGGCTGCGCAATCTCGTCTCGCATCCACCAACTGAGGTGGTGATACGGGCTATCGGAGGGCGCCTCCCGGCCCGATTCGGGTAGAGCCGAAGGTGGCTTGGGGTCCCGGACTCGCTCGCGTCCCGTGGTCGGCGACCGATCACTACCCGGGTTGGTACGCGCGAGCGCTCCAACGGCCGTAGTCCGAGGCGTCGTGGCGCTGACAGGCGAGGTGGCACCCGCCGCTGCTACGGTTCGAGGCGATGGATCGGATCGATGGGAAGCCCGTCTACTCGGCAACGGACCTCGTCGCCTATCTCGCCTGCGAGCACCTGACACAGCTCGAGCGAGCCGCACTGGCAGGCCTCGTGAAGCGCCCGATCCGCGACGACCCGGAGCTCGACGTCATCCGCAAGCGCGGGTTCGAGCACGAGGCGCGCTTCCTGGCGGACCTTCGGGCCGCCGGCCGGACCCCGGTTTCGATCGAACTCGACGGGTCCGCCGCGGATCGAGGCGAAGAGCTCCGCGCCGCGGCGGCTCGCACGGTCGAGGCGATGGCCGCCGGCGCCGACGTGATCTACCAGGCGACCTTCTTCAACGGCACGTTCCGGGGCCACGCCGACTTCCTGCTGCGCGTTGAGGCCCCGGACCGGCCATCCCGCTGGGGTCCGTATCACTACGAGGTCGCCGACACCAAGCTCGCCCGTCACGTCAAGGCGAGCGCCGTGCTCCAGATCTGCTCGTACATCGACCAGCTCGAGGCGATCCAGGACGTCCGACCCGAATGGCTGCACGTCGCGCTCGGCGGCAGCGCGCGAACCGTCGAGCGCCTCCGCGTCGACGACTACATGGCCTACTACCGGAGCGCCCGCGACCGCTTCCTTCAGGCGATGGCAGACGAGTCGCTGGCGACCTATCCGCCGGCCGGGACCTATCCCGAGCCGGTCGAGCATTGCGACGTCTGCCGCTGGGCCGCCGAATGCGCGACGCGCCGGCGCGCCGACGACCACCTCAGCCTCGTGGCCGGGATCTCCGGGCGCCAGCGCCGGGCCCTGACCGAACGCGGCGTCTCGACCCTGGAGGCCCTCGGAGAGCTGCCGCTGCCCATGACGCCGCGCCTCGAGGGCACGAGCGACGGCGCGCTCCTGCGGGTCCGCGAACAGGCCAGGATCCAGCTCCAGGGCCGGCGGGAGCTGTGGCCACGCTACGAGCTCCTCCTGCCGCTCGTCGGCGCCCCGATCGAGCCGGAGCGGGGCCTGGCGTCGCTGCCGCCGCCCTCACCAGGCGACCTGTTCTTCGACATCGAAGGCGATCCATACGCCTTCGAAGACGGGCTCGACTACCTGTTCGGGGTCCTCGACACCGATGGCACGTTCCGCGCGTTCTGGTCGCGCGACGGCGACGGCGAGTTCTCGCTGCCTGCGGAGCAGCGGGCGTTCGAGCGGCTGATCGACTTCGTCATGCAGCGCCTCGAACGGGATCCTGCCCTCCACGTCTACCACTACGCCCCGTACGAGCCGACCGCGCTGAAGCGGCTCATGGGCCGGTATGGCACGCGCGAAGCGGAGATCGACCGGCTCCTCCGTGAAGGCGTTCTGGTCGACCTGCTGCGGGCCGTCCGCCAGTCGATGCGTGCGTCGGTCGAGAGCTACTCGATCAAGAAGATGGAGGCCTTCTACGGGTTCACCCGGGAGATCGACCTGCGCGACGCCGGGTCGAGCATCGTCGCCTTCGAGCAGTGGCTCGAGCTCGGAGAGGGCGAGCGGCCGGCCGCCACCCATCTCGAGCGGATCGAGCGCTACAACCAGGACGACGTCATCAGCAATCGCCGGCTCCGCGACTGGCTGGAGACGCTGCGCGACGAACTCGGCCGCCTGACCGGCCAGGCGGTGCCGCGACCCGCCGCGAGGTTGGAGCCGCCCCCGCAGGAGGTGACGGAGAGCCAGGCACGGACGCAGGCGCTCGTCGACCGGCTGGCCGATCCTGCCGTCGTCGGCGCGGATCCCGCGACACGAACGCCGGAGCAGCACGCTCGCTGGCTCCTGGCCCAGCTCCTCGGCTGGCACCGCCGCGAGGACAAGTCGATGTGGTGGGAGTTCCACCGGCTGATGGACCTGACGCCCGAGCAGCTCGTGGACGAGGACAAGCCGATCGGCCTGCTCGAGCCGGTCGGACCGCTCGACGAGCCACGGAAGGGCAAGCAGACCTGGCGGTACACGTTCCCGGTGCAGGACTTCGATCTCGGACGGGGCGAGGTTCACGATCCGGCCAACAAGCAGGCCCAACCGGACGCCAACCCGTTCAGCTGGCAGGTGGGCGAGGGAGCCATCGCGGACGTGGCGGCCGGCACCGTCGACTTCCGGCGCTCGATCGATTCGCCGCATCCGCGGGCGATCGTCCCGCTCGATTGGGTCCGCACGACCGACCTGCAGGCCTCGCTGTTCGAGGTCGGGGAA
>JBGPIH010000132.1:0-8900 GCA_041484785.1 Candidatus Limnocylindria bacterium
AACGCCGCCAGCAGGGCGAATGCCACGCCCGCCAGCAGCACGATCCCCCAGGAGTAGGCAAGCCGATCGCCCCGGAAGGAGAACTGGCGTGGCATGTAGCCATCCTCGGCGAGGATCGCGGCCAGCCGGGGGAACGCGTTGAAGCTGGTGTTCGCGGCCAGGAACAGGATGAGGGCGGTGCTCGCGGCGAAGCTCACGAACAGGACGGAGCCGTCCCCGAACGCCGTCCGTGCCGCGAGCGCCACGATCGACGGGCCACCGGGCAACGTGGGGCGCAGGCCGAACTGCACGGCGAACACCGTCAGGCCGATGAACAGGATCCCGAGCAGGACGGCCATCGCGGTCATCGTGTTGGCCGCGTTCCTGGCCTCCGGAGGCTTGAACGCCGGGACCCCGTTGGCGATCGCCTCGACGCCGGTCAGGGCCACGGATCCTCCCGCGAACGCCTTGAGCAACAGGAGAATGCCGATCGCATTCGTGCCGAGTGGAACAGCGCCGGGTTCCGGGGCGATCGGGGCCGCCGTCCCACCGAGGATCCGGATGGCGCCGACCACCACGATCGCCAATGCCAGGGAGATGAACAGGTAGGTCGGGACCGCGAAGATGTTGCCGGACTCGCGCAGGCCACGAAGGTTGGCGATCGTGATCAGCGAGATCGAGACGAACGCGATCCCGATTCGAATGTCGTAGACCGCCGGGATCACCGACTGGATCTGGGCGATGGCGGAGGCGGTCGAGACCGCCACGGTCATCACGTAGTCGATGAGCAACGCCGCCGCGGCGATCAGGCCGAAGATCGGGGCGAGGTTGGTCTTCGCCACGACATAGGCGCCGCCGCCGTTCGGGTAGGCGCGACAGACCTGCCGATAGGACACCGACACGACGGTCAGCAGGATGGCGATCGCGATCGCCACCTGGACCGACAGCAATAGGGCGCTCGCTCCGGCCAGGACCAGGACCCGCAGGATCTCTTCGGTCGCATACGCCGAAGACGAGATGGCGTCCGAGCTGAAGATCGCCAGCGCCTTCTTCTTGGAGAGTCGCTCGCCGATCTCCTCCTCGGTCGACAACGGGCGTCCGAAGACGATGCCTCGGATCCGGTTCAACAAGCGCTCCGAGGGCGTCAAGGCGACGCTCGCCGCTGGCTTGGCGACCAGCTGCCCGCGACCCTGGTATCGGAAGTAGAGCGCATGCGGGCGTTCCACGCGCACTCGTCGGTCCGCCGGTTTGACACCCTTCAGCGGGCGCCTGCCTCCGATCAATTCCGCTCCGATGCACGTGTACGGCGAAAGTGCCCGATCAATGACCGCGTCGGTAGGGGACGTCCGCGATGACCGTGTGATCGCGCCCGACGAGCGCGGCCTTCAGCCGCTTCGAGGTCTGGTTATACAGCAACCGGTCCCACCAGTGGCGGGCCACGTACTCGGGCAGGACGACGATCGTGAGGGGCGCCTCCTTGTCCGGCGACCAGGACTGGTCGAGGATGTCGAGGTAGGCCACCACCGGGGAGATGACGGCCCGGTACGGTGATTCGACGATGACCAAGGGCACGTCCGGCAACTGCCGCTCCCAGCGGCTCCGCAGCGCGTCGGCCGCCTCGAGGTCGTCCGTGACATAGACGGCGCGCAAATCGCGAGTCAGGGCACGTCCGAAGTTGACCGCCTGGACGACCGCCCGATTGATCCCGTTGACCGGGATGACGACCCGCTGTTCGCGGTGCGGTCCGGGGAGCACCCCGTCGTCACGAACCTTCAGCTCTTCCCCCTGCAGGAAGTATTGATGATGGATGAACGACATCATCGCCACGAGCAGGGGGATCAAGGCCATGACGAGCCAGGCGCCGTCGAAGAACTTGACAGAGGTGACGATCACGGCGACCGTCCCGGTCAGGGCGGCGCCGAACGCGTTGATCGACAGACGTCGCCGCCATCCCGCCGACCGTTCGCGCAGCCAATGGCGGATCATGCCGCTCTGGCTGATGGTGAAGTCGATGAAGACGCCAACCGCGTACAGCGGGATGAGCAGGTGCGTCTCGCCGTGGAAGACGACAATCAGGGCGGCGGCCAGGCTGGCGAGGACGATGATCCCGTAGGAAAACGCCAGCCGGTCTCCCCGCAACGCGAACTGCCGGGGCATGTGGCCGTCGCCGGCGAGGATCGCCAGCAGTCGGGGAAACGCGTTGAAGCTGGTGTTCGCCGCCAGGAACAGCAGCACAGCCGTGAACGACTGGAACAGGTAGAAGGGAACGCCGTCGCCGTAGACCCGGCGCGCGATCTGCGAGATGACGGTCACCTTGGCAGGCAGCTCGATGGGGCCGATGGCGAAGTTGACTGCCAGGTAGGTCATCCCGATGAACAGGACACCGAGCAGGAGGGCCATGACCCCGAGCGTGGTCGCCGCGTTCCTCGATTCGGGTGGCTTGAACGCGGGCACGCCTGTTGCGATGGCCTCGGTTCCGGTCAGGGCGACGGCTCCCGCGGCGAAAGCGCGCAGCACCAGGATCGCGGTGAGTGGCTGGATCGTGCCGGTCAGCTGGTCGTGCAGCTCGGGCGCGTAGCTGGCGCCCTCGCCGAGCACGACGATCCGGAAGACCCCGACGCCGACCATGGTCAGGGCTGAGCCGAGGAACAGGTAGGTCGGGACGGCGAAGATGTTGCCCGCCTCGCGCAGGCCGCGCAGGTTGCCCAGGGTGATCAGGGCGATGGCTCCGACGCCGATCAGGACGCGCTCGTCGAACAGCGCGGGAAACGCCGAGGTGATCTGCTCGACCGCGGACGACGTCGAGACGGCGACGGTCATGACGTAGTCGATGAGCAGGGCCGAGGCCGCGACCAGCGAGACGGTTCGACCGATGTTCCGGCGCGACACGGCGTATGAGCCGCCACCGCTCGGGTACGCGATGCAGATCTGCCGGTAGCTGATGGCGACCGCGATCAGCAGGACGGCGATGGCGATGCTGACCTCGAGCCCGAATGCCATCGCGGCCGCCCCGCCGAGGATCAACACCCGCAGGATCTCCTCGGTCGCATACGCCGAAGACGAGATGGCGTCCGAGCTGAAGATCGCCAGCGCCTTCTTCTTCGCGAGACGTTCCCCGAGCTCGTCCTCGCTAGCCAGCGGGCGGCCCACGAAGAACCCGCGGATCGAGGCCCAGGCCCGCCCGGTCGCCGTCTTCGGGGCGCTGGCGGCCTCGCGGGCCGTCAGCTGGCCGCGGCCGGTGTATCGGAAATAGGGTGCATGGGGTCGCTCGACGCGGACGCGGCGGTCGCCCGGCTTGCGGCCCTGGAGCGGGCGCCGTCCGCCGATCACCTCGAAGCCTCAGAGCCCATGGCGGAGACGTTCGGCAAGGCGAGGCGGCAAGCCGGCCGCGCGCATGGCCACTCCCACCGCGGCGACGTCATAGGCCACCCGCTGCCACGTGGCCGTCCGGGCGTCGGTGTCCAGGATCAGGTAGCTGGCTCGCGGATCGCCGTCGCGCGGCTGGCCGACGCTGCCTGGATTGAGCAGCAGGCGCCCATCCTCGAGGCGGACGGTCGGGTCCGCCGAGTCGCCGTCCGGTCCCAGCCGCCGGATCCGGCCGTCGACCTCGAGAAACGCGACGGGGACGTGCGTGTGGCCGTTGATCCCGTGCGTCGTCGTCATGGTGTCCAGGCTGAGGTGGGCGTCGGCCGGGGAGGTCACGTACTCCCAGGTCGGGTCGCGTCCGCTGCCATGCACGAGCGTGTAGCCCGCTTCCTCACGGCGCTCGGGGAGGCCGCTCAACCAGGTTCGGGTCCGGTCGGAGATCACCTCGCGCGTCCATTCCATGGCCGCGCGCGCGTCGCGGTTGAACCAGTCGATCTCGATCGCGCCGCAGGCGGCCGCGTCATGGTTCCCGCGGACGCCGAGCACCCCACGCGACGCGAGCCGGTCGACGACGGCATCCGGCTCGGGGCCGTAGCCGACAATGTCACCGAGATGCCAGATGGCATCGACGGCGCCGGCCTGGGCGAGGACCGCGTCGAGGGCCAGCAGATTGCTGTGGACGTCCGAGATGACCGCGATCCGCATTCCGCCCAATCTAGCAGCCGGCCGATCACCAGGGCCGGCGCTTGCGTAGGCCAGGATCGCGCGGGTATGCCTCCGGCGCCCGTCCGCGCGCAGTTGCCACGACCAGGCAATGGCCTTCGAGCCCTGGGACAGCAACCGGGTGGAGGTCCAGGCGACCCCCGCCGAGGGCCGCAACGGCGCGCTCAGCGGCCGCCAGCTCGGCGTCGAGGTCGCCCCGCTTCCAGGCGACGAGGATTCCGCCCGGTTCGAGGAGCGGGAAGGCCAGCTCGACGAGGTCCGCCAGGCCGGCGACGGCCCGCGCCGTCACCGCCGGCCATCGTCCCCGGTGGCGTCCGTCGCCGGCCAGCGATTCGGCACGAACCGACGCCGCCTCGACCGTGCGCTCGAGCCCGGTCGCCCTGATGACCGTCTTCAGGAACTCGGCCTTCTTGCCGATCGGCTCAGCCAGCAGCGCGCGGGCCGCCGGGAGGGTCGCCGCGAGCGGCAGGCCCGGGTAGCCCCCGCCGGACCCGAGATCCACGAATCGGTCGATGCCACGCTCGCGGAGGAGCGAGCACGCGGTCAGGCTGTCGACGACGTGCCCGAGGGCGATGGCCGCGGGCTCGCGGATCGAGGTCAGGTTGATGAACGGTGTCCACGCCCGCAGGAGGCGTACATGACCGTCGATCGCCCCGCGCTCGTCCACGCTGAGGGTCAGCCCGAGCGCGAGCAGGCCCTGGTCCACGGCGTGCCGATACGCGGGCGGGACCTCGGGTGTCTCGGCGACGCGCGTCGGGAGCGGCTTACGCGGTGTCTCCACGACACGCCTCCAGTGGTTCGCGTGCCGTCCAACCGCGGGGCGCCGCTCCCGGCGTCCGCATCGTTTCGCACCACAGGTGCGGCTTGGTTTTCCCCGGTCCGTCCGGTTCACGGCCGGGTTTCCCCGTGCCCCTAGCGGACCGCGTTACCCATGCGTCGATCGCAGTGCGGATGCTGGACGGTAGAGGTCCGGCCGGCCGGTCGTCAACGGGTTTCTCCACCAATCGAGGCCGTGACGGCGGATTGGTGGATAACCGGCGCTGCGTCAGCCCCCTCGTCCACCGCCGCGTACCGGGCGGCCGAGGGTTCGGCGGACGACGTCGATGACCTCTTCGACGTACTGGTCCGCGTTGCCGTGCTCGGCCGCCGTTCGAACGCAGCCGCCGACATGGTCCTCGAGGACGACGATCGAGAGGGCGTCGACCGCGGCCCGCAGGGCGGCCGTCTGTTGCAGGATGTCGACGCAGTACTCCTCGCGCTCGATCATCCGGGCGATGCCACGGACCTGGCCCTCCATCCGCGACAGGCGCCGAACGAGCTGGGCCTTGTCCTTCGAGTAGCTATGCCGGAAGTGGCTCGGATCGGGTGGAGCGGCCGGACGGCGGCCCTCTGTTGGGCTCATCGGCGGTCTTGATTCCTCGTGCTGGGCGCCTGCGTGACGCCGCGTCGCCCGATCATACTCCCTGGGGGTATCGGACGCCCGGCCTAGTCGTGAACGGCCTGGCTCCGGTAGACTGGCCGCCGATGGATCCGCGCGATCACCCTCGTCTGCTTCGGGACGACGCCCAGGGCGCCGCCTGCGGATCGTCCGCCGGCCGGTGAGTGCCCCCTTCGCCCACGCCAGCGAGGCGGAGATGTCACGCATCCTGGACTTCTACGGCGTCCGTTGGGAATACGAGCCGCACACCTTCCCGATCCTCTGGAACCTGGACGGTGCCGTGGTCGAGAGCTTCTCGCCGGACTTCTACCTGCCGGATCTCGACCTCTACCTCGAGCTGACGACCCTCCGCCAGAAGCTGGTGCGCAAGAAGAATCGAAAGCTGCGCCGCCTGCGCGAGCTCTACCCGGATCTCAACATCAAGCTGTTCTATGCCCGCGACTTCCGGGCGCTGATGCTCAAGTACGGGCGCCTCACCCTGCTCGACGGCCTCTCGGGCACGTCCGGTCAGGTCGCCGCGCCCTACGGCGCTGCCGATCCCGTACCGGGCTCCGGCGATGAACCGCCAGGCGGTCCGGTGGCCGTGAGCGCGTCACAAGGGACACAGGCTCGACGGCCACGCCGCCCTCGTCTCGGTGCACGAGGCGGCCATGAGCAGGCGGCGTTGCCATGACCGACACCGCGAACCTGGACGCCGACGTGGCCGAGGTGCTGCTCACCGAAGACGAGATCGGGGCCAAGGTCCGCGAGCTCGGGGCTCGGATCAGCGCCGACTATGCCGGTCGCCGGCTGACTCTCGTGTCGGTCCTGAAGGGCTCGCTCCCGTTCATGGCCGACCTGATGCGGGCGATCGACATCCCGGTCCGGATCGACCTGATGGAGGTCAGCTCGTACGGCGGGTCGACGACGGAATCGTCGGGCCTGGTCCGGATCCTCAAGGACCTCTCGGCGAGCATCGTCGATGAGGACGTCCTGATCGTCGAGGACATCATCGACACCGGCCTGACCCTCAACTACCTGATCCGCTACCTGCGCGGAAAGGCGCCCGCGTCGCTGCGGATCTGCACGCTGCTCGACAAGCCGGCCCGCAGACTCGTCGAGATCAAGGTCGACTACACCGGGTTCACCATCCCGGATCAGTTCGTGGTCGGCTATGGCCTCGACTACGGCGAGCTGTACCGGAACCTGCGCTACGTGGGCGTGCTCCGCCCGGAGGTCTACTCGGGGACGCCCGAGGGATGACGATGCACCGCCGGCCGCTCGGCCGCGGTCGAACCCTGGCGGCGCTGGCCGGACTGCTGATCGTGCTTGGCTGCGCGCTGCAGTGGTGGCAGGTCGGCGGGACGCCGGGGATCACAGTGGAGTCCGGCAGCGGCTTCGCGGGGAGCGGGATCCTGGTCTTCCTGGTCGGGATCATCGCGCTCGCGCTGGTCGCCCTTCCGTATGCCGCGGGCGACCGCCCGGTGGGTCTCGACCGCTGGTTGACGTTCGCCATCCTCGTCGCCGCTGGATGGATCGGCTTTGCCTGGCGCGTGGTGGAGCTTGCCCTCATCGGCGCCTTCCAGTTCGCCGAGCCGACGGACGTGCTGACCCATGGACCCGGGATCTGGCTGGCCGGACTCGGCCTCGTCGTCCTGTCCAGGGCGGTCTACGAGATGGCCGTGGAGCCCGCGCACCGCTGACCGTCCGCCGAGCCTGGCGACGGGTCAGTCATCGCCACGGCCAGCCTTCGGCCATGGGTCAGTGGGGGCCCACGACTCCCGACAACAGGAGGCGGCTGAGGAACCGCCTCGTCCGCTCATCCTGGGGTTTGTCCAGGACCTGTTCCGGCGGCCCAACCTCGATTCACGTTCCCTCCTCGATGAAGTAGACCCGGTCGGCCGGGCTGCTGAACGCCCTCCGAATACAGCGCCGTCCGCGTCAGCCGGACGTGCCGGCTCCGTGAATCAGGTCGACGCGCAGCCAGCGGACGACGTTCGAGCCATCCGACTGGAACAGGAACGCGATCGCGTACGAGCCGGTCGGCCAGGTCGCCCAGCCGGCGGTCGGTGCGGAACGTCCCGGACCCGAGGTCGGGGTCTCGAACGGCGGCTCTTTGGCGGTCGGATCGGCAGGTAGGTCGAACCAAGGCGGACCGACCGACGCGTTCGGCAAGGTCACCACCGGCGCACCGTAGAGAACGGCAGGCTCCGGGCCACTGATTTGCAGGGTGATGGGGTCGGGAACGCCGAGGTCGACGGCAAGCGGGCCACCCGCGCTCTGGACGATCGAGCGGACGTCGAGGAGCCGGGCGGCGGGCAGTTGGGTGCCGGTCGGAGATCGCGGGGCGCAGATCCCGAGCCCGATGACGTGGGACGAAAACAAGGGGACCGGCACGAGAAGTGGATCGAGGGGACCGGACGCGGTCCTGTCTGCGGCGGCGATCCAACTCTTGACCTCGTGTCCCGCCCAGCGCTCGAGGATCACGATCTGCTCCGCCGCGTCGGTCAGGCAGGCCATCGCATTCGGGTCCGGGATCGATGGCGTGGCCGACCGCGACCGTTGTCCGTCGATCGCGAGCTGCGGGCTGGAGAGGATCGCACCCAGAGGACTCGTCGGGCGGCTGTCGGCCCCATTCTCCCCGGACGACCATGGCTTCAGGATCGCGATCAGGAGGAAGGCAGCGATCGCAGCGACGAGAATCGTGGGCTCCCGGGGCCGCGCGAACGGGCTTTCCACCCGAACGGCCTTTGGCTCGTGGTCCACCCCGCTACCTCGGTTCGTGAGGCGAGTCTACCGCTGGACCGGCCGCCGCCTAGATCTCGCCGAGGTACGCCCGCCGGACGTCCTGATTCGCGGCCAGCCGCTCGGCCGTGTCGGCCAGGATCACGCGACCGGTCTGGAGGACGTAGCCGCGCTGGGCGACGTGGAGCGCCTGCTGTGCGTTCTGCTCGACGAGCACGATCGTCGTCCCGCGCGCGTTGATCTCCGTAATGATGGAGAAGATCTCCTGGACGAGGATCGGCGACAGCCCCAGCGACGGCTCGTCGAGCAGCATGACGCTCGGCCGGCTCATGAGCGCCCGGCCGACCGCGAGCATCTGCTGCTCGCCACCGGAGAGCGATCCGCCGACCTGCGTCGCCCGCTCGCGGAGCCGTGGAAACAGGTTGTAGACGTGCTCGACGTCCTCGTGGGCCTCGGCCTGCGTTCGGGTGAATGCGCCCATCTGGAGGTTCTCCAAGACGGTCAGCCGCGAGAAGATGCGGCGTCCTTCAGGGGCATGGCCGATGCCGGCCTTGACCAGATCGTGGGCCGCGCGATGGGTGATGTCCGTGCCGCGGAAGAGCACGTGTCCCTGGCGCGCGTGGAGCAGGCCGCAGATCGTCTTGAGGATCGTGGTCTTGCCGGCGCCATT
>JBGPIH010000133.1:0-8883 GCA_041484785.1 Candidatus Limnocylindria bacterium
AGCCAGCGCCGCCCGTGGGCAAGGAGCTGGTCGGACGATGCCGCCCGCGTCGCTACCACGGTCGAGAGGATCCCGCCGCCGGCCGCGAGGATCTCCAGGTAGCCGGCACCGCTCTGCCGGAGGAGCATCTCGCCCTCCCGCGAGCCCGCGAACAGGAGATGGGTGTGCGGGTCGATCAGGCCCGGGGTGACCGTCCCGCCGCCCGCGTTCAGCCGGGCAAACCGCCCAAGCGGATAGCCGGCGGCATCGATTGCCTGCTCGACCGCGGTGCGAGACCCGACGGCGGCGATTCGACCCTCCCAGGTGGCGACGACTGGCGCATCGGCGGCGTCCGGACCCCCGGCGTCACGGGCCGACAGCCGGGCCACATCGCCCTGGCGTTCGCCGGATCGAATCCCGCCGGCCATGGTGATCACTTCGGAGGCACCGACGATCAGCAGCCCGGGCGTGGGTTCCTCGTTGCGGCCGCCCTCGATGACCCGGAACGGGCCGCCCGTCACCGCTCGGAACCGGCTGGGCGGGCTGCCCGGGCGGCTTCCAGCCGCAGCTCGAGCGCCTGCATCGGCGAGAAGTCCCGCAGTCGGAGGTGGGCGGCGGCGCTCGCCAGGCGGCGCTCGGTCGGGTCCTCGGGCGCGGCCTCCGCTCGGTCGGCAACCGCGAGGAGTGCTGCGAGCGGTGCCAGGCCGATGAGCTCCGACTCGGCCAGCTCGACTCCGTCCTCGGCCGCGATGTCGCGGACGGTCTCCCAGACCAGCCACAGCGGGGTCACCGCGAAGTCGAGCAGGTTCATCGAGACCTGGGCGCGGCCGAGCTCCTCGATCCAGAAGCCATTCGCCTGGAGCCTCGGGAGACCGCCGCCTGATTCCCGGACGCGCCGGGCGATCCGCTTGGCCAGCTCGACGTCTCTCGAGGCGAGGTTGATGTTGTAGGCGATGAGGAATGGCCGCGCGCCGACGGCCACGGCCCCCGCCGAAGGGTGGAGTCGCGCCGGGCCGAAGTCGGGCTCGCGGCCGCGCTGTGCGATCTCCTGCCGGAGGCCCTCGTACTGGCCTCGCCGGACATCGGCCAGCTTGACCCGATCCGGCCGCGATGCGGCGCGCGCGTAGAGATAGACAGGAAGGTCGAACCGGCGTGACAGCCGTTGCCCGAAGACTCTCGCAAGCTCGATGCATTCGTCCATGGTCGTGGCAGCCAGGGGCACGAACGGGATCACGTCGACCGCCCCGATCCTCGGGTGCTCGCCGACGTGGGTGTTCATGTCGATCTCGTGGATGGCCGTCGCGACCAGGCCCTCAAGGGCGTCGGAGACCGGACCATGCTCGCCGGCCAGCGTGAACACCGAGCGGTTGTGGCTCGCGTCGCTGGTCCGGTCGAGGAGGTAGACCCCGGGGACCGCGTCGATGGCTGCGGCCAGCCGGTCGACCACGTCGAGCCGTCGACCTTCGGAGACGTTGGGAACCGACTCCACGAGCACCCAGCGATGCTAGCCCGCGCAACGAGCCGCCGTGGGCTCAGGCCGGCGACCGGGGTCAGGTCCCGGGATCGCCGAGCATCGGAATTCGAATGCCCCGCTCGCGGGCGACCTCGATCGCGCGCTCGTAGCCGGCGTCGGCGTGGCGCAGCACGCCCATCGCGGGGTCCGTCGTCAGGACGCGTTCGAGCTTCTGGGCGGCCAGAGGCGACCCGTCGGCCACGACCACCATCCCGGCGTGCTGCGAGTAGCCGATCCCGACCCCGCCGCCGTGATGGATGCTGACCCAGGTCGCGCCGGCGGCCGTGTTCACCAGCGCGTTGAGGAGCGGCCAGTCGGCGACAGCGTCCGACCCGTCGCGCATCGCCTCTGTCTCGCGGTTCGGCGAGGCGACGGAGCCGGCATCGAGGTGGTCGCGACCGATGACGATCGGGGCGCTCACCTCGCCGGTACGGACCAGCTCGTTGAAGGCCAGTCCGGCCCGGGCGCGCTCGCCGTAGCCGAGCCAGCAGATCCTGGCCGGCAGGCCCTGGAACGGGACCCGGGCCTGGGCCATCTCGATCCAGCGCCGCAGACCGGCGTCGTCGGGAAAGAGCTCCAGGACCGCACGATCGGTTCGCAGGATGTCGGCCGGATCGCCCGACAGGGCCGCCCAGCGGAACGGTCCGCGACCCTCGCAGAACTGCGGCCGGATGAACGCCGGCACGAACCCCGGGTAGGCGAACGCATCCTCGACGCCCGCTTCCTGGGCCTGGGCACGGAGGTTGTTGCCGTAGTCGAAGACGATGGAGCCGGCCGCCTGGAAGGCCAGCATCGCCCGCACGTGGTCGGCCATCGAGCGGCGCGATCGGCGCTGGTACTCGTCGGGCATCGTCGCCCGAAGGAGGAGCGCGTCGGCCAGGGTCATCTCGGCCGGGACGTAGCCGCCGAGGGCGTCGTGGGCCGAGGTCTGGTCGGTCACGAGATCGAACCGCTCGCCCGCGGCGGCCCACGCGGGCTCGATCTCGGCGGCATTGCCGACGAGCGCGATCGAGACGGCTTCGCCACGGCGCGCCGCCTCGCGCGCCCAGTCGAGGGCTTCGGGCGCGGCCTCGGTCAGCCGGTCGACGTAGCCGATCTCGAGGCGGCGGCGGGCGCGTGCCTCGTCGACCTCGATCGCCAGGCAGACACCCTGGTTCATCGTCACCGCCAGCGGTTGCGCACCGCCCATCCCGCCCAGCCCGGCGGTCAGGGTCACGGTTCCACGCAGCGTGCCGCCGAAATGCTGGCGGGCGGCTTCGGCGAAGGTCTCATAGGTCCCCTGGAGGATCCCCTGGGTCCCGATGTAGATCCAGGACCCCGCGGTCATCTGGCCGTACATCATCAAGCCAGCCCGCTCCAGCTCGCGGAAGTGCTCCCAGGTGGCCCACTTTCCGACCAGGTTGGAATTGGCGATGAGGACCCGGGGTGCCCATGGATGGGTCCGCAGGACCCCGACCGGCTTCCCGGATTGGACCAGGAGCGTCTCGTCGGCTTCGAGGCGGCGCAGCTCGGCCACGATGGCGTCGAAGGCGGCCCAGCTGCGGACGGCCCGACCGGTCCCGCCGTAGACGACGAGGTTGTCCGGATCCTCGGCGACCTCGGGATCGAGGTTGTTCATGAGCATCCGCAGGACCGCTTCCTGCTCCCAGCCGCGGCACGTCAGCTGGGTGCCGCGAGGGGCTCGGACGGGACGCGCACCGGTGAGAGCCATCGGACAAGGCTACTGCGCGAGCCCGGCGACAACCAGCGCGCCGAAGCCCCGTGCGCCGGCGCCGGTGATCGACACGATGAGGGCGGGATCGACGAGATGAACGTGATAGGTGTGCGCGTCGCCGGCGCACGTCGCGACGTAGACCGTCCGACCGCCGATGACCATCTGGGAGGGCGTGCCCACGAGACCGCCGGCCACCTCGCAGGCGCCCGCGTCGTAGGTCTTCCGCCATCGCTCGAACCAGGCGTCGCCGAAGACGCCCGGACGCAGCCGGATGACGTTCACGATCGCGAGGTCGTCACCGGCCGATCCACCGGGGCTGATCGCGAGCGCCACGGCGATCGCCTCGGCATCGTCCGCCAGGGTGGGGTCGGTGGCGATCTGCGCGGCGGTCGTCGGGTCCGGCTCGAGGGCCACGCCGTCGATCTCGGCCGGGAGCACCCCGAGCAGCTGAGGGTCCACCACGAGCGGCCGCGGCGTCGGCGACGGGATGGCCCCGCTCGACGAGTTCGGAGGCGGGGTCGCGGTCGTGCCCGGGGCCGGGGCCGACGTCGACGGTGTCACTCCCTGCGCTGGCCGCAACGTGGCCTGCGATGACCCGCACCCACCGGCCGCGAGGATCGCGGGCAGGACCAGGACGACCAGGTGCGTGACGTAGCGCCGACGCCTCACGAGAACTCGCGGCGCATGACCGGAAAGCGGGCGTCGTCGACCACTCGCGCGAACCCCAGGGACTCCCAGAACTCCGGCGTCGCCGCGCTCGTCGAGTCGGGGGACCGGTGGACCTCCGGATAGGTCTCGACCGCCGTGAAACCGCGGCCCGCGAGATCGTCGCAGACGGCGTCGACGAGCCGCTTGGCGAGACCCTGCCCGCGTGCTTCGGCCGTCGTGGCGATGCAGGTGATCACCGCCGGCAGCGGCGCGTCCGGCAGGGCCGGGTACAGATCCCGGGTCCGTTGCGCCCGCGGGTACGCCGTCAGTGGCCCGAACTGCGCATAGACCAGCGGGGTCTCGCCGCGAAGCAATGCCTTGGCGTAGCTCCCCGCCACGCCCAGGCCGCGGCCCAGGAGCTGGAGCTTCCGCGGAGCGTCCGCTGGGACGGACGGCGGCCTGGGCGGTGGCGGCGCGAACGGGTTCTCGGGTACGCCGTCATCGTCGTCGCCCGGCGACAGGAAGGGATTGGCGGGGCGTGCCCCGAGGAATGGGTTGGGGGCGGCCGGTTTCGCCTCGAGGTCGGCGAGGAAGGGGTTCGCGGGCCGAGGCCGCGCGCCCGCGACATCGGAGGCGGGACGGCGCGATGGCTCCAGCCAGGACAGGCGGGCGGCCTTGGAGCCGCGGTCGGCATCCTCCCAGTAGTCGCACGAGCGGTGGTCGAAACCCGGGTCTGCACACGGCGGGATCAGGCCGAAGGAAGCCTCATCGACGATGTCCACCACGCGGATCGCGTCCATCAGCCCCGAGTCTACGGCTCGGGCACCGGCCCAGCAGCGAGGACCCGCGCGGCCTACCCGGCGAGGTCGACGAGCACGCCGTCGTGGACCAGGCCGACGGCCGCGGCAAGGTCCGGCCCAGGCTCGCGGTCCCCATCGAGGTGGCGGACCCGGGAGCGGACGCGCGCCAGCGCCTCCGCGACCCCCGTTCCCGGAGCGGCGCCCCCGGCTCCGGCGAGGCGCAGGTCGAGCGCCTGGGCGGCCACGAGGAGCTCGATCGCGAGGATCCGTTCGACGTGGTCCAGCACCGCCCGCGCGTGGCGCGCCGCGACCGAGCCCATCGACACGTGGTCTTCCTGGTTGGCGCTGGTCGGGATCGAATCGGCCGAGGCCGGGTGGGCCAGCACCTTGTTCTCGGACGCGAGGGCGGCGGCGGTGTACTGGTAGATCATCATCCCCGAGTCGACACCGGACGAGGCCGCCAGGAACGCCGGCAGGCCGCCGTTGAGGCGGGCGTCGACGAGCAACGCCGTGCGCCGCTCACTGATCGCACCAAGCTCCGCGATCGCGAGCTTGGCGAAGTCGAGGGCCAGCGCGATCGGCTCGCCGTGGAAGTTGCCGCCACTGATGACGGTGCCGCCACCGGTGGCGATCGCGTTCGGATCGGCGACGCCGCCGCCCGGGAAGACGAGGGGGTTGTCCGTTGCCGCGTTCAGCTCGATGTCGAGGACGCGGCGAAGGTGATCCAGGGCGTCGCGGACCGCGCCGTGGACCTGCGGGACGCAGCGCAGCGAGTACGGGTCCTGGACCTTGTGGGCGTGGCCGTGGTGGCTGCGCTGGAGGGCGCTGTCGCGGAGCAGGTGGCGGAGCTCAGCGGCGACCGCGATCTGGCCCGGGTGCGGTCGAGCCAGCTGGTAGGCCGCGGAGAACGCCACATCCGTCCCGAGCAGCGCCTCCACGCTCACGGCTGCGGCAACGCTGGCGGTTCGGGCGAGGCGGTCGGCATCGGCCAGCAGGAGCGCTCCGATCGCGCTCATCATCTGGGTCCCGTTCAGGAGGGCGAGGCCCTCCTTCGCCTCGAGAACCAGCGGTTCCAGGCCTGCCTCGCGCAGGGCGTTGCCCGCGGGCATGACCGACCCGCGGAACTCGACCTGCCCGCGGCCGATGAGCGGCAGCGCCAGGTGGGCGAGTGGCGCCAGGTCGCCCGACGCCCCGAGGCTGCCCTGCTCCGGCACCACAGGGTGGATTCCGGCCGCCAGGAACTCCAGCAGGCGATCAACGATCAGTGGCCGGCATCCGCTGTGGCCCAGGGCGAGGGTGTTGGCGCGGAGCAGCAGCATGGCCCGCACGATCTCGCGCGGAAACGGCGGCCCGAGCCCTGCGGCATGGCTCATCAGGAGGTTCTCCTGGAGCCGCTCGACGTCCTGCGGCGCGATCGAGACCGAGGCGAGATCGCCAAACCCGGTCGTGACCCCGTACACGACCGCGCCGCTGGCGACCAGCGACTCGATGACGTCGCGAGCTTCCTGCATCCGCCCACGCGCGGCATCGTCGAGGACGGCGGCTCCACCATGACGGGCGACCGCCTCGACGGCCGCGATCGTCAGGTCGGCGCCGGTCAGCACGATGGTGCGCGCGCCTTCACTCGCAGCGCGGCCCCGGTCGACCGATGGGACTTCCTGGCTGCTCACCGTGCCGAGGATAGTCGGCTATGCTGCCCGCCGCCCACCCTTCCGCGCCAGAGGTCCGCGTGTTCGCGTTCATCGACCAGGTCGTGATCCCGTTCCTGAACAGCCTGTATGGCGCCGTCGGGTATCTCGGGGTGGTCGTGGCGATGACGATCGAGTCGGCGATGGTGCCGCTTCCGTCCGAGCTGATCCTGCCGTATGCCGGGTTCCTCATCTCGGACCCCAGCCAGCTCGAGCCGCTGACCCACGGGCCGTGGGGGTTCTGGATCGTGGTCGTGGCGGCGACTATCGGCAACACGCTGGGCTCCCTCATCGCCTATGCGATCGGCGCGTATGGCGGTCGGCCGTTCCTCGAGCGATACGGTCGCTACCTGCTCATCCGGCCCCACGAGATCGAGCTCGCCGACCGGTTCTTCGCCGAGCACGGTGCGGCGACCGTCTTCGTCGGCCGCCTCCTGCCGATCGTCCGGACCTTCATCAGCTTCCCGGCCGGCGTCGCCCGGATGCCCCTCGGCCGTTTCGTCACGTACTCCACGGTGGGCGCGCTGCTCTGGTCGACGCTGCTCGTCTACGCGGGTACGGTGCTCGGCGAGAACTGGACGGAGATCCGACGCGTGCTCCAGCCGTTCGACCTGCTGATCGCCGTCGGGGTGGTGGCGCTGGTCGTGCTCTTCGCCTGGTGGCGCCTCGGGCAGCCCGGGCGCCGGCGAGGCGCAGACGAGGGCAACTAGACCTGGCGAGCCGGCTCGCGCTCCTCGCTGGGGCGGACGGAACGGAACTCCCGGTAGAGCAGCAAGTCGTAGGCGATCTTGAGCCCACCGGCGAGGAAGAACGGAACCGAGGCGAAGCTCGCGCTCGAGACCAGCACGGACGAGATCGAGGGCGAGATCGCCGCGCCGGTCGTCCGGGCGATCCCGGTCACACCGGCCGCCGCCGAACGTTCATCTGGTTCGACCACGGACATGACGTACGACTGCCGTGTCGGGACGTCCATCTGGCTCAGGCTGAAGCGGAGCAGGAGCACCGCGATCGCGAGGGCGAGTGTGGGCATCAGCGGGACCAGGATGAGCAGCACGTTCGACGGAATATGGGTGAAGACCATGGTGTTGATCAGGCCGAAGCGGTGGGCGATTCGAGCCGCGGACAGCGACGAGACCGCCGACAGCAGGTTCGCGGCGAAGAAGATGGTGCCGAGGACGCCGGGCTCGACGCCGTAGTGAAGGTGGAACCAGTAGGCCATCAGGCTGAGCGGGATGAACCCGCCCGCGAACGCGTCGATCGAGAAGAGCGCGGACAGCCGAAGCACGACCGACCGCGAGCGACCCAGGCCGAAGCGGCGGCGGATGCCGTCGTCCTGGGTGGCTGCCCGCGGCGGCGCCTCGATCGCGTCGGGGAGCCGGCTGAATCCGAGGGCCATCGCGATCCCGATCAGCGAGTAGCCGATCACGATCACCCGGTAGGCGTCCACGGCGGGCAGCCCGGAGGCGATCAGGGCCTGGCTCACGATCCCGGCTCCAAGGGCGCCCGTCGCCGTCGCCACGTAGCCAACCAGGTTGTACCAGGCGAACGTCGCGGTCCGGCGCCCGTCCGGCGTCGTCTGGGACAGGCCCGCCTGCTCGACCGCCAGGAACGGCCCGACCTCGTTGCCGGTCGGTGAGATCACGCCGATGGTGGCTGCCAGGATCAACAGCGGGGCCCAGCTCGTCGTCGCGAACACCAGCCCGGCGCCGACCATCAGGAGCGATCCCGCGACGAGCACGCGGCGGCGTCCGATCCGGTCGGCGTTCGTCGTCAGCCACAGGGAGATGAGCGTGTCGCCGACGAGGGTCAGGGTGAGCACGACGCCGATCGTCAGCGGGTCCAGCCCGAGGGCGGCCAGGTAGAGCACGAGTACGACCGCCAGGAAGCCGTACCCGAACATCCGGAGGATGCGCATCGCGAAGAGCAATCGCCCGTTCGCGTCGAGCCCGCGAAGGCTCGCGATCAGGCCTGCGCCTGCTGCGGCGTCGGACACCGGCATCCGGCGAGTGTAGGGGCTGGGTCCGCCGACGTAGCGCGGCCGGAGACCGTCTGCCAGAATGCCGGCGATGCCTGCCGACCGCCATGCCGATGACGTCCCGGGCCACGACGGCGCGGTCGGCCACCACCTGCCCGACGACCATGGCGACGATCATGGCCACGACGATCACGCCCACGCCGACGAGCAGGGCCTCGGCCCGATCGACATCGCCGCCTGGGCGGCCGGCCTCGGCGGCGTCGCGATCGGCCTGGGCATCGCGGTCTTCTTCGCGCTCGCGACGGGCGCCCTCGGCTAGCGCGGAGGCGACAACGCCGCGATGCGCCTTCTGCCAGGACCTGCCGGTCCGCCAGGACGAGCGCAGCGCAAGGCGGAGCCGAGCACGAGAGCGAGCGCACTAGAAGTGGGTGAGCGAACGCGCGCAGGCGACAACGCGGCGATGCGCGCCTGACAGGAGCTGCCGGCTCGCAATGGCGGTGCAGCGCAAGGCGGAGCCGTGCACGAGAGCGAGCGCACTGGAAGTGGGTGAGCGAACGCGCGCAGGC
>JBGPIH010000134.1:0-8814 GCA_041484785.1 Candidatus Limnocylindria bacterium
TGGCACACGCCGGCCGAGCGGTTCGACGGCACCCCGTTCACCGACCGCGGCTTCGAGCACGTGCCGTCGCTGGCGCCGGTTGCCGACCTGCTCGCCGAGCTCCTCGCGGCATGAGTCTCATTTGCCCCGAGGAATCTCACTAAGCGCCTCTATCAAGCGCACCGGGCCGGCTTGGCGCCTGCTCGACATCCGGGAGGCCTAGATCCTGGGCCAGATCGAGCGCCGGCGGGTTCGCTACTCGGACGAGTTCGACGAGGACGGCAACCCGATCCCGCTCCGACGCCATCAAGCCGAACGCCCCCATCGCGTGCGAACCACGCGGTTCCTACGCACGGCGAACGTGACGGACTGACTGCGCGCTTCCCGCGAAGAGGAAGTCCGACGGAGGCGGTTGGGAATGGCGCATGCCTGTGTGTTATAGGCCTTTGGTCCGTCACGGGCAGGACATTGGGTGTCGGCTCGGCCTGCGATGACTCGCTCAGGGAAACGGCGCCGAATCCACCTTTGAGCCGCCTGCATCCAAGAAGTCGACAGCCACCGGGTTCGCGGCCAGGCCGAGGTTGGCGATGACAACCTTGGCGCCGGGCAGCGTCGGTCCGACTTCGATCAGGGTGAGGGCAGTTGTCGCGCCGCTCGCATCGCGAACGACGGCTGTGACTGCAGACGCTTCGGCAGTGATGCCGTCGACGATGACTCCCTGGGCATTTCGGGCCACACCGCCGCCGGTGGGCGGGCCGCCGGCTGGGTCGCAGCCACCGCCTTCCGCTTTCATGGAGTCGATCTCGATGCAGGCCCACCCGTCGGAGGTGTGGAATGCCCAGACGCGGTAGTCGCCGGCCGGCCCCGAGCCTTGGGTGACGAGTGCAACGGGGGCGACCGCCTTGGGGTTGGCCGGCCCGTCGCGCACCGATTGGCACCCCGAGACGACCACAGCGGCGATCACGGCCGACCAGGCCAGGCAAACCTGGGACTTCACCGTGAGATCCCCCCCTGCGCGCAACGGACGCTCATCAGAGGGTGGTCCATCGGATCGCGGAGCGCAAGTTCCGCCGCCGTGAGCCGCTGCCACCAAACGCCTATAACACACAGGGGCGCATGCTCACCTTGACACTGTGCCGATCGGGCCGACACTGGCTTCGCAGCCGCAGCTCGAACCGAGGTCTACGGAGGACGTCGGCTCCGGGGAGGTTGTGGCCGGCTCGCCCGCGACTTGAGCGAATCGGTCCGGAACGATGTCTGGGGCTACGTGCTGAACGAGGCCGACACCCGCGCGAAGTTGATCGATCCGGCGCTCCATGCCCGTGGCTGGGACGAGGATCTGATCAAGCGCGAGCAATCGGCACGGCCGATCGAGATCGTCGCGGGGCGCGCTCGAAGATACGGGCAGGGCCGCGTCGACTACCTCCTCTGCGTCAAGGTCCAGGGGCCACAGGGCGTGCCGCTCGCGCTCATCGAGGCGAAGGACGAGTCCAAGCACCCAGGCTTCGGACTCGACCAGGGGAAGCAATACGCAGATGCGGGCAGCCTGAACGTCCCGTTCGTGTTCTCGTCGAATGGCCATCTGTTCGTTGAGTTCGACGCCACCACCGGCCTGACATCCGCGGCTCGTCCGCTTGCCGAGTTCCCGACCCCCGCAGAAGTCCTCCAACGCTGGCAGGCGGCGACTGGCGTCGATCTCGCGGCACCGGCGGCTCAGCCTCTCGCGCTCCCGTATCGCAAGGGGGGATTCGAGCCGCGGTACTACCAGGACGCCGCGATCCGGGCGGCGCTGGAGGCGATCGCCTTGGGCCGAAATCGGATGCTCCTGTCCCTGGCGACAGGCGCAGGCAAGACGTACATCGCGGCGCAAATCCTGCGACGGATCGCCGACGCCGGGCAGCTCCGGCGCGCGCTGTTCGTGTGCGACCGAGACGAACTTCGCACACAGGGCATCGACGCCCTCCAGCAGGTCTTCGGCGCCGAGGTGGCGTCAATCACGACGCAGGACGTCGCCAAGAATGCCCGCATCGCGGTGACGACGTATCAGTCGCTCGACATCGCGACCGATGACGAGGGCACCAGCCTCCTGCTCGCCAACTTCCCGGCAGACCACTTCAGCCACATCGTCATTGACGAATGTCACCGGTCCGCGTGGGGCAAGTGGAGGGAGATCCTCGAGCAGAACCCGAACGCGGTGCAGATCGGTCTGACGGCCACGCCGCGGAAACTCATCGGAGACCGCGACGACCCAGAGGCGAACGCGGATTTCGAGATCAGCGCCGACAACGTCCGCTACTTCGGCGAGCCGATCTACGAGTACTCGATGGCCCAGGGCATGGATGACGGCTATCTGGCTGCCTGCGAGATCGACAAGAGCGACATCTTCCTCGACCGGGCTCCCGTCAGCGAGCGCGTCGTCGGGGTCTCGCGTGGTGACCTGGCCGGCAAGACGATCAGGGATGCGCGCACGGGCGAAGCACTCGATGCGACCGCAGCCCGAGACCACTACTCGGCCACCACATTCGAGGACGACATCCTCCTTCCAGAACGGGTCCAGGCGATGGCGAACGACTTCTTCGCGAACTTGTTGGCGACCGGTGGTCCCGAGCAGAAGACGATCATCTTCTGTGCTCGCGACCGCCACGCCGAGGACGTCGCAGTCGCGCTCAACAACCTGTACATCAACTGGTGCAAGGCCGAAGGGCGCGTACCGGCGACGCCGTACGCCTTCCGGTGCACGGCTGAAAACGACGGGCGTAACAAGATCGCGGACCTCAAGGGCAGTCGGCGACATCACTGGATCGCGACGACGGTCGACCTGCTCACGACAGGGGTGGACGTGCCGGGCGTCCAGAACATCTGCTTCTTCCGCTACGTGCGCGCACCGATGGCCTTCACGCAGATGGTCGGGCGCGGCACGCGCATCGACGAGATCAGCGACAAGCTCATGTTCCGGGTCTACGACTACACGAACGCGACCAGGCTCTTCGGCGGCGACTTCCTGACGCGGATCCGACCCGATCGCGAAGGCCCGGCGGCGGCTGAGGCCGAGGCGCCAGAGCCGACCATCGAAGTGCTCGGCTTCCGGGTCCGGGTGTCGGATGCAGGCAAGTCCGTGCTGCGGAACGTCGCGGGCAAGGCCGTGCCGGTCGCGATCGAGGAATACGAGCACGAGGTCGCGGAACGCATCCTCGAGCGCATCGCCACGCTTGACGACCTGCGCCGCGCGTGGATCTCGCCCAAGGATCGGCGATCGCTTCTGTCCAGTCTCCCCGACGGCGAGGGCTCCGTTCGCTTGATCCAGTCGCTCGCTGGCCTTGACGAATGCGACCTATACGACGTCGTCGCCCAGGTCACATTCGACGCGGTCCCGCGGACGCGCGCCCATCGGGCCTACGAGTTCACGCAGAACAACGTCGACTGGCTCGGCTCCATGCCGACGGCGGCCTCTCGAGCGGTCCGGGCGCTCGTTGACCAGTTCGCGCGCTCCGGCACCGAGGGTCTCGAACGCAAGGAGGTCTTCGAGACGACAGAAGTCGTCAGGGCCGGTGGGATTCGCGCGTTGGCCGAAGCCGGTGAACCGGGAGCTGTTCTGACCAACACGAAAGCACGAGTCCTGGCATGACGCACCGAACCGAAATGCGAGAGGTGAAGCTCGGGGCCATCGCAGCGATCGTCCGCGGCGTGTCGTTCGAGAAGCATGAGGCATCTTCCGTCGAGGTCCCCGGAACCTTGCCCGTCCTTCGAGCCGGCAACATCCAGGAGGAACTGCTTGTTGACCGTGACCTCGTTTGGGTCCCGCGGACCCGTGTGTCATCGGATCAGTTGTTCCGACGATGGGACATCGCGATAGCTGTGTCGTCCGGCTCTGCGGGCCTCGTCGGAAAGACCGCCCAGCTGCGCGCGGATTGGGCTGGGTCCGTCGGCGCGTTTTGCGCGATTGTGCGCGCTGGCCCTGATGTCGAACCGGAGTTCCTCGCTCTTTGGCTACGATCAAATGTCTTCACCGCGTGGCGCTTGGCCCAGGCGCGCGGATCGAATATCCAGAACCTCAGTGTCCGACAGCTGGCGCTATTCCCGATGGCACTCCCAGGTCGAGCGGAACAGGCACGCATTTGCCGGATGGTCCAGGCGAGCTTGGTCGAGATACGCGAGGGAGTGAGGATCTCGGGCCGAGGCCGAATGCAAGCAGCCACTCTCGAGCGCGCCCTGATTGACAGCGCATTTCGGGTAGAAGCACAGGGTCCAATCGTCCGGCTGCAGGAGGTCTCCGAGATCCGAAGTGGATTGACCAAAGGCAGGAAGATCGCAGGGCCTGCGGCGGAGCGACCGTTTCTGCGAGCCGGCAACCTCGGAAACGGCCGCCTGGACCTTTCCGAGATCAAGACCACCCCAGCAACCGACGATGAGGCGAAGCGGTACCGGTTGGAGACCGGTGACGTTCTCCTCGTGGAAGGCAGCGGCAGCCCCAGTCGACTGGCACAGGGCTGGGTCTGGGAGGGCCAACTTGACGACTGCCTGCATCAGAACCATGTGTTCCGCGTCCGCCCCGACAAGGACCGCGTGGAGCCGCACTACCTCGCGTGGATGTTGCAGAGCTCAGTGGCACGCGACTACTTCTTGAGCGCAGGCAAGACAACCAGCGGGCTGAACACCATCAACCGAACGCAGGTAGGGGCAATGCCCCTCCGGCTTCCTCCCGTCGTCGAGCAGCGGGCCGCGGTCGAGGCCCTGTCCGGTCAAGTTGACGAGGCGAGGCAACTCGCCCATGTGTGGGATGACGCACACAACCGCCTGGAACGGATGAGGACTGCGCTCTTCGATCAGGCAATCCGAGGGGAGATCTAAAATGGCCGCCAGGGCACCGCGGACGCTCACAACGCAGAGCGCTGTCAACGCGGCGGTCAAGGACATCTGCAATGTGCTCCGACGGTCGAACGTCGCGGGCGCACTCCAGTACGTTCCAGAACTCACCTGGATCCTATTTCTGCGGATCCTCGACGAGCGTGAGCAGCGTGAGGTGCTCGAGGCGGCGGTGACAGGCGAGCAGTTTGCCGAGTCCCTCGAAGCGCCGTACAGGTGGCGGGATTGGGCAGCACCCGATGGCGTCAAGCGCGCGACGCTCACCGGTTATGGATCGTCCCTTGGCGACGTGTTCTTGTTCGTCAACGGTTCGCTTCTGCCGTACCTGAAGACGCTTGGAGACAGGGCCGAAGCGAATGCCCGGCAGAAAGTCATCAGCCAGATCATCTCTGGTGTTGAGCGGACGCGAGTCGATACCGAGCTCAACTTCCTCGACGTTCTCGACCGGGTCGACGCCATCAGTGCCGAGCGGATCGACACCACCCACGTCTTCCCGCTGAGCCAGGTCTTCGAGGGGCTGCTCCTCGAGATGGGGGAGAAGAACAACGATGGCGGGCAGTTCTTCACGCCACGCGAGGTCATCCGCGTGATGGTCGAGGCCCTGGACCCGCAGATCGGCAACACGATCTACGACCCGTGCTGCGGAACGGGCGGCTTCCTCGTCGAAAGCATCGAATACGTGCGCGGTCGCCTCGGCGACGCGATCACCTCGAAAGACCTGGTCGTTCTCAAGCGCGAGATGGTCTACGGCCGCGAGAAGGACGACCTCATCTACCCCATCGCTCTCGCGAACCTTGTCCTGCACGGGGTTGACGAGCCGCACATCTGGCATGGCAACAGCCTGACGGGCGACGCGACGTACGCCGGCCTCTTCGAGGACGCGCCAGCTCGCTACGACCTTGTGCTGACGAATCCGCCATTTGGCGGGAAGGAGGGCAAGGCCGCCCAGTCGCACTTCGCCTACAAGACAGGCGCGACACAGGTGCTGTTCCTGCAGCACGTCATTGAGTCGCTCAGGGACGACGGCAAGTGCGCGATCGTCATCGACGACGGCGTCCTGTTCCGAGACGACACCGCGTTCGTGCAGACGAAGCGCAAGCTGCTCGACGAGTGCAACCTCTGGGCGATCGTCAGCCTTCCCGCGGGTGCGTTCTCGGCCGCCGGAGCTGGGGTCAAGGCGAGCGCGCTGTTCTTCACGAAGGGCCCGCAGACCGAGCAGGTCTGGTACTACGACATCAGCGACGTGAAGGTCGGCAAGACCCGACCGCTCACACGGGACAAGCTCGCGGATTTCCTCACGCTCGCCCCCACGAAGGGCGCAAGCGACCGCAGCTGGACCGTCGATCGAGCCACGATCGAGGCGAACGGTTACAACCTCAAGGCCGTCAACCCGAACGTGGCCACGCGCGTGGAGACAAGCGTTGTCGATGTGATGGAGGAGATCCGCGCGGACCACGACCGAATCGGAGAGATCCTCGACAGCCTCACGGAGCGGCTCTTCGGCAATGGGAACGGCGATGCGGCGGAAGACCCGGAGCCTGTCGACGTGGAAACCGCCGCCGGCTGAGCCGGATCACCACAGCACCTGCGGGCCGTCGGTCGCGCCTGCTGGAGGTCTTGGAGGCATAGGCTCGTCCGACGAGGTGTCGCGCTGTCCGCAGAGATTGCGCAGAGCGCCCGCTCGAAGCCTCGGCTCAACCGGCGAAGTTGGTCTTGATCCAGTTCGTGATTTCGTCGCCGAGGTTGTTCCATGCCATCGAATCGCCGGTGACGTCTGCCACGAAGATCTTGTCGTTCGAATCTGCGGCCGCTTGAACCTTGGCCTCGATCGATGACGATGTGGCGGTCGTGTCCGCCTTCGTCAGCCAGACCGACTTCTGGAGATGGCACCAGGAACCACTGATGGCCTTGATCGTGGCGATGAGATCCGGGTAATCCTTCTCGGGCTTGATCAAGTCGTACGCGATGAGAAATACCTTCATCCCGCGAGTTCCTCCTTCAAACGAACGCTACGGAGAACACGGCCCGGGCGATGGCGCCGATGAACTCCCTGACGCATGGGGCAGTCCGAGGCCGTCACGACGAACACGGGTTTCCGACTGGTGGGTTTCAAGGCTCGGACTATGGCACCGCTTCCGCGCCGATCGCGAGACCACGCCCTCGTGACGCCGTCGACGGCCTCCGAGCCTTGGCCCGTGGCGACATGCGGATCGGACCGGTCCGGGCTCTGGCCGCCTTCGCGCAAGCGGCGGCGCGGCTAGCGTCGCTCTGTCGCGCCTGCTCAAGCGCTCCACAGCTCCTCGAGAACAGCCTCACCCTTCCGCCTCGTGACGGATTCGAGGGGCGGCTGGATAGGGCGGACGCCACCCTGAATCGCGACCTCGGCGATCGCGCCAGCCGGGCCACGTCGGCGTCGCATAGCGTCATAGGGGTAGTCGCTCATCGCGCGGAACGTGGCCAGCCCGCGAGGCCGAGCGTCGAACAGGGTGCTGCCAGAATTGATCGGCGACAGGAAGAGACAATCGCCGTGGTGCGCAAGCAGTCGCTCGGTGTCCACAACGAGGACGGTGTGGGCGCGATCCCGGTAGGCCTTGGCTGAAAGCAGCGTCTGGAGGCGCTCCTCGGTCGGCCAGAAGAACACGAATGAATTCAAGAGACGATACCAGTCGGTCGGCGTAAGACCATCCTCGAGCACCTTGTTCAGCGTCGACTCGCGCAATGGGATCTGGTCGCGAACCACGGCTTCGCCGTGAAGGTCCGACCGGATCACGATGCTGGCGGGCCGGCGGCTGGCGAGGATGGACAGACGCCGCTCGTCATTGATCTCGAAGGCGTCGAGGAGGGCCTCGGTGCTAAGGAGGCCGAGCCGCTGGATAAGTGGCCAGCTCCCGTCTTCGGCCATGTGATAGAGGTGCGGATAGCGCCCGACAAGCTCCTCACTCTCCATCACCAGCTCCGTCGGTCGATGATGCTGCGTGCGTGGAACCGCGTGGCCAGTTGTGTCAGTGCCACGAGCTTCGCCGGCGGGGCCGAATCCTGTTGGCCGCGTCGCCCCGGACTGAGCTGGTCGGACAAGCCGAGATCGAGCTTCCTGGCGGACCCAGGCGCGCAGGGACTCGACCCCGACCCCGAGCTGGCGGGCGACGCGGCTGACGGCGCCCTGTTCGCCGGTTCGCTCGATCGTCTCCACGACCATGCGGACGGCGCTTCTGTGATCTCAGGTGGATAGCGACGAGAGCTTGGGTGGGCGGTGGTATCGGTCATGGACTCCATCTTCCTTCAAAGCGATGGAGTCTCCACTAATCCCAGGGCGGTTCAAACAGCCTTCCCGGATCATGCTCGGCACGTACCACGAGGTCCAAGAGGAGCAGTGCTGGCGTGAAGACGCGGCAATGAGATTGACCCGACCGACCGCCTGGCGCGTTCGAGAAACTGAGGAACTGGCTGGCCGGTCGAGGTCGACCGCAATCGGCGGCCGCAGGAAGTAGGCTCCGTGGATGCGCGTCGATGACTTCTGGATCGAGAACGATCCGTTGCTTGGCTCCGCGGGCGAACTAGACCGCGACCTGCTAGCGCGGCTTCGGGCCGGCCCGATCGCCGAATACACCGACCTCGAAGCCGCCATTGCGCTTGCACGCGTACTGGACGAGCAATTCCGCCGTTACGGGACCGACGCTACCAACGAGATTGGCAACGAGGAGTCGCGCGAGGCCCTACGGACGCTTCGGGCCCTGACCGACCGTGTCGGCGTGACGTTCGACCCGCCATACCGCGATCTGGCTGGCTTCCGTGCCTACTGGGGTTCTCACGATGGGTACGGAAGCTGGGCAACACGCCGCGCGATGGTGCAGGAGCTCTTCGACCCGCTCCATGAGGAGCTCGAGCGTCGCGAGGATGATGCGCTTCGGGGCGAACTGAGCGAGCCGGTGTCTCCGCACGGAGCAACAGGG
This sequence comes from Candidatus Limnocylindria bacterium, assembly GCA_041484785.1. Classification (GTDB taxonomy): domain Bacteria; phylum Chloroflexota; class Limnocylindria; order Limnocylindrales; family CSP1-4; genus SPCO01. The sequence continues at coordinate 8,793 of JBGPIH010000134.1, forward strand.
TGGCCGGCAGTGGACGAGGAAA
>JBGPIH010000135.1:0-8645 GCA_041484785.1 Candidatus Limnocylindria bacterium
GTCTGCCTCGAGGACGTGGCCGCCGGCGCCGACTGCACCAAGTACAAGCTCGTGGTCCCGCCGGACTCCGAGGTCGTCGTCCGGCGCAACCACATCCTGGACCTGATGAAGACGCGCAGCTACCTGAGCGGCGACAGTCATGCCTTCGCCGAGTACGACGCGGCCAAGAAGGAGCCGGTGGAGCTCGTCCAGCAGGTGTCGGCCACGTGGAAGGCCCCCCAGTTCGTGTGGCAGGTCCGCCACCAGCTCGGCGTGATCTTCTGCCACGACACGCCGGACAACTGCCCGCAGGTCGACTCGGGCGGCTACAAGGTCACCACCACGCTCGACTTGAAGATGCAGCAGGTCGCCGAGAAGTGGGTCTACGTCGCGGCCCGGGCGCCCAACTCCTCCAACCCGACCGCGGTCCTGACCGCTCGCAAGATCCCCAAGGCGGCCCAGAGCTGGATCCTCGGCCTGCGCGGCCACAACATCAACAACGCGGCGGCGGCCGTGATCGACTACCGGACCGGCGAGGTCCTGGCGTACGTCGGCAGCGCCAGCTACACGTCCAAGGGCAATGCCACGTTCCAGCCCCAGTTCGACGTCCTGTCTGACGGCTGGCGCCAGCCGGGATCGGCGATCAAGCCGGTCGACTACGCGATCGGCATCGACGACAAGACCCTCACCGCGTCCACGATGCTGATGGACGTCGTCACCGACTTCGGCCAGGTCTCGGCGAAGAGCTCGGCCTACACGCCGACCCAGGCCGACAAGCTCGAGCGCGGACCCGTCCGCCTGCGCTCGGCGCTCGAGTTCTCGCTGAACATCCCGGCGATCAAGGCCGGGGTGATGACCGGCCTCGACCGGCTCTTCAGCCGGACCTCGGACTTCGGCCTGACCTACCCCAAGACCGCCGTCCCGGTCGTGTCCATGGGGATCGGGACCCTCGAGATCCACCCGATCGACCTGCTCGGGGCGTACGGCACGATCGCGGACGGCGGTGTCCACATGCCGCGGCAGATGATCACCTCGGTCGTGGACGCCAACGGAACGACCGTCTGGTCGCCGACGGCCGTCGGGCCCAAGGGGCCGAACGTGATCAACGCCGGGACAGCCGGGATCATCACCGACATCCTGGCCGGCAACACCGACACGAAGGTCAATCCGTACTGGGGCAAGTGGGCGATCTACGACGGCACGACCCGCCGGCCCGCGGCGTACAAGACGGGGACGACCAGCGACAACCGGGACGTCGCGGCCTACGGCTTCCTCGCCCCGCCGGCCGACGACACGAGCCCGGCCCTCGCGGTCGGGGTGTGGATGGGCAACAGCGACAATTCGCCCAACGACGGCAAGCTGTCGCTCGACACCTCGGCGCCGCTCTGGTCGGCGATCCTGACCGACATCAGCAAGGGCCTGCCCATCGTCGACTTCAAGCTGCCAAGCGACCTGGTGACGGCCCCCGTGGACGCGTTCACCGGCCTGCAACCGGGTCCGTTCACGACCCAGACCGTCGATGAGCTGTTCCTGCCGGGTACCGTCCCCAGCCAGAAGGAGACGATCCGGACCACCCTCCAGATCGACTCGGCCTCGGGGCTCCTCTGGCAGGAGGGCTGCGCCGGCCCGGAGGTCAGCCAGGGGTTCTTCGATCTCGCCGGCGTCGACGCCGGTTACCCGAAATGGCAGTCGGCCGACATCGCATGGGGCGCCCGAGCCGCGAAGGGCGTAGGGGTGAAGGGTGGCCCCGAGGGCACCCGGACCTCGTACTTCTACAACAACTCGTTCGCGCCGTTCGGGCATACCTGGGGCGCGCCCTTCGCCCCGACCGAGCTCTGTCCGGTGGTCACGCCGCCACCGTGCGACCCGCTACTTGGTCCGTGTGCACCGCCGTGCGACCCGCTGCTCGGTCCGTGTGCACCGCCGTGCGACCCGTTCCTCCAGATCTGCCCGGGTTCGAACCAGCCGGTCGCCCTGGTGCCGAACGTCGTGTGCATGACCCTCGAGGCGGCGTCCGAAGCGTTGACCACCTCGGGATTCGCCATCGGCAACGTGAAACCCAACGACCCCGGGCCGGACTTCGTCGTCTCCGACTCGAGACCGAGGGCGGACACCCAGCTCGAGATCGGCAAGAGCGTCGACCTGACGCTCAAGGCCCGCTCGAAGATTCCCGGCTGCCGCTGACGCGCTACAGCTCGACGATGGTGGCCCCGTCGCCGCCCTCGCCGCGCTGTCCCGGGCGGAGCGAGCGCACGAGGGGATGGTTGGCGGCCTCCGCCCGGACCGCGTCGCGCAGCGCCCCGGTGCCCATGCCGTGGATGATCATGACCTTGTTGAGGCCGGCCAGCCCCGCGTCGTCGAGATAGCGGCTGAGCGCCTCGAGCGCCTCTTCCACCCGGGCGCCACGCAGGTCGAGCGACGACGCGACGGAGTTGGCCCGCTCGAGCCGGAGCGCGGCGGCATTCGAGGTCGGGGCCGCGGCCCCGTCACCGCGCCCCGTCCCGGGCGTGTCCTGCCCGACCGCCAGGACCAGGTCGTCGACGTCGACCGTGACCCGCATCCCGCCGGCCTCGAGGGTCGCCCGCTTCCCGCCCCGCTCGAGGGCGGCGATCCGGCCCTCCCAGCCACCTGACCGGCTGCGCGCGCGTTCGCCCAGGCGCCAGGTTCGCGCCACGGCCGGCTCCGCCGGCGGCGCGGCCGCCCCGGCCGGGAGTCGCTCGAGGTTGGCCTCCGCCCGCACGAGGGATTCGTCGAGCGAGCTGGCGGTCAGGGTCTCCCGCTCCAGCGCCCGCCGGGTCGATTCGACCTCGAGCCGGAGGTCCTCGACGATCCGCTCGGCCTCGGCCCGGGCGGTGCTGACCGACTCGGCGCGCTCGCGCCGAGCCCGGCGCCGCTCCTCGTCGGCGACCCGCAGGGCCTCGGCCGCGCGCAGCTCGGCGGCCCTCGCCCGGTCGAGCGAATCGCTCGTCTCGGTCTCGGTCGTCCGGATCGCGGCCAGGGTCGCCTCGAACGAGCGCTGCGACTCGGTCAGGCGGGAGCGAGCGTCGGTCACGATCGCCTCGGCCAGGCCGAGCCGTTCGGCGATCGCGAAGGCCTGGCTGCCGCCGGGCAGGCCGATCGTCAGCCGGTACGTCGGCGAGAGGGTCTCGAGATCGAACTCCACGGCAGCGTTGCGGACGCCGGCGGTCGTGTGGGCGTAGGCCTTCAGCTCCGCGTAGTGGGTCGTCGCCGCGATCAGCGCCCCGGCCCGGATGAAGTAATCGAGGAGCGCCTGGGCGAGGGCGGAGCCCTCGGTCGGATCCGTGCCGGCGCCCAGCTCGTCGAGCAGGACGAGCGTGCCCGGACCGGCCGCCGCGACGATCCGGATGATCGAGCGCAGGTGCCCCGAGAAGGTCGACAGCGACTGCGCGATGGACTGCTCGTCGCCGATGTCGGCGAAGACGTCGCGCCAGATCGGCAGCCGGCTGCCGGGCGCGACCGGGACGTGCAGTCCGGCCTGGTGCATCAGGCTCACGAGTCCGAGCGTGCGCAGGGTCACCGTCTTCCCACCCGTGTTGGGGCCGGTGATGACGAGGGCGGTGTAGCCGTCGCCCAGGCGCAGGTCGATCGGGACGACCGTTCCGGTCAATCCCGGGTGGCGGGCGGACAGGAGCGTCACCTCGTACCGGTCGACGGTCTCGGGTCGGACGGCGCCCATCTCGGCGGCCAGCGAGGCCTTCGCCGCCCACAGGTCGAAGCGAGCCAGCGCGGCCAGGCTCTCGCGCAGGTGGTCGGCGTTGGCGGCCACGAAGGCCGACAGCTCATCGAGGATCCGGGCGATCTCCTCGGCCTCGGCGACCTGCGCCTCGCGCCAGGCATTGCCGAGCTCGACCGCCACGAGCGGCTCGATGAACAGGGTCTGGCCGCTGCCCGAGGCATCGTGGACGATCCCCTTGACCCGGGACCGCGCCTCGGCCTTGACGGGGACCACGTACCGCCCGTTGCGCAGGGTCACGATCGGCTCCTGCAGGGCATTCCCGAGCTCGGCCCCGACCAGCGCGTCGAGCCGCCGGCGGAGGCGGTCGTAGGCCACCCGGACCGCCGCCCGGAAGCCACCGAGCCGCGGCGAGGCGGTGTCCAGCAGCTCCCCGACGGGGTCGAAGCTGCGGGTCAGGGTCGAGCGCAGCGCCGGCAGCCGGTGGAGGTCGCGGCCCAGCTCGCGCAGGAGGGGTCGCCGCTCCTCGGTGAGCACGGTGGCCAGGCGGGCCGTGGCATCGAGGGTGTCGCCGATCTCGAGGAACTGGGCCGGCTCCAGGCGGCCGCCGCGAGCGGCCCGTTCGATCGCCGGCCCGATGTCGCGAGCCGCCCCGATCCCGACGCCGGGGCGCTCCTCGAGCAGGCCCCGCGCCTGGTCCGTCTCGTCCAGGCCGCGCGCCACGATGACCGGGTCGCGCGACGGCTCGAGCGCCTCGGCCAGGCGCGCTGACGGCCCGAACGACGTGAGCGCCGCCAGGCGGTCGCGCACAGCCGGGAATTCGAGGAGCGCGATCGAGCGCTGGTCCATCGGATCGTCGCTCAGCGCGTCCCTGCCGACCCGGAGACCGAGGGATCGCCGACCAGGCTGAGCCGCCACGGCACCGCCGTCCAGGGCGGGCCGGCGCCGTCGATCCCGATCCTCGGCGTAGCCAGGATCGCGGCGACCGGCTCGTCGGCCGGCGCCGCCTCCAGGCGCAGGGCCGATCCCAGCGCGCACAGGTCCGTCCCCGTCCACCCGGTGTCGATCCCGAAGGCCGCCGAGACCAGCCCCGGTCCAGTCGCCAGACGATGGACGGGCAGCCGCCCGATCCGCGCGGCCTCGGCCACGTTGCGCCCGGACGCGCGCGCCCGATGGCGCGACCCGGCCCGCGCGATCCGGTCGGATCGCATCCGCTCCACGCCTTCGAGCGGTTCCACGGCGCGGATGAGCAGGGCGGCCGGCGAGCCGTCGGGCTCGGTCACCACGTTCAGGCAGTCGTACATCCCGTAGACAAGGTACACGTAGGCCCGCCCCGCCGGTCCGAACATGACCCGGTTGCGCGCGGTCTCGCCGAATCGTGCGTGGGACGCCTGGTCGTCCCGGCCGATGTAGGCCTCGACCTCGACGATCCGGCCCGATCGCCGCCCGGTTTCGTCGTCGCGGACGAGGCGAGCGCCGAGGAGGGCCCGACCCGCCTCCAGGGTGGGCCGCGCCAGCGTCTCCCGATCGAACGGGGTCAGCCGGCCCGTGGGTAGAGCGACTGGATGTTGCTCGGCACGAGGAACCCGATCAGGAAGAAGGTGCCCGGGATCAGCGTGGAGCGGAAGAAGTCGGCCGTCCGCGACCCGTCGAGGCCGCCCCAGAAGTCGCGCAGGAGTGGCAGCTCCTGCGGGTCCGGCGCGAAGCCGGGAAGCCGGAAGAACGAATCCAGGATGATCAGGACGGCACCGAAGATGATCGCCGCCTGGATCAGGCCGAGGACGCCGCCCAGGATCTCGTCGGCGAAGCGGGCCTTCTGGAACAGCTGCTGCGGCCTGTAGTAGCTCTGGACGACGAGGGCAAGGGCGATCGCGGCGGCCAGGAAGACCGTCCCGAACCCGATCATGAAGGCGTACTCCCGCGGGAACTGCGTCCAGTTGTCGCCGAGGAACCGGCCGAGCGGGTCGGACACGTTGGCCGCGAACAGGAACGAGAAGAGGATCGAGCCGATCCCGATCAACCGGCGGATGGTGCCCTGGGCGAAGCCGAGCACGAAGAACCCGATGAAGTACAGGACGATGAGCAGATCGACCGTTCCGATCCCGCCCAGAAAGTCCCCGAGGTTCACGAATCTGCCTCCGTGGTCAGGGCTCGCGGCCGGCGCCGGAGCCGGGCAAGGGTAGCAGCGGCCATCGCGCGGCGGCAAGGGCCAGGCGCCATGCCCGGTGCGGGCATACCACGCTCAGCCGCGCAGCCGGCCACCGACGTCCTGGGCGAGCCCGCCGGCCACCGCCGCCATCGCCTCGTCGATCTCGGATTCGATCAGTGTGCGCACGTCCGACACGAAGGTCAGCCGCCAGGCGAGGCTCTTCTGGGTGTCCTCCAGCGGCTTCCCGCGGTAGATGTCGAACAGCTCCAGCGAGCGCAGGAGCCCACCGGCGTGCGCCCGGATGGAGGTCGCCACGGCGGCGGCCGGCCGGTCGTCCGCGACGACGACGGCGAGGTCCCGCCCGATCGCCGGGAACCGCGACGGCGTCGCGCCACGGGCGTCGGCCAGCCGGCCGGCAGCCAGACCGGCGATCGCGATCTCGGCAACGATCAGGCGGTCCGCCCGCAGGTCCAGGTCGGCGACGGTCCCCGGGTGGAGCTCTCCGAGGCGCCCCGACAGGCCGGACCCGGCCACGACGCGCGCGCTGCGACCGGGGTGCAGGTTGGGATCGCCCGCCAGCGGCTCGTAGACGGGTTCAGGCAGGCCGAGTTGCCGGCAGAGCAGTTCCACCAGCCCCTTCGCGTCATCGAGGTCGTACGGCCGGGCGGGCCGGTTCCAGGCCGGCGGCTCGGCGGAGCCGGTCAGCGCCAGGCCCAGCCGCCACCACTCGCGCGGCAGCTGGCCGGGCCCGCTCCCGGTCCCGTAGCCCTTGCCGACCTCGAAGATCGCGACGTCGTCGCGACCGTGGCGGAGGTTGGTCGAGACGACCTCCAGGAGGCTCCCGAGCAGGCTCTGGCGCAGGATCGAATGCTGGCTCGAGAGCGGGTTGGTCACGTGCACCGGATCGCCGCCGGCTCCCTGGTCGGGCTCATCGGGCAGGAGGTCGTCCACGGGCGGCGGGAACTGCTCGACGCTGCGCGGGGAGACCAGCGCGAGCGTGACGACCTCGCTGAGTCCGGCCCCCGCCAGCGCCTGGCGCACGGCGTCGCGGACTTCCAGCGGCGAGTGGCGGTAGCCGGGCATCGGCGTGTGCGGCAGGATCGCCGGCACCGTCTCGTAGCCGCGAACCCGGATGATCTCCTCGGTCACGTCGGCCTCCACAGCCAGGTCGCGACGCCACGTCGGGACCGTGGCGAACCACGTCTCGACGGGGGCAGCGTCCAGCAGCAGCGGCTTCGAGCCGACGGCGATCGTGATCGGCGTGCCGGGCGGCGCCAGCTCGGCGGCGATGCCGACCCGGGCGAGCAGCCCGGCCTGTTCCTGGGGCGTCAGCGACGTCCCAAGCAGGCGGTTGACCCGCGCCGGCCGGAAGGCGACCCGGGTCGACGGCGGGTCGACGGGGTTCGAATCCACCGCGCCCGGCGCGATCGCCCCGCCCGCCCAGTCGGCGACCAGCGCTGCCGTGCGGTCCGCGCCCACCCGGGCGAGGCGGAACTCCTGCCCCTTCTCGAAGCGCAGGCTCGCATCCGAGCGCAGGCCATGGCGGAAGGCCGTCCGGCGGATGTTGACCGGGTCGAAGATCGCCGATTCGACGGCGACCTCGGTGGTCCCCTCCCCCACCTCCGAGTCGGCGCCGCCCATCACCCCGGCGATCCCGATCGGGCCGCGCGGGTCGGCGATCACCAGGGTCTCCGGATCGAGCGTGCGCTGCACGTGGTCGAGCGTCTCGATCCGCTCGCCCGCGGCCGCTCGGCGGACGATGATCCGCCCGTCGCCGACGGCGCTGCCATCGAAGACGTGGATCGGCTTGCCCAGCTCGATCATGACGTAGTTGGAGGCGTCGACGACGTTGCTGATCGGACGCTGGCCGGCCGCCATCAGGCGCATCTGGACCCAGTCCGGCGACGGCCCGATCCGGACGCCGCTGACCCAGCGCGCCACGAACCGTGGGCACAGGTCCGGATCGGCGACCTCCACCCGGAGCCGCTCGGCGGTCGGCCGCCCCGCTTCCGCCAGCTCGGTCGATGGCGAACGCAGCGGGCCGCCGCTCAGCGCGGCGACCTCGCGAGCCAGCCCCAGGATGGACAGCGCGTCACCGCGGTTCGGCTTGACGTCGACGTCGAGCACGGTGTCGCCGTACAGCTCGGTCAGCGGCCGCCCGAGCGGCGCGTCCGGGGGCAGGATCAGGATCCCCTCGGCGTCGCTGGTCAGGCCCAGCTCATCGCCCGAGCAGAGCATCCCGTTGCTGACGACGCCCATCTTCTCGGTCCGCTCGATCCGCCGGTCGCCCGGCAGCACAGCTCCCGGCAGCGCGACGGGCACCCGCTGGCCGGGTGCGATGTTCGTGGCGCCGCACACGACCTCCAGGGGCTCGCCCGAGCCCGTGGTCACGGTCGCCAGCGAGAGCCGGTAGGCCCGCGGGTGCGGTTCGACCGCCAGGAGCTCCCCGACGACCACGTTGCGCCAGTCGGCGCCCCAGCCCTCGATGCCCTTCACCTCCATCCCGAGCATGGTCAGCCGCTCGGCGAGGGCCTCGGGGGCCAGGTCCACGTCGACGAACTCGCGCAGCCAGGTCAGCGGAACCCTCATCGGAACTGCTCCAGGAAGCGCAGGTCGTTCTCCATGTACAGGCGCAGGTCGCCCACGCTGTGGCGGAGGTTGGTGATGCGCTCGACGCCCATCCCGAAGGCGAAGCCCTGGTAGCGCTCAGGATCGAGCCCACCCGAGCGGAGGACGACCGGGTGGACCATCCCAGCGCCGAGGATCGTCATCCAGCCGGTCCGCCCGCAGGCCGGGCAGCCGACCCCGCCACAGACCAGGCAC
>JBGPIH010000136.1:0-8594 GCA_041484785.1 Candidatus Limnocylindria bacterium
CGAACCGACGGTCGAGGAGATCGCCGAGGCGATGTCGAAGGGCCAGGAGGTCGTCGTCACCCCCGAGAAGGTCCGCGAGATCATCAAGGTCTCGCAGGAGCCGGTCTCGCTGGAGACCCCGATCGGCGAGGAGGAGGACTCCCACCTCGGCGACTTCATCGAGGATCGCGGAGCGCTGGCCCCGGCCGAAGCCGCGTCGCACCAGCTCCTCAAGGAGCAGGTCGAGGCCGTGCTGGACTCCCTCACCGGTCGCGAACGGCGCGTGCTCCAGCTCCGGTTCGGGCTGGAGGACGGCCGGGCGAGGACGCTCGAAGAGGTCGGCAAGGAGTTCAACGTGACCCGCGAGCGCATTCGCCAGATCGAGGCCAAGGCGCTCCGCAAGCTCCGCCACCCGTCCCGCAGCCGCAAGCTGAAGGACTACCTGGAGTAGTCCGTCAGGCCTCAGGCGCCCTCGTTCGCCCGGCTCGGCGCGGGTCGGGTCAAGCGACGGGCCCAGCGCTCCGGGGTCAACCCGGCCGGCGAGTCACCGTCTGCGGATTCGCCGATCCGCCGAAGCCGGCCGGTCATCCAGTCGCGGTACCACGGCGCCCAGGTCCGGGCGCCGGCCCGGCCCGGAACGCCGTCGTGGTACTCGGCATACGAGTCGCCGAACGGCGGCTCCGAGGCGGGTCGAGTCGAGGTGTATTGGCCGGCGTCGTGCAGTCCAGGCAGCTCCGTCTCGCCGATTCCGAGCTGCCGGTAGATCGCCTCGACCTGGTGCAGTCACTCGTGGACGTAGCCCTGTTCGGGGTCCGGGTCGGTCGTGAGCGTGGGCCAATGATCGGATGCGATCGACGAGAATCCGGCGCCGAACGTGGCGTCGGACGGCCCGACCGTGCAGCCCCAACCGCACAGCGGCACGTCCGGACCTGCCGGCCAGAGCACGATGACCGAGTCGTAGCGTTGCGCGGAAGCCAGCTCCACCAGCTCGTCGCGGCAGTCACGCGGTCCGGCCCACCATCGGCCCCCGCCGCTCGAGGAAAGGCTCCCCAGGAGGCGCCGGACCTCGACGATGTCGAGGGGATCGAGCGTGGCCAGGCCGTCACTCCATGCGCGGACCGTCGCCGGCAGGCGCTCGAGCACGGCGGTCACGGCTTCGCGCTCGGGACGGGTCATCACCCGCTGCAAGCGCTTGCGCCCAAGCCGCGAGCCGTAGCTCGCGTTCGTGACGAGGTAGAGGAGCGCGAGCCCGCGGAAGCCCTGGGGCGTGGGGCTCACCGATGCGCGCCGAACCGCGCGAGCTCCTCCGGGACCGGACCAGGTTCCGGGCCAACGGCGACGGGGAGATCGGCGCGGCTCCAATCGCTGTACGAGCCGGGATAGAGGATCGGGTCGGGCAGGCCGGCGAGGCGCATGGCCAGGTTGTTGAAGCAGGCCGACACGCCGCTGCCGCACGAGCTGACAACGGGTCCGTCGGAGCCGTCCGCTCCGAGGGCCCTGAAGCGAGCCGCGAGTGCGTCGGGGCCCAGGAGGCGTCCGTCGGAGCCCAGATTCCCGTCGGTCGGCGCATGGATGGCGGTGGGGATGTGGCCCGGGAGCGGGTCGATCGGCTCGACCTCGCCGCGGTAGCGGGGCCCGCCTCGAGCGTCCAGCAGCACCAACCGTCCGAGTCGCTGGATCACGCCGTCCTGATCGATGGTCCCCGTCCAGGCCTCGGCGAGCTCCAGCTGGGCGGCCGGGTACGAGGGCACGTCGGGGGTGACCGGATGGCCCTCCGCGACCCACGCCGGGTAGCCGCCGTCGAGCACGGCGACGCGCTCATGGCCCAGGTCGTCGAGCATCCACCAGAGGCGCGCCGCGACCCAGCCGCCGACGTCGTCGTAGGCGACGACCTCGTGGTCCGTGCCGATACCGACCCGGGCGAGGCGGTCGCGGAGGTCGGGCGGGAAGGGGAGCGGGTGGCGGCCGGGTCCCTCGGCGGCCATCAGGTCGGTGTCGAGATCCAGGAAGAGCGCGCCGGGGATGTGGCCGGCGTCGTAGGCCTCGCGGCCGCGGCCCGGCGCACCCAGGACCCAGCGCACGTCGACGACGCGCAGGTCGGGCGCACCGAGGCGAGCGGACAGGGCGGACGGCGAGATGATCGGCGAGAGCGGGGTCACCCCCCGAGTATGCCCGACCCGCCGCGAACCTCGTGCTATCCTTCGCCCGGCGTCGACACCGGCGCCCATGACGCTCGCGGCTCCGGCTTCGCCCGGGCCCCTGCGTCCTTCGCTCCGGCGTAGCTCAGTGGTAGAGCGGGCGGCTGTTAACCGCTTGGTCGTAGGTTCGAATCCTACCGCCGGAGCCACTCGTATACGGAATCCGACCGGTTAACACCCTCGTCGGTCGCGCCCCCCAGACGGCGACAGCCTTCTCGTCGCGACTGTCGACGTCGATCCGCTCGAACAGGTCTCGGACCCACGCCACCCGCGTCGCCAACGGCGCGTGGTCGAGGATCCCGTTCATGTCGTCGATCGTCTGCCGAACGAGCTTCGTTGTGATCCGGAGTGGCCGCTCCGCCTGGTCAAGCTCGGCGATTCGCGCCTGTGCCGGGGCGACTTGAAGGGATTACGGAGCGCGCGTCGAGCCTCATATCAGGAGGGGGACCGGCCGAAAGAGTCGGGTCAGGTCGCCCTCATCGTCGCCTTTCGGGACAGGGAGTCCATCGACCCCGCGGCGCTATGCCCAAGCCGCCGGACGGCACACATCGTCGAGCATCGCCTAGCGGGACACGAAAGTCAATCAAGCCGGAGCAAGCCCTAGTCGCGCGATCAGCGTGGCATCGATGGCCAGACATGTTAGGCCCACTGCCCGTCAGCTCGAGGTCCTACGTGCGAGGTGCGAGACTGCGTGGCTGACTCGATGGGCTCGACCGCTCTACCCTTCGCTCAGGCGCTTCCGATCGGCATCGCCTGCGAGCCGGTGGAACTCGGCAACAATCGGCGGCGTGATGAACGGGTTGTTGGCGCTGATCAGGTCGACCGTCCCAACGGCGACTTCGATCGCAAGAGCGCCGGCTTCAACGAGCGTGATGAGCGGCCGAAGACCACGCATCCTTGCCACACCAAGGGCGTCGCACTCATCGCCGAGCGGGCCGTCGTTGCTCCAGGCGATTCCCCCGGCATCGCGCGCAACGATCACGCAGACCTTGTCCGCGAACGAGAGCGCAGGGTGGGGGATGGCAGCTTCTCGGAGCTGGTCCAGCGTGGGCTCAACGACCTCCAGGCCGAGTGCCGCGCACTTCAGCTCGTCAAGGCCATCGACCTCAGCGAGAACAGGCGTGGGGATGATGACCCGTGCCAAGTGCTGAGCGATGAGCCCCAGGACGGCCTCGTTCGCATCCGCGATGTCGATGAGCACACTGGCGTCACCGACGAGCGTGGACCGAGGCGTCCCCTCCACCGGCTACCCCCAGGATTGGTGAAGATCGCGCATCTTCCGGAGGTCGAGACCGAGGATTTCGGCCGCGCGACTGAGTGACATCCGCCGTTCATCCAGCGCCCTCCGGATGAGGCGCATCCGGCGGTCGGGATCGAAGTCGCTCGGGGCAAGCTCAAACGGTTCGCGACCGCGAAGGGGTTCCGGGGCCGCAGTCCCGCGCGCTGCCGGGGACAACGGATCGGGCTCGTCGGTCCGAGTCAGCGCCCGGCCCAGACGGCCCTTCGCCTGTGCCATGAAGCGTGGCCAGACATCCTTGAGTCCGTGCTCATCGAGGCGGTGCAGCACGGTCCTGTAGCTCACCCGGAAGATCCGCTTGACCTTCATCACGGCGTCGAACAGCGACAGGCCACGTACCTCCTGCCACTCCTTGGTGAAGCGTGGCTCGGGCATCAGGAGATACGCCGCAAAGACATCCGCCTCGCGTTCCGCGTCGATGTCCTCGGCGACCTCGTCTGGGTTGAACTCGTCTCGGTGGAGGAGCAGATGGCCCAGCTCATGAGCGGCGGTGAAGATCTGTCGCTCCACACTGATGCGATCCCAGCTATTTACGACGATCGCAGGCCCTGAGCCGTCCTCGGCGACGGACAGGCCAAAGAACCCGTCGGAGGCGATCTCAAGCCAGAGGACTTTGATCCCGACTTTGTCTTCGAGGAGTCCACTGATGTCGAAGATCGGGTCGTCGCCGAGCTGCAGACTTTCCCGGACGAGTTCGGCCGCCTTCCCGGCGCGATCCCGCCCCTCGGGGGGGCTGAAGTTCCGGAAGAGATAGGGCCGCGCTTCGTCGACAAGCCGTTCGAGAGACGCGTAATCGTCGAGCTCGCGTCCGACATCGTGAAGGATCCGAGGCCGGTCCTTCAGCCTGAGCTTCGACCGAAAGCGCGCCCGTGGCGGCGGCGGTGCCGGGAGCAGCAAGTCGGCTGGCGACACGTCGAGTGCCTTAGCCAGCGCGACGAGAGTCGAGGCCCGAGGCTCGCTCAGCCCAGCCTCGAGGTTCCGGTACGCGCCTCGAGACAAGCCGGCGGCTTCGGCCGCTGCCTCCTGGGTGAGGCCGCGCATCCCCCGCAGCCGTTGAAGGTTCGCCCCGATGTCCGGGGCAGGTGAAATTGCCATGAGTCCACCTCGCTGATGAATACGCCGCAATACTAGTTGATTTGACGGAACCCGTCAAATTGAATAGCATGTGGCCATGACTCCGAGCGTGACTCCGATCCTCCTGGGCGAGGACTACCAGCACCTCTACTTTTGGATCCAGGCCGCCCGCCTGTTCATGGAGGACGACCCGGCCGAGATCGTGTACGTCGAGCACCCGATCATCCAGGCGTTCGACGACGTCGTGGCCGTCAACCGTGTCCCGCTGTACAGCCATGACAACCGGCTGATCGAGGTCGATCACTACCAGCTCAAGTACCACGTCGACGGCCGGGAGACGATCCGGGCGCTCGATCTGTCGACACCGTCGTTCATCGGGGCGACCACGCACTCGCTCCTCGACAAGGCGTACGCCGCGACGAAGGACGGGGACATCCCGAAGCGGCTGACCCTCGTGACAGCCTGGCGCTTCGATCCGGACGACATCCTGCGCACGCTGATCAGCAACAACGACGGCGAGATCGTCACCTCCAAGCTGTTCGTGGACGGCCCGCACTCGGAGGTCGGCAAGGCCCGGGAGGCGTGGCGGGCACAGCTCGGCGGGGTTACCGATGACGAGCTCGAACGAGTCCTGCGACACCTCCGGATCCGGGACAACGTGCCGCTGCACCGGCTGAAGCAGGACCTGGCCTTCGCCCTCGCACTCGCCGGGTTCGCCCCGCCGTCCGAAGGGGAGCTCGACAACCCGTACATCTCGATCGTCCGGCGGTTCATCCAGGGCGGTCCCCGAGAGCACCGGGCGGCGTCCCTGCGGCCATTTCTGGAGAAGGCGAATCTGTGGCGGGGCCGGCCGCTCCGGGCTGAGTCGGATCCGCGCGACATCGCGATCAAGAGCTTCTCGCGGGGCGCGATCAACCTCGAGGACCACGCCGCGACGCTCGACCTCGTCCCGGACTTCCACGGCCGGTACAAGGCCGCTGAGGTCGATTGGGATCGCGACCTCGCTCCTCGTATCCGCTCGTTTCTCGACGAACGGATCAGCGGCAACCGCATGTACAACCTGTACCTCGACACCCACCTGTCGATCGCCTACCTGGCAGGCCACCTACTCGGGAAGAACGACACCGTGGCGCCCGTCCAGAGCGATGGTCGGGTGGCCTGGCGCCCGACCGGCGCGGTTGTTGCGGGCGAGCTGTGGACGACTCACGAGGAGCAGGTCGGCGACGGCCCGGGCCTGGCGATCGCCATCGAGGTGACCCGTCCCACTGCCGAGGACGTCCGGCTCTACGCCGGCAAGGACAATCCAGGGATCGGACGGATGTTGGTGCTGACGATCGCGGGCGGCACCGGGCCCACCTCGGTCCGTGACGGCGATCACGCATGGGCGCTCGCGGCTGACCTCGGCCAGATCGTCGAGGCGCGCCGGACGACGGACGAGCGGGCTGCCCCGATCCACGTCTTCGCCTCGGTCCCGGTAGCGCTCGCGTACCTGATCGGGCACGAGGGCCGAGCCTTCGGCCGCTCGACCACCTACGAGTTCGACTTCGACAACCGCACGCCCGGCGGCTACACGCCGGCGTTCCATCTGCCGTTGAGTGCCTGAGGGAGGACTGAACCTGTGACCACCGCGACACCCGCGTTCGAGCGCTTTCTGAAGAACGTCCGTCTGCCGGAGGAACTCGCCAACCAATGCCGCGATGAGCACCTCCGCCTGCGCGGCCTGTTGCTGGTCGACGCGGATCTCCGCGACATCATCGTCTCGACGTTCCTCCAAGGCAGCTATCGCCGGGACACGGGCACAAAGCCCAACGGCGAGGACTCGCATGCCGACGTGGACGTGGTCGCGGTCACCACACTGGACCCCAATCGCTACACGCCGGACCTGGTCGTCGCTCGCTTCACGCCGTTCCTCGAGAGGAACTACCCGGGCCAGTGGGAACGCCAGGACCGCGCGATCAAGATCACGCCGAACGGCAAGCGCATCACGCTGGACCTGGTCGTGACCGCGGCGCCCTCGAAGATCCAACAGGAGTTCTTCGAGTCGGTCGACCCGGTGTTCAAGGCCGCGCGGGCGGGTGTGCCGGCGCCCCAGGCGCTGAACTTCCGGGAGGCCTTCGACCGGATCGCCAAAAGCGCCCGGCTCGAGGAGTGGCAACGGGAACCGCTTTTGATCCCGTCGCGCGACCTCGGCCGCTGGGAGCGGACACACCCGCTCGAGCAGATCCGCTGGACCCAGGAGAAGAACGACGACACGGACGGTCACTACATCAACGTCGCGCGCACGCTGAAGTGGTGGCGCAAGGAGAATCCGGACGGTAAGTACCCGAAGGGCTATCCGCTCGAGCACTTGGTCGGTGACACCTGCCCCGACGGCGTCGGGTCGGTGGCCGAGGGCGTGACCCTCGCGCTCGAAGCCATCCGCGACAACTACCGCTTCTACGTCCAAGCTGGCCTGAAGCCGAACGTGCCCGATCGCGGCGTGCCGGAGCACGACGTGTTCAAGAAGATCACGCCCGAGCAGTTCGCGACTTTCTGGCGGCTCGTGGAGACTGCGGCCGGGAAGGCACGGACGGCGCTGGATGCCGACGGCAACGCCAACAGCATGGTCCTGTGGCGTGACCTGCTCGGCCCGGAGTTCCCGCAGCCGCCGAAGGACGAACTCAAGGAGTCGGTCGCCGCGGCCCTGCGCGGCGGATCGGCCGGCATCGCGGGCGGCGCGATCGTATCGGGCGGCGGGCGCCCGCTCATCCCTGGACGTTCGTTCGGTGCCGAACACGAGTAGGCTCTCGGCCCGGAGGGGTGGGCCGCTCGGCCCGCGGAGGCCAGTTCCGGTCGCCGAGCGCGTTCGCCGCCTGGTACGTCTCGAGGAGGGGCTGGGCGACCATTACGCGTTCGAGCGCATCTCGACGAACTTCCGGCTCCAGGCGTTCGTCTGGAGGGTGCCTATCGCCGTGCCGGTGTATGACGAGGACTATGTCCTGCGGATCGAGCTCGATGAGAGGCGCGCGGTGAGCGTGACAGCCGAGGGCTGGCGCGGCCCAATGCGGCACACCTTTGGCGCGAACACGCTGTGCATGTGGTTCCCGAAGGACCCTCCAGACCGTCAGTGGAACCGGGCCGACGGCCTGCTCAAGTTGGTCGACACGGCTGTCGCGCACCTATTCAAGGAGCTCTACTTCCGGGAGACCGGCGAGTGGCTCGGCGAGGAAGTGCATCGGGACGTCCCGAAGATCGAGCAGCGCGCGGCGCTCGATCGCGCCGCTTGACGAGTCCTCGGCTGGACATATCCGAACCGCGAGCGCTCCCGACGACCATTACCGTCACGCGGTCTTGACCCCCGACCTGTGTCTCCGCATTGCATCGGTGCTGCATTCCCGCTTCAGTGATCGACGGCAGGCCGGACAGTGTCGCTGGATCGGTGACGTCCGCTCCATGACTTGGTGACAGCGATCGCATTCAACGAGTGACACGGTCAACCATTCGCGTGAGCGCTCTGGGCGGGGGAGGGGAATGTCGCTCGATGCCTCTCCACGCCCAATCAGTACACGGCCGGCTCCCGCCCGCCGGAGCCAGAACTTGCCACCTGTCCGTAGCACGTTTTCTTGGTGGTCAGTTCGTCGCCTCCGGTGCCTTACCACGACGAGGCGTCTGCGGCGCAGGCGGGTCTGCCGTGCACGCAGCTTGGACGAGCTGGACCACGCGAGCACGCGCGTGTGGAGCTGGGGCTGCTCACGCTGGATCATACGGACCCACCCGGCCGCGCTCGGGGCTTTCCGAGTGCGTGTGTCACGGCCTGGTGGATGCCCATCGCCTGCCCATGCTGCCAGGCCGATCGCCACTTCGACGCCCCGGTCCGGCGTCGCGCGGCGTCCAAGTATGTGCTCGCGATCGTCCGGTCGGAGGCCAGCGGCTGCGCCGACATGGAGTCCCACAACGCGTGCGCAGCTCCGGCCAGCTCCGCAGCCCGCCCGTCCTGCCCCTCGGCCGCGCTCAGCACCGAGATGGCCTGCAGCTCTTCGGCGATCCCGAATCGCTCGCCGAGCTGC
>JBGPIH010000137.1:0-8566 GCA_041484785.1 Candidatus Limnocylindria bacterium
AGGCCGAAGATCGAGAAACCGACCCCGAAGGGATGCCAGCCATAGCCGTAGCCGTAGCCGTATGGAGGGACGACGACAGGGGCGGCGACCGTTGCCCCGTTGCCGACCGCGGTCGTGACCGCGGTGTGGACGCCGGCGTCGTACGCGGCGTTGGCGATGAGTCCGCCTCCGATCGCCAGGAGGGCGATGAGCAGGATGGCGGGGACGATGCGGCGCATGGATGTGAGCTCCTTCAACACCTTGGTGGATCCATCGGTGGATCCGATCTGCCTCGAATCCTGGCGTTCGCTTGTGGAGGGCATATGGAGGCGGGGTGGGGTTGGAGTCGAGGTTTGCGGGGGGCGGCCACCGCGGGCCCGACGCGCGGGCCGGCTGGGCCGGGCCGGTGCGTTGTCCCGGAGTCAACGAATCTGGGTCGAGCCGAGGGCGGCGCCCGCCGCCGGACCGCCGCGCTGTCCCGGAGTCAACGAATCCGGGTCCAACCGGGGCTTCGAGCCCTGGAAACCTTCGAAATCGCCCCGAACCGCGCGCCCTGTTGACCCCCGGTCACCAACGCCCCCGAAAGGGACGACCGTTGCGGGCCAGCGACCAGAATCGTTGTCCGCGAGTCAACGGCGGACGGCCGAGATGCATCGGCGACCTCCAGCGCCTCGACCCATCGTTGCCCGCGGGGCAACATGGCTGAGCGTCGTCGGCGGTGCCGCCCCGTCGTGGTGCGCATCCACAACAGATCGTCGCGCAGGGGCTCGCGGGGAGACGACCAGGCCGGTTACTCTTCGCCGACCAAGCCGCCGAGGAGAAATTTCACCATGCGACGCGCTCGTCCCGCCACCGCGATCCTCCTGCTCGCCGCCGTTCTGATGCCGGCCGCGGCCACCCCCGTCTTCGCGCAGGATCAGGGCAACTCGGAGCAGGCCCGCATCGTTGCCTACTGGACGCCCCAACGAATCGCCAACGCCCGACCGCGCGACTTCGTCCGGACCCCGGGCGGCCAATTCGTCCCGGAGAAGGGCAAGCCGGGCGGCGGTGGCGGCGGCGGACTGAACGTCACGGGCGCCTCCTGGACCAAGGGCGGCGCCGTGCTCAACACAACCGGCAAAGTCGTGTTCACGTTGAACAGCGGCGACTACATCTGCACCGGCACGACCGTCACGGACGGCGTGTCGAACCGCTCGATCGTCGTCTCCGCCGCGCACTGCGCATGGGATGGCGCCGACGGCGGGTTCGCCCGCAACTGGATGTTCATCCCCGACTTCGACGCGACACCGACCTATGCGTGCGCGCAGGCGATCTACGGCTGCTTCACAGCCTCAGCCCTGGTCGTCAACAACGGATTCACATCGGCCGGAGGGTTCAACGATCAGGCGGTCACGTACGACTGGTCGTTCGCGGTCATCACGACTGCCGGATCAACAGGGGTCGCCTCGCCTGAGGTCGCCGGCAGCTTCGCGCTCAATACGACCACGATGAGCGTCGGCGATCAGGTCTACGACTTCGGCTATCCGGCCGCCGGCAAGTACCACGGCAAGGACCTGACCTACTGCGCCGACCAGGTCTTCACGGACCCGGGCACCAGCAACCTCACGTTCGGGATCGACTGCGACATGACCGGCGGCTCGTCCGGCGGGCCATGGCTCAACCCGTTCTCCGAGTCCACCGGGGTTGGCACCATCCGCGCCGTCAACTCGTACGGCTACAACGGCGTCCACAAGGAATACGCGTCGAAGTTCAACGACAGCACGGCGAGTACGTTCAACGGCGCCAAGACCGCGACGAGCAACACGATCGCCAACTAGCGCCCGTACCCGCACGGTCTCGAAGCGCCGGCCCGCGCCGGCCCGCGAGGGCCGGCGCCGTCATGTCCGAGGGCGCCAGCCCGGCACCCGCCGAGCGTTACTCGAGCAGCTTCGCCACGATCGCGTCGACGTGGGCCTTCTCCGGAACCACGATCAGCGTGTTGACCATGCCGAACATCCCATTCGAGCCTTCCACGTGCGGCAGGATGTGGCAGTGGAACGCCCAGACGCCCGGTCGGTCCACCTTGACCAGGACGTCCCAGCGCTCGCCGGGGCTGACGCTGAGGGTGTCGCACAGGAACTCGGCGCCACCGAGCGGATGACCGTCGCGCGCGACGACCCGCATCGGATACCCGTGGAGGTGCCACGGGTGCATCATGATTCCCTCGTTCATGAACCGGATGCGGACGGTCTCGCCGAGCGCGGCCAGGACCGGCACGGTGGCCGGGAAGCCGTGGCCGTTGATCGTGAACCCACCCAGCTCGTCGTTCGAGATCCAGATGTACTCGCGGTCGATCTTCACTGGCTCGATCTTCGGGGCCACGATGAATGGCCCGAGCAGCCCGCGGCCAACCTGGTCGGTCGCGTTGTGGTGCGAGTGGTACATCAGTGAGCCGGCGTTCGCGGCGGTGAACTCGTAGGTGTACGACTCGCCCGGGATGATCGGCTTCTGGGTCACGAACGGGACACCGTCCTGGAAGAAGTCGTCGAACTCGACCCCGTGGAAATGGACCCCGGTCGTCTCCTTGAGGTTGTTGGTGAAGATCGCCCGGACCTTGTCGCCCAGGTTGACGTGGATCGTCGGTCCCGGCCACTGGCCGTTGTAGCCGAGGGCGGCGACCGGCGGCATCAGCTCGTCGATGTGCTGCTCGAATTCGTCGATCGTCAGGCGGAAGACCTTGACGTCACCGTCGAGCTCGGGCTTGAGCGGCTTGGTCGCGTCGTTGAGGAAGAGCTGCGGAACCTGGGCGAAGGCGGGCTTCTGCGACAGCTGCGGGTAGTTGTCCGCCGCCCCCAGCATGTCGGCCAGCTTGGCGAAGATCGCGTCGCCGTAGATTCCCTGCAGCGCGGGTGCGAGGTTTCCGAGGTAGCGCCGGACGACGTCGCGGGCGGCCACGTCGTGGGCCGACCAACCGGCTGGGATGGGTCCGCCCGGGGCAACCGACGCCGATGGAGCGGGCGAGGGAGAGGTGGGCGCGCTGGCGACGGCGCTGGCAGCGGCGCTGGCGCCTGGGGCGGCGCTGGCCGCGGCACCAGGGCCGGCGCTCCCGGCCGGCAGGGCGGGTCCGAAGGTCCAACCGCCGGTGGCGGCCGGGGCGCAGGCGGCCAATCCGGCGGCCGCCACGAGGCCACCCCCGCTGAGCGCGGCATTGCGCAGGAAGCGGCGGCGCGAGAGGGCTGATTCATCGAGATCGGCGGGAGGCAGGTGGTCCTGCGGCAGCGTATCCATCCCCCGATGGTGGCGGTTGACGGTGTGTCCCGGGAGGTGACATTCGGCCCGATTGGCAGGGCCGAAGGGCGTCCTGCGGCGACGCCGGGGTCAGCCTCCCTGTTCGATCAGCGAGACGATCACGTCGACGTCGGCGCTGCCCATCACCCCCTGGTACTTCGCCCGGACGATCCCGTGGCCGTCCACGACGAAGACCCAGGGCATGGACCGGGTGCCCCACGGCGCTCCACCGATTCCCCATGCCGCCGCCGGCTCCGTCAGCGTCGGGTTGTCGAGGCTGCCGTCGAGGACCGGCGTATCGGTCACCACGGAATAGCGGTATGGCTCGAGATGGATGAACCCGACATCGCGCCAGCGATCGACCAGGTAGCGGGCCATCACGATCGCGCGCCCGCAGGCCGGTGAGACCCGGAACTTCGTCGAGTCGATGACCAGGACGAACGCCTGGCCGGCGGCCAGCGCGTCCGCGGTCGATCGCTGCGACAGCCGCAGGTCCGGCGCGGGGTCGGTCGTGACCGCGCGCGCGTTGCCGCCGACGTCGTCGAGGGTCGGCGTGCGGACGCCCGGTGCGGGTCCACCGAGCGGCGCGGTCGTCCCCGGATCCAGGGCCGTCACTGCCGCCGAGCCGGCGAATGCCGTGCCCTCGCGAGTCGCCGCGACCTCGATGCGCCAGTCGCCGGAGGCCGGGATGGCGACGCTGGCGACATACGAGACGGTGTCGACGCCCGGCGGCTGGACCGGGGTGGCGACGACCGGACCGCCAACGGCGTCGCCCGACGGTCCCTCGAGCTGGACGGTCGGGTGGAGCGCGGGATCGTTCAGGGGCGAGCCGGCCGCGGACAGGGTCAGGATGACCGGCCCGGGACTCCGGGCCCAGACCGCCGACGACACGACCGCCACGTCCATCGCCCCGACCGGCGCGGCGCTCGCCGCCGGTGGCGTCGAGCTGGTGGGCGGCGCCGTCGCGGCCGCCACGGGCAGGGTCGTCGCGACGACCTTGCGCAGGACCGCGGTCATCGCCTCCGCCTCGGTGCCGAACGGGAAGCGGGCCCGCAGGACGCCGTCCGCATCGACCAGGTAGACCTCGGCCGAGTGCGACATTGAGTAGGCGCCCGGCACGCCGGTCTCGACACGCGCATAGCGGACGCCCCAGGCGTCGGCGGTCGTCCTGATCTCCGCGTCTGTCCCGGTCAGCGCGGTGAAGCCGGCCGGCAGGAAGCGGACGTACTCCTTGAGCCAGGTCGTCGTGTCGCGCTCCGGATCCACGGTCACGAACACGGCCCGCACTCCGGTCCCGAAGGCGTCCATCGCCAGGCCCATCGTGCCGATCGTCGCCGGACAGACGTCGGGACAGTGCGTGTAGCCGAAGAACACGAGCACCGGAGCGCCGCGCGTGGAGCCCAACGTGAACGCCTTCGCATCCGGGTCGGTCAGCTCGATCGGCGGCGCCGAGCGGGGAGTGGGGTAGAGGAACGACGCAGCATCGAGCGGGGGCGCGGACGGCGCGGCCGCCTGGGGGCTCGCGGCGCCCGGCGCCAGGACGCCCCGGGCGATCGTCGCGAGGACCAGGACGCCGCAGGCCGCGGCCATCGCCACGACCAGCCAGAAGCCGCCGTCGAGGACTCGGGCCGCGTCGTCGTCCGGCTGCGAGACCGCGGGTCGCTGGGCCATCTCAGCCCTGCTTGATCTCCGCCTGCACGACGACCTTGCCGGCGTGTTCGAAGACGAGCTCGAGCTCCAGCTTGCTGCCGATCGCCAGCTCGGAGGTCAGGTTCATGACCATGAGATGGAACCCGCCGGGCGCGAGCTGGACGGTGCCACCGGCCGGGACGTCGATCCGCGGCACCTCGTGCATGCCCGTCACGCCAGACGCGTCAGTGGTGGCCTCGTGCAGCTGGACCATGCCGGCCCCGGGGCTGGACGCGGAGATGAGGGCATCGGCCTGGCCGGTCGTGCCGGCAATGGTGAGATAGGCCGCGGAATTCCCTCCAGCCGGGCCGGGTCGAGCCCAGGCCCCGCTGATGGCGGGCGCGCCATTCGAGCCGGAGCACCCGGCCTGCAGGACGGCGGCCGCGATGGCGACGGAAAGCAGGAGAAGCCTTGCACGCATCGAGCACCACCGTAGCCGAGTGCGGCCCGATCTCGACAGGTCCATTCGGCCCGAGTTTGGTGGGTCGCCCGGCAAGAGCCGACGGCCCTGCCGGACGGATCGCGGCCGGCCCTATTCGGCTGTCTCGGGCAGGTCGCGCAGCGTCGGGATCGGCGAGCCGATCAGCCACAGGATCCCGACCGATCCCGCGATCGTGACGACGAAGAGCGTCTCGCGCACCCCGATCAGCCCACCGAGCAGGCCGCCCATGAGCGCGCCGACGGGTCGGATCCCGTAGTTGATGAAGCGGAAGGCGCCCGCGGCCCGCGCCCGGATCCGGTCGGGCGTCCGGGCGGTGATCACCGCGTTCACGTTGATGTCCAGGATCTGGACGCCGAGGCCGGCCAGGAACTCGGTGGCGAACAGCATCGCGATGACCGCGGCCGGCGGGCCGCTGACGATGGGCACGAGGATCAGCGGGACCGGGAAGACCAGGCAACCCAGCGCGTAGGCGGCCCCGAGCCCGATCTTCCGGCCGACCCGCGCCGCGATCAGCGCGCCGATCACGCCGCCGACGGCCCCGGCGCCCAGCGCCGCTCCGAGCACGCCCGGACTGACCCCGAGGACGGTCGTGACGTACAGGATGAAGAGCGCCTGGAAGCCGAAGTTGAACAGGTTGATCGTGGCGGCAGAGAGCAGGATCGGGCGCATGATCGGGTCGCGGAACGTGAACACGAGTCCGGTCGCCAGCCGCTGGCGGATCGATTCGTCGACGACTTCGATCGGCGGTTCAGGCGTTCGGATCCGACCCAGGTAGAGGGCCGAACCCAGGAAGGAGAGGGCGTCGGCGACCAGCGCGATCGGCGCGCTCAGCAGCTGCACCATCGCGCCCGCCAGCGGGGGGCCGCCGACGTTGGCGAGGGAGCGACTCCCGGAGAAGAGCGCGGTCGCCTCGACGTAGGCCTCGCGCCGCGTGACCGCGACCAGGAGCGTGCTCCACGACAGGTCGAAGACGACCGCCAGCGATCCCGCCAGGAAGCCGACGACGTAGAGCTGTGCGACCGTGAGCGCACCGGCGAGGTAGGCGATCGGGATGCTCGCGATGAGGGCCGCGCGACCGAGGTCCGCCGCGATCATCAGCCGCCGCCGGTTCCTGACCCGGTCCAGCCAGACGCCGGCCGGAAGCGAGAAGAGCAGGTGCGGCAGCAGGCCAACCGCGAGCAGCGTTCCCATCTGTGCCGCGTCGGCGCCCAGCACGAGCACGGCCACCAGGGGCACGCCGAGCTGGGTGACCTGGTCGCCGAAGACGGAGATGGTCTGGCCGAACCAGAACCGCCGGAAGTCCGGCTCGCGAAGCAGCGGCGAAACCAGCCGTCCCAGGCGACCGCGAGCCGGTGCCTGCGGCGAATCCGGAGCAGCCGGAGCCTCGCTGGTCTCGATCATCGGTCGGCCGGATGCGGGAAGGCATGCCAGATCACCTGGACCATCTCGGTTCCGGGCCGGTCGGGTTGGCTCGCGGCCGTCAGCCGATGGCGCTCCACCACCGCCTCGACCTCGGCACGAACCGCGGCCAGCTCGTCCGGCGTCGCGCGGAAGAGCAGGTCACCGAAGCCCGCCGCCTCCCGCCAGGCGTCGTCCCATTCCGACTCGGTCCGGAGGTAGCGCTCGAGGACCTCACGGTAGACATCGAAGATCTCTCGACGCAGGGCATCGAGCGCGACGTCCGCCTCCGCCGAGCTCGCGAAGCTGCTTCGCTCCCAGGTGGTCAGGTCCTGGCTCGCTTGCCAGGCATGCTCGCGACGATCACCGGTGGGCGGGCCGGCCGGTTCGATGAAGCCGGCCTGGGCGAGCTGGCGGAGGTGGTAGCTCACCGCGTTCGGCGCCGCCCCCACCTCCCGGCCGAGCGATGAGGCGGTGGCCGGGCCGTGGATGCGCAGCAAGCCCAGGAGGCGCAGCCGGAGCGGATGGCCGAGGGCGCGGAGTCCGGCCAGATCGGTGACGTGCTTGATGCGGGGCTCGGTCACGGGCCGATGATAACTCCGCAATGACTATTGCGCAATACTTCTTGCGCATCATGTCCCGTTCGAGGACCGACCGGCAGAGAAAAAGGGAGCAGGACCACTGGCGAAGGTCCCGCTCCCTGAGGGTGGATCCGGTGCTCGGGGGAAAGCGCCGCATCACTTGTGCGCGACGATGACGCACGGAGGACGTGCCTGCATGGGCCATTGGGCCCTTTCCTGACCGTGCCGGACAGCCCATCGTCCCACTGGCGACCGGTCAGGCTCGGCGCGGACGAGTTGCGGGGTTGCATTCTCCGCCCGGGGTGACAGGCTTGTGGGTGTCCCGGCGACTCGCCGGACAGCAGAAAGGGATCGGATGACCGACAAGCAGGCGGGTCCTGTCGCGGTCCGCCCCAACGTCCTGGCAGGTCAGTCGGATGCGAATACGTTCCACACCCAGGGCCGTCCTGGAACCGCCGGCACGCCGTATCGGGGCACCGGCGGCGGGAGCCCGGCGCCACGCTGGCAAATCCCCCTGCCTCGGCTTTCGGCCCGGGCGTTCCTCGCCCTCGTCCTGCTGGTGGTGTTCGTCGTCCTGTACGTGCTGAGCGGAACGCCGTAGACCTGCTCAGCGCCGCTCGTTGATCCGGATCAGGTTGCCCGCGGGATCGCGGAAGGCGCAGTCGCGCACGCCGTACGGCTGCTCGATCGGCTCCTGGACGACCTCGGCGCCGCTGGCCTGCAGCCGCGCGAAGACGCCGTCGAGGTCGGCGGTGGCCAGGACGATGATGGCGTAGCTGCCCTTGGCCATCATCTCGACGATGGTGCGGCGCTCGTCGTCGGTGACGCCGGGGGCGGCGAACGGCGGATACAGGACGACGGACGTGTCGGGCTGGCCGGCGGGGCCGACCGTGATCCAGCGCATCCCGCCGTATCCGACGTCGTTGCGGACCTCGAAGCCGAGGGTGTCGCGATAGAAGGCCAGGGAGGCGTCCGGGTGCTCATGCGGGAGGAAGCTCGAGTGAATGGTGATGTCCATGGCGGTCACTCTAGGTGACCTCGGTGACCGCCGCTTCTCGATTCCTGACCGGTCTGGTCACCTGTTTTGCCACGCACGACGGCATCCCCGCGGTCGCCCGTGCCTCGTGGCGCCGGTAGGTGCTGGGCGGCATCCCGACCAGTTCGGTGAAGCGACTGCTGAAGGTGCCCAGCGACGAGCAGCCGACCGCGA
>JBGPIH010000138.1:0-8438 GCA_041484785.1 Candidatus Limnocylindria bacterium
ACGCGGTCCTGCGGGCGCCGCGGCCCGGCCAGCGACGGGTCGACTGACCCGAGGTCCAGCTCCACCAGCTCGTCGAAGGCAGGACCATCGCCCGGCTCGCGCCACAGGCCCTGGGCCCGGGCGTAGCGCTCGACGAGGGCCACACGCCCAGGCGACCGCCCGGTCAGGCGGAGATAGGCCAGCGTCTCGTCGTCGATCGGGAAGAGGGTCGCGGTCGCCCCGAACTCGGGGCTCATGTTGCTGATCGTCGTCCGGTCGGCCAGCGACAGCCCCGCCAGCCCGTCACCGGCGAACTCGACGAACGAGCCGACGACGCCATGGGCGCGAAGCAGCTCGGTCACGACCAGGACGAGATCGGTGGCGGTGGAGCCGCGTGGCAGGGCGCCGTGGAGTCGAACGCCCACAACGTGCGGCATCGGCTGGTAGAGCGGCTGGCCGAGGAGGACGGCCTCCGCCTCGATGCCCCCGACCCCGAAGCCGAGGACCCCGAGCCCGTTGACCATCGTGGTGTGCGAGTCGGTCCCGACGACCGTGTCGGGGAAGGCGATCCGGCCGCCGTCGCCGGCCTCCCGATCGGCGACGACGGTAGCCAGGAATTCCAGGTTGACCTGGTGGATGATCCCGGTCCCGGGCGGAACGACGCGCAGGTCGCGGAACGCGGTCTGGGCCCAGCGCAGGAGCTGGTAGCGTTCGCCATTGCGCTCGTATTCGCGCTCGACGTTGAAGGCGAACGCCGCCGACGTCCCGAACCGGTCGATCTGCACGGAGTGGTCGATCACGAGATCGGCTGGCACGAGCGGGTTGACCCTGCTCGGGTCGCCACCGAGGTCGGCCATGGCATCGCGCATGACCGCCAGGTCCACGATCGCCGGGACGCCGGTGAAGTCCTGGAGGACCACCCGCGACGGCATGAACGGGATCTCCGCCTCGGCCGCGACGCCCGGGCGCCAGGCAGCCAGGGTCTCGACGTCGTCGCGCGAGACGATTCCATGACCGGCGTGGCGGAGCAGGTTCTCGAGCAGGATCTTGAGCGTGACGGGCGACCTGGCCAGATCGATCCGATCCGCCAGAACGTCGAGCCGGTAGAGATCCGGAAGGCCCGGGCCGAGCGGGGCTCGGGCGCTGAAGGGGTCGATCCGTGACATCGCGTCCGTCCTTGCTCGCTCGCTACACTCGGAGGGTGCAAGCGTACCGCGCTCGACCGGCCGCCGCGCCCGAGGGCTCATGAGGCCCTGGGGCAGCCTGCCCGGAGACGATCCGGAGCGCGATCGAGCCGAGACGGAGGCGGCCATCGAAGCCGCCGGGATCGACCTCCACCCGCCGGCTCCGGGTGAGCACCCGCACCCGCATCAGCAGTCGCGACCCGGTGAGCCGCCGGTCATCGGGATCGTCGGAGCGGGAGCCGTCGGGACCGCGCTCGGCGTCGCCCTGTCGCGCGCCGGCTGGCCGATCCATGCAGTCGCCAGTCGAGACGCGGGTCGGCGGGAACGGTTCCGATCCCTCGTCGAGGTCAGCCGCGCGTTCGTCGATCCCGAGCCGCTGGTCGAGGAGGTCGAGCTGATCATCCTGGCCGTGCCGGACGACGTCATCGGCCCACTGGCGAGCGGCCTGCGGCTCTACAGCGGCCAGGCGTTGATCCACACGAGCGGCGCGCTCGGCGCCGATGTCCTGGCGCCGGCCATGGCCGCCGGAACGCAGATCGGCTCGTTCCATCCGCTGGTCGCCTTCGCCGACACGGAACGGGCGGTCGCGGCGCTCCACGGCGCGACGATCGCGATCGAGGCGGACGACCAGCTGGCGGCGATGCTCGCTTCGATGGCGGAGGCGCTCGGCGCCACGCCCGTGCGGCTGGCCCCGGGCTCGAAGGCCGCCTACCACGCAGGCGCGGTTCTCGCGGCGGGCGGGTTCATCGCCCTGCTCGACGCGATCGCGGAGCTCGGCAGGGTGGCCGGGCTCGACGAGGCCGGAGCGCTGGCGATCTACGGCCCGCTCATCGAGGGGACGTTGGGCAACGCCCGGGCGCTGGGGATCCGGGCAGCCCTGACCGGTCCCATCACCCGCGGCGATCTGGGGACGCTCGAGGCCCACCTGGCCACCCTCCGGGATCACGCCCCGGGCGTGCTCGACCTGTACGTTGCCGCCGGCAGACGCGAGCTCGAATTGGCCGAGGGCCGGGGCGCGCTCGCACCGGAGGTTGCCCGGGCGATGGGGGATGCGCTCACCGCCGCGCTTGCGCGGCGCGACTGAACGGGTACCATTGCGGCCCATGGAGCACAGCATCGCCGCCAAGTACGCGGCCCGTCCGGCGGCCCGGTTCGTGCGTCCGTCCGCCCGGGTCCGCGAACGCCGACTCGGCCTTCGTCCGGCCGATCCGTTCCGGGCGCCGGGTACGCGCTCGACCGTGCTCCACGGCCCAGAGGTCGCCCCGCTGACCCAGCTGCACGCCCGGTGGCGATCCATCCAGCCCGCGCGACCTCGCGTGCAGGCGGACGGCCTGCCCCGTCCCCAGGTGGCGATGCAGTGGGCCCGCTCCGGCCGTTCCGGCGCCGGGCCGCGACGTCAGCGCGCCGCATCGGCGCCGTGGTCCGCCTGAGGGCCGCGACCGCCACGTCCGCCGGCGGCGTCGTCGTCCGCCATGAGTCCGGACGAGCGTGGCTCGTCGTCGGGAGCCGGCGTCGCGAGCGCGATGGCTGGACCTGGACGCTGCCGAAAGGCACCCCGAAGCCGGGTGAGACGCGCGAGGAGACCGCCCTGCGCGAAGTCGCCGAGGAGACCGGTCTCCGGGTCCGGATCACGGGTCCGCTCGACGCGATCGAGTACTGGTTCGTCCAGTCGGGCCAGCGCATCCACAAGACCGTCCACTACTTCCTGATGGAACCGACCGGCGGCGACCTGGCGAATCACGACCACGAATTCGAGCACGTTCGCTGGATCACCTTCGGCGAGGCACCGTCGGTGCTGACCTTCGAGACCGAGCGGATGCTCGTGGCGCGGGCAGCCGGGATGCTCGAGCAGGGGACCTCCCTCGCCGCCGACACGCAGTCGGCAGAGACCCGTCCGTGACCGAGGCGCTCGGACCGACCGTCCACCAGACGGCGCTGACGGATCTCCACCGGGAGCTCGGTGCGCGCCTGATCGAATTCGGTGGCTGGCTGATGCCGGTGCAGTACAGCTCGATCATCGAGGAACATCGGGCCGTCCGCGAGCGGGCGGGGCTGTTCGACCTGTCGCACATGGGCGAGCTCTACGTCGAGGGCCCGGACGCCGGCGCGGCCCTGGCCGCGGCGCTCGTCACGGACCCCCCGAGGCTGGCCGTGGGCCGCGCGCACTACTCGATGATCTGCCTGCCGAGCGGCGGGATCATCGACGACCTGATCGTCTACCGCCTGGCCGAATCGAGGTTCCTGGTCGTTGCCAATGCCGGCAACGCGGCGGTGGTCTCCGATACCCTGGCTGAGCGGCTGGGCCGGTTCAAGGCGGTCCTCGATGACCGCTCGCTCGCAACCGGTCTGCTCGCCATCCAGGGGCCACTGGCGGCCGGTCTCCTCGCCCCCTTCACCGGCGTCGATCTCGAGAACCTGCGCTACTACGCGATCGCCGAGGGGTCCGTCGCGGCGATACCGGCCCTGGTCGCGCGGACCGGGTATACCGGGGAAGATGGCTTCGAGGTCTTTGTCGAGACCGGCCGGTCGGCCGAGCTGTGGGCGGTCCTGCTCGCCGCGGTTCAGTCGGCCGGGGGCCTGCCGGTGGGGCTCGGCGCGCGCGATACGCTCCGGCTCGAAGCCGGCATGCCGCTCTACGGCAATGAGCTCGACCTCGAGACGACCCCCTATGAGGCCGGCCTCGGTCGAGTGGTGAAGCTGGACAAGCCGGGCGACTTCGTCGGCCGGGCCGCCCTCGAAAAGGTGGCCCGCGACGGCCCTCCGCGGGTGCTCGTCGGCCTTTTCGTGGAGGGACGCGGGATCGCCAGGCACGGATATCCGGTCTGGGTGGGCGAGCGGCGGACCGGCGTGGTCACCAGCGGAACCCAGTCGCCGACCCTCGGCGTGCCGATCGCCATGGCCTACGTCGCACCGGGCGACGCCGAGCCGGGTACCGTTGTCGATGTCGAGATTCGCGCCGCTCGCGTTTCCGCGCGAGTGGTCGCGCTGCCCTTCTACAGGAGGAACGCCTGATCCCGATGGTACCCACGGATCTGCACTACACCAAGGATCATGAATGGGTCCGGGTCGAGGGAGACGAGGCCACGGTCGGGATCACCGCCTACGCGGCGGACCAGCTCGGCGACATCGTCTTCGTCGAGCTGCCTGACGTCGGCCGCTCGCTCGACCAATTCGCCACCTTCGGCGTGGTCGAGTCGGTCAAGGCCGTGAGCGACCTGTTCGCGCCGGTCAGCGGTGCCGTGGTCGAGGCAAACGCCGCGCTCGCCGGCCAGCCCGAGCTCGTGAACAGCGAGCCGTACGAGGGCGGCTGGATGGTCCGCCTCCGGCTCGCCGACGCGGGCCAGCTCGATGAGCTTCTTGACCCGGTCGCGTACGACGCGCTGATCTCGGCGGGCTGATCCCCTCGATGCCGTACGGTCCGCACACCACCGCCGACCGGGCCAAGATGCTCGGGGCCCTCGGCCTCACGTCCGTCGACCAGCTCTTCGACGACATCCCGGTTGCGCTCCGTGCGTCCCGCCTCGACCTCCCCGATCCGGAGCCCGAGCTCGAGCTCGCGGCACGGCTGACTGCCCTGGCCGCCCGCAACCGGACCGATCTCGCCTCGTTCCTCGGGGCGGGCGTCTACCGCCACTGGAGCCCGCCTGCGGTCGACCAGATCCTGCTGCGAGGGGAGTGGTACACGGCCTACACGCCGTACCAACCGGAGATCAGTCAGGGGACCCTCCAGAGCATCTACGAGTACGAGTCGCTGCTGGCTGAGCTGGTCGGCCTGGACGTCGTCTCGGCGTCCCACTACGACGGCGCGGCGGCGACCGCCGAGGCGGGCCTGATGACCTGTCGCGCGACGCGACGGGAGCGTGTCCTCGTCTCGCGCTCGGTGCATCCGCACTACCGCGAGACCCTGCGGACCTATTTCAGCGGGGGCCTGGAGCTCGAGGAGATCCCACTGGTGGCCGTGGGCGAGGCGGCCGGTACGACGGACCTGGCGGCGCTCGAGCGGATGCTGGCCGAACGCGACCGGCCGGTTGCCGGTGTCATTGCCGCCCAGCCGGACTTCCTGGGGCTGCTCGAGCCGATGCCCGCGATCGGCGAGCGCGCGCATGCCGCCGGGGCGCTCTTCGTGGCGGTCATCGAGCCGGTCGGTCTGGCAGTCCTCGCGCCGCCGGGCGCCTACGGTGCCGACATCGCCGCCGGCGAAGGACAGCCGCTCGGGATCGCCCCCCAGTACGGCGGTCCCTACCTCGGGATCCTGGCGTCGACGGACGCCCTGGTGCGGCAGATCCCCGGCCGGCTCGTCGGGATGACGACCGATCTCGACGGGCAGCGAGCGTTCGTCATGACCATGCGCGCCCGCGAGCAGGACATCCGCCGGGACAAGGCGGCCAGCAATATCTGCACGAACCAGGCCCTCCTCGCCCTGGCCGCGTCGGTCTACCTTGCGACCATCGGCCCGCACGGGTTGCGCGACGTGGCAGCGCTGGGAGCGTCTCGCGCCGCCGAGCTGGAGGCTGCGCTCGGCGGGGCCGGGGCGCCGCGGATCCATCCTGGTCCGTACCTCAACGAGTTCGCCATCCGCGTGCCCGAGCCCCACGCGACCCACCGTCGCCTGCTGGATCGCGGGATCCTGGCCGGGCTGGTCCTGGCCGACGCCGAACCGGGCGATCCGAGCCTGGCCGATGGGCTGCTGGTGTGTGCCACCGAGATGACCACCGCGCCAGAGATCGAGCGCTTCGCCGAGGCGCTCGGCGAGGTCCTGGGCGGGCGTCCGCCAACGGCCGTCGAGGCGGGTGCCGGGTCGGATCGCGGATCGGTCGCCGGGAGCGTGCGATGAGCGTCACCGGCACGCGCCTCCAGCCGACCATCTTCGAGCGTGGCCGCCCAGGCCGGGGCGGCGGCAAGATCCCGCACCCACCCAAGGATGCGCTGGACCGGATCCCGGCAGCCGCTCGCCGGACCACGCCACCCGCCCTGCCGGAGATGAACGAGCCGGACGTCGTTCGTCACTACGTGAACCTGTCGCAACTGAACTACGCGGTGGACACCGGGTTCTACCCGCTTGGCTCGTGCACCATGAAGTTCAACCCGAAGCTCAACGAATGGGCCGCCCGGCTCCCGGGCTTCGCCAATCTCCATCCGCTGGCCCCGGATACGGCGGCCCAGGGAACCCTCCAGATGCTCTTCGAGCTGGAGGGCGCGCTGGCCGAGATCTCGGGAATGCGCGCCGTAACCCTCCAACCGGCGGCCGGAGCACAGGGCGAGCTGACGGGCATCCTCATGATCCGGGCGTACCACCGCGCCCATGGCGGAACCGACCGCGACCAGGTCCTCGTCCCGGATTCGAGTCACGGAACCAACCCGGCGACCGCGTCCATGGCCGGCTACACCACGGTGACGATCCCGTCGGCCGCGGACGGCGGGATCGACCTCGATGCGTTTCGAGCGGAGCTCGGACCGCGGACGGCGGCGGTCATGATCACCAACCCGTCCACCCTGGGGTTGTTCGAGGCGCGCATCGGCGAGCTGCTCGACGCGGTCCATGACGTGGGCGCCCTTGCCTACATGGATGGCGCCAACCTCAATGCCATCCTCGGGCGGTTCAAGCCGGGCGAGGCAGGCTTCGACGTGATGCACTTCAACGTCCACAAGACCTTCTCGACGCCGCATGGCGGCGGCGGCCCGGGGGCCGGCCCGGTCGGGGTGGGGGAGACCCTGCTGCCGTACCTGCCCACGCCGCGCGTCCTGCGCGAGCCCGACGGCGCCTTCCGTCTGGAGCGAACCGGTGAGCGCCCGAGCTCGATCGGGCGGCTGCGCAGCTTTGCCGGCAACACCGGCGTCCTGGTTCGCGCCTACGCCTACATCCGGGCGCACGGCGCATCCGGCCTGCGCGAGGTCAGCGACGACGCCGTCCTGGCCGCCAACTACCTCAAGTCGCGCCTTGCCTCGACCTACGACATCCCGTACGACCGGCCGTGCAAGCATGAGTTCGTGGCCTCCGCGACGACGATCAAGAAACGGACCGGGGTCCGAACCCTCGACATCGCCAAGCGCCTGATCGACTACGGCTATCACCCACCCACGATCTACTTTCCACTGATCGTCGATGAGGGGATGCTGATCGAGCCGACCGAAACCGAATCGATCGAGACGCTCGACGCGTTCGCCGATGCCCTGATCGCCATCGCCGCCGAGGCCGAGGCGACCCCGGAGCTGGTGACCGGAGCCCCGCACACGGCCCCGGTCAGGCGTCTCGACGAGGCCAGCGCGGCGCGCCATCCGAACCTGCGCTGGCGCCCGATGAGGGGGGCCGAAACGCCCTGTCCGGACTGAATCCTGAGCGTGCCGTTGCCAAACGAACGCTCGTTAGGAAGGAAGTTGACACTGGGTCGGGCGCTGTGGATAGTAGCCGCAGCGTACCGACTCGAACCGTTGCTGCCGCTGTTGCTCGCCCCAAGACCGCACCGAGTGGGAGGCTCGGTCTGGAAGGTGAGCGAGTCGCCACGGCGATCACAGGGCGCGGTCCAAGCCGAGGTGGCGAAAGATATCGGGTTCACACCCGTTCGGAGGACCTTTGATGCAGAAGCGATTCTTGGGCCTGCTATTCAGCGCGATGCTGGTGGCAGCAGCCTGCGGCGCGGCAACGACGTCGCCGAGCGCGGCGACAACGGCACCCGAGAGCGCCACCCCATCCGCGGCTGAGTCGGCCGCCCCGGCGTCGGCCCCCCCGACATCGGTCGACCTGACCGGCACCACCTACAAGGCCGAAGCGGCCGGCAGCACGGGCGGGACGGTCGTCATGGCCGAGTGGCAGACGGTCTCGACGATGAATCCGTACTACGCCGCGGCGAATGCCGATATCGAGGCGGCGGCTCCGTCCCTCGAGGCACTCGTCGATACGGCGCATGACCTCAAGTATGTGCCCGAGATGGTCACCGAGGTTCCGACGGCCGACAACGGCGGTGCCGTCGTCAACGGCGACAACATGGACGTGACCTACCACCTCAAGCCAGGCATGAAGTGGTCCGACGGGCAGCCCATCACGTGCGCCGACCTCGAGGCCACGTGGAAGTGGGTCATGGACCCTGACCAGGCCGGCCTCTATGTCGGAACCACCGGGTTCGACCAGATCACGGCGATCGATGGGGGCACCGGCACCGACTGCGTGATCCATTACAAGGGGATCTACGGGGGCTACGTCGGCCAGTTCTCCAACCAGACGCCGGTGCTGCCGAAGCACTACATCGAGAAGTTCTCGGTCAAGGATGCGCCGAAGAA
>JBGPIH010000139.1:0-8426 GCA_041484785.1 Candidatus Limnocylindria bacterium
CGTCGTTCGAAGGCATCACACGGTGTTCGCCTCGGCGTTTCCAGGCACGACGGCAGAGGTGAAAGGCTGGCTCCGACGTCCACGCTCCGACCTCGCCGGGCTCTGGTTCATTTCGCCCGTGTCGGTCCGCCACACTCGCGACCCGGGGCCCCGGCGCGTCCGCGTCCCTGAGCACGATCGTCCGCATCGAATGCTGTGAATGTGGCCACGAGACACGCCTGAAGCGACGACCCGCCGAGTCGAAGCTCGAGTGTGGCCGACCGCCACATTTGAGACGAAGAGCCGCGGTCAGAGCGCGGACAGAGCGCGAACATGGCGCGGTTAGAGCGCGGACACGGCGCGGTCAGGGGACGGGCCGCGGTCAGAGCGCCGTAGGAGCCGCGGACAGAGCGCGGTCAGAGCCGCGGCCAGGGCGACTTCAGATCGCCCGTGGTTCCTCGCGCGCCATCGAGATCCGGTCCCCGACGACCGTCCGGCTCGCGGCGACGGTCCCGACCGCGAGCTCGAGGACCCCGTGCGCGCCCCGAACGAGAGGAACGAGGCCGCGCCACGCCGGCAGGGCCTCGCGGACGGCCACGACCGGGCGTTCGCCCGCCTCGTTCGACCGGCCGACGAACACCGCATCGATCGGGAAGCGCATGAACATCATGTGGATGCCGTTGCTATCGGGCAGCCACAGCGCGGCGCCGTCGGGCAGGCCCGGACGGCCCATCAGGCCCATGAACTTGGCCCAGATCCCCGCGGCGACTTCGACGTCGGTCGCGATCGTCGTGCCGCGTGTGAGGTTGCGGGCGACCGACCCGCCGACCGCGGGCCACCCGCCGGCAGGGCCGCCCCGCTGGGGATCGGGCGCTTCCCTCTCGCCTGAGGGCGCGCCCGCCAGGGTCATTTCGTGTTCAGGTTCTGCATGATCAGGATGATCGCCGGCCCGAGGATGACGATGAACAGCGACGGGAAGATGCAGCCGACGAGCGGGAACAGCATCTTGATCGGCGCCTTGGCGGCCATCTCCTCGGCCCGCTGGCGGCGCTCGATCCGGAGCTGCTCGGACTGGACCTGGAGCACCTTGCTGATCGAGACACCGAGCTGTTCGGCCTGGATGATCGCGCCGATGAAGTTGGTCAGCGGCGGGACCTCGGTTCGGGCCACGATGTCGCGCAGCGCCTCACGTCGTGCCTTGCCGACGCGAACCTCGGCCAGGGCCCGGCGGAACTCGTCGACGAGGGGCCCATTGAGCTTCTCGACGACCTTGCCGAGCGCGGCGTCGAAGCCGAGGCCGGCCCGGACGGAGATCGTCAACAGGTCGAGGGCGTCCGGGATCTGGAGCAGGATCAGGTGCTGGCGCTTGCGGACGCGCCCGCCGAGCCAGAACTCGGGGATCGTGTAGCCGAACATCAAGCCGACCGCGCCCATGAGGATCCGCACCAGGGCCGGCAGGCTGAGAATGCCGACGACCCCGAACAGGAACACGAAGATCAGCGCGCCAACGATCGCGGCGACGGCCTTGATGCCGAGCCAATCGGCCACCCGCAGGTTGCCGGGGTTGCCGGCGAGGGCGAGTCGCTTTTCGGTTCGTTCCTGGAACGAGCTGCTGGCCATGCGCGACATCCGCCCGGACAGGCGGGCGGCGAGAGGGCGCATCGTCCGCTCGATGAACGGGGCCTGGAGCTCCAGCTCCTCGAGGTTCTTGGCCTGCATCGTGCCCAGCTGGGTGAGCCGGGCCTGGACCGGGTCGACCGGTGAGCTGCCGGCGAGCCCGAGGGCGATCAGCAGGATGGCACCGGCCGCCGCGGCGGCG
This sequence comes from Candidatus Limnocylindria bacterium, assembly GCA_041484785.1. Lineage (GTDB taxonomy): Bacteria > Chloroflexota > Limnocylindria > Limnocylindrales > CSP1-4 > SPCO01. The sequence goes on from JBGPIH010000139.1 coordinate 1,799, forward strand.
ATGACGATCGGGACAAAAGGTGGCATCGGCTAGACCTCGATGTCGACGATACGGCGGATGAACATGAAGCCGATGAACATCATGAACCCACCGAAGATGAGGATGACGACGCCGAGCGGAAGACCGAACGCGTCCGGCGGCTTCTGGAACATCGGGTCCATGAAGTTCGGGGCGGCGACGAAGAGGAAGCCGGCCAGGCCGATCGGCAGGAACCCGACGACGTAGCCCGACAGCCGCTGCTGGGCCGTCAGGGTCCGGATCTCGCCCTTGATCCGGATCCGCTCGCGGATCGTGAAGGCGATCGAGTCGAGGATCTCGGCGAGATTGCCGCCGACCGTGTGCTGGATGTTGATCGCCGTCGCCATCAGCTCCAGGTCGTCGGACCGCACCCGGCGGACCATATTCTCCATCGCCTGTTCGAACGGCAGCCCGAGGTTGACCTCGCGGATGACGCGGCTGAACTCGGTCGAGACCGGGGGCCGCGACTCCCGGACGACGAGCTCGACCGCCTGGAGGAAGGACGAACCGGCCCGAAGGGCGTTGGCGAGGAGGGTGATCGTGTCGGGCAGCTGCTTGTTGAAGGCGCCCAGCCGGCCGGCCTTGCGCCGGCCAAGCCAGAACCTCGGCAGCATGAACCCTATGAACGCCCCGATGAGCAGGGCGATCGGGTTGCGCAGCGCCGGCAGGCCGAGCGACAGCAGGACGAACAGGAACGGCAGGCCCAGGATCGAGCCCGCCCAGATCGCCAGGAACTCGGACGGCTTGAGCTTCAGGTCGGCGCGGGCGATGTCGCGGGCGAGGTTCGCCCCGAAGTCGCGCGCTTCGACGACCCTGTTGAGCTGGGCAAGGGCGACACTCTGGGCCAGCAGGTCGGCGAGGCCGCCCTGGCCCGTGGGCGCGGGCTTGCCGCTCTCGCGGGCGGACGCGTAGCGCTCGAGTCGGGCGCTGACCCCGGATCCGCTGCCGGACGTCGCGATCCCGACGGCGATCAGGAAGATCGCCGCCGCCGCCACGCCGGCGACGACCAGGGTCAGGGGCACACCATTCAACAAAGCAGGTCCTCCCCGCTCAGTAGCTGAAGCCGAAGAGGCCCGGCGGCAGATGGATGCCCATCACCTCGAACTTCTCGACGAACTTCGGCCGGATGCCGGTCGCCTTGAGGCGGCCCTGGATCTTGCCCTCGACCACGCCGGTCTGCTCGAAGACGAAGACGTCCTGCATGACGATCACGTCGCCTTCCATGCCCTGGACCTCGGTGATGTTGACGATCTTCCGGGTCCCGTCCTTGAGGCGGCTCTGCTGGACGATCAGGTCGACAGCGGAGGCGATCTGCTCACGGATGGCTCGGACCGGGAGGTCGACGCCGGCCATGAGGACCATCGTCTCGAGGCGCGCCAGCATGTCGCGTGGGCTGTTCGCGTGACCCGTCGACATCGAGCCGTCGTGGCCGGTGTTCATGGCCTGGAGCATGTCCAGCGCCTCGCCGGAACGGCACTCGCCGACGATGATCCGGTCGGGCCGCATTCGCAGCGCATTGCGGACGAGCTCGCGGATCGGGATCGCGCCCTTGCCCTCGATGTTCGGCGGACGTGACTCGAGCGTCACGACATGCTCCTGCCGGAGCTGGAGCTCCGCGGCGTCCTCGATCGTGACGATCCGTTCGTCGTTGGGGATGAACGAGGACAGCACGTTGAGGGTGGTCGTCTTGCCCGAACCGGTACCGCCGGAGACGAAGACATTGAGACGGGCCTCCACGCACGCTCGAAGGAACTCGAACATGTCTGCGGTGGCCGTCCCGAAACGGATGAGATCGTCCGTGGTGAAGGGCGAGGCGGAGAACTTCCGGATGGTGATGACGGGCCCCACCAATGACAGGGGCGGGATGATGGCGTTGACGCGGGAGCCGTCTGTCAGACGAGCATCGACCATCGGCGACGATTCGTCGACCCGGCGCCCGATCGGGGCGATGATCCGGTCGATGATGCGCATCACGTGGTCGTCGTTCTGGAAGACGACGTTGGTGAGCTCGAGCTTGCCGGAGCGTTCGATGTAGACCTGGCGCGGTCCGTTGACCATGACTTCGGTGATCGACTCGTCGCGCAGGAGCGGCTCGAGCGGCCCGAGGCCGATGATCTCGTCGGTGATCTGCTCCAGCATCCGGACCCGCTCGGCGCGGGTCAGGGCGAGACCTTCCTCGTCGATGACCTTGCCGAAGATCTCCTCGATCTGTCGCCGGACCTCGACCTGGTTGGAGAGGTCGAGCTTGGGGTCCAGGTCCTGGATCACCCGGTTCTGGATCCGGAACTTGACGTCCCTGAACGACTCGCGGACGGGTGCCTGGCTGGTCAGCCGAGGGGTGGTCGGCGCGCCCGGGGGGCCACCCGGCACCGCCGGCAGGTTCCCACCCGGTGCTTCGGGCCCCGCGCTGGGCGCCGAGGATCCCGGTCGAGCGCTCTCGATCCGCTTCAGCAGGGACATCGCCTAGACCCCTTCCGCCCCGCGGGGCTCACTATGCCGATGGTTCATCGCCATGCGAAGAGCGACTTCTTCTGGGCCGACTTCCGGCCGTCGACAGTGGCGGCGACTGCCGGTCGCTCCCCGACGACGGACCGGGCCAACCGCAGGATGTCCTGGGACACCTGCGCCTCTCGATTGGACATGAAGAACGGGATCCCCCGATTGAGTGCGTAGACCACGCTGCGACCGTCGCTCACGATGGTCTCGTCCACCTTACGCCCAATCGAATGCTCAACGTCCGAGACCCGGATGCCGAGGGTCGAATCGGCGCGGTTGAGAACCAGCCGGACCTTGCCCTTCTCGTAGCCAAGCTGCTCGGCGACCTCCAGGAAGAGCCGGATGTTCTTGATGCTCGTGATCTCGAGGCTGAGCATGGTCAGGATCAGGTCGGCCGAATCCAGGATCGCGAGCGTCGTGTCGTTGAAGAAGGCGGTGCAGTCGACCACGACCAGGTCATGGTTCCTCCGCAGGCACTCGATCACCTTCTTGACCCCGGCGGGGGTGATCATCTCCGCCATCTCGGGGGAGGGGGGTGCGAGGAGGGCGCGGATGCCCGAGCTGTGGTCTATCACGAAGGTGTCGATGGAGTCGATGTCGCCCGCGGCCTCGAGCTCCGGCACGAGATCCGCGATCGACTTGCTCTTGGGATTCAGGTTGAGCAGGACGCCCACGTCGCCGAACTGGAACGAACCGTCCATGATCACGACCTTGCGTCCAAGCTCGGTGGCGGCGGCCACGGCCAGGTTGACCGCCACGGTCGTTCGACCGACGCCCCCCTTTGGGCTGAAGACGGCGACGACCGTTCCGTCGCTGGACCCGCCGCCCGAGCTGCCTCCCCCGGCCGGCGGCGCACCGACTGCGGTCGGGATGCCGAGGCGGCTCTGCTTGTCGCGCTCGCGGGAGCTGACCTGGCGAATGGAGGCGGTCAGCTCATCGCTGCTGAACGGCTTGACCAGGAACTCGCGAGCGCCGGCCAGCATCGAACGCCGAAGGTAGTCCGCCTCGCCCTGGACCGACATCATCACGACCGCCGCGGCGGGAGCGGTCGAGGAGAGCTGCTCCGTGGCGGTGATCCCGTCCATGTCCGGCATGTTGATGTCCATGAGGACCACATCCGGATGCAGCCGGCCGGCCATGTCGATGGCCTCGCGGCCGGACGACGCGGAGCCGACCACGTCGATGTCCGTCTCGAAGCCGAGCAGCTTCGTCAGGTGATCGCGGGTCTCCGGAATATCGTCCACCACGAGGACACGGATCTGGTCGGCCATTTCGCTCTGGTTGATACCTTCGTTCTATCCGATGTGGCTTCCGGTGGCCGGGCGACTGACGGGCGCGGGACCGGGTGGTCCTTCACGCCCGTCATGCCTCGCTGATCGATGGTTCCCCGTTCGGGTTGCCGGTCCGATCAGGGCCGGATCGATGGCAGCACCGGCTGCTCGACGACGGGCGGCAGGACGCCGTACGTGTCGATCAATTCCTTGAGCGTGATGCCGGTCGTCTGGGCGATCACCGGTGGCACTGGCTGACCGGTCGCCGGGTCGATGAAGTCGTCCGGCGAGCGCAGGACGAGCGACAGCGTCAGGAGGGGGTTGGCCTGGAGCTGGGCGTAGCGGATGACCTCGGCCTGCTGGGGCGAAACCGACAGGATCACGATCTCCTGCTGCTCGTTGAGCACCGTGCCCGGCTCGGCCGGGGCAGCGGATGGCTGGCCCGCGGCAGGGGCCGCGACCGGAGGCAACAGCGTTCCCAGGACCTGCATGCCCTGGAGGATCAGCTTGATCGTGGTGCCCTTGGGACCCGGGTTGGTGACGGTCACGAGCCTGGGGTTGGTCGGGTCGGGGACGACCGACGCGAATTGTTCCTCGGTCAAGGCGAAGATGGCGTCGACGTAGTCCCCGTTCTTGATCACCGTGCCGACGCCGCTGATCTGATCGACTCTGACCGCGATCGCCCGCTGCCCAGCCGGTGTCTGGACGTCGATGATCTGTCCGGTGAGTCCGCCGTTCAGGGTGGTTGCGGTGATCTGTGCCCCGTTCGCGACCGGCTCGCGCGCGATCTGTCCCACGACCTGGGACGGATCGCGGAAGGCGCCAGCGGAGATTGCCTTGAGGTCAAGGGTCTTGATGGTCACCTGGTCCGCCCGGATGCGCGTGGAGAGCGGGATGTCCGCCGTGGCCACCACGACCGGTCCAGTGGTCGGCACCGTCGTGGTCTGGGTGCCCGCCGGTGGGTTCTGCAGGAGCAGAAGCACGAGGACGAAAGCCACGACGGCAAGGAACACGCCGATCAACAGAACCAGCCGATTAGAGCGCTTCAAGTCCATCCTCCCGGAGTCGGTGTGACAGGTGGCACCACTCTAGCACCGCCCAAAAGCGGCGCGACTATACCAAAGAGCTAGGACCATTAGGAGGAAACGGAAGGAAATCACGAAGAGCGCAAGGTTGCGTGAAAGGTGTCGAAATGCGAACCGCCGGGCCCCGAAGGGCTCGGCGGTTTCGATCAGACGATTTGGCGGTGTATCGGTCCTAGACCGAGCTGCCGACCGTGCTGAGGATCTTGCTGACCTGGCTGCCCAGGAAGATCAGGGCGACGATGGCCACGATGGCGATGAGGGCGAGGATCAGCGCGTACTCCGCGAGGCCCTGGCCTTCCTCGTCGCGGTTGAGGATGTTCATGATTGCGAGGTAGATCGACGTCATCTGGGTGAGGTACCTCCTTTCTTCGAGTCTCCCCGGACGGACCGAGGGCTGCGCCACGGTACGGGGGCGACGGGACGGTGTCAAGGGCCGTCTGGGCCTGATGGTGCACCGACAAACCAAGGACCGCCGGCCCCTGAGGGCCCGGCGGTCCTTGTCGATCGATCTTGGCGATCGGCTCCTGCCTAGACGGAGCTGCCGACCGTGCTGAGGATCTTGCTGACCTGGCTGCCCAGGAAGATGAGGGCGACGATGGCCACGATGGCGATGAGGGCGAGGATCAGCGCGTACTCCGCGAGTCCCTGGCCCTCCTCGTCGCGGTTGAGGACGCTGAGGACCTTGAGATACAGGTCGTTGACAAGTGCCATACGGCAACCTCCTGGATGAGGACAAACCCCCGATTGAGGGCTCCGCCACTATACGGTGGCGCCCGCCGGTGTACCAGTAGGTAGATAGTCCTGACCAACCCGGGAAAGGCGGCGCCTCAGGCGCCCCCGGTCGCGGCATCAATGGCGCTCCCGATGGCGGCCAGGACCTCGGCCAGCGTGCCGCCCAGCAGGCCGAGGGTCAGGGCGGTGATGACCGCGGTCAGGGCGGCGATGAGCCCGTATTCCACGATTCCCTGGCCGCGAGCCGGGGCCTGCGGGATCACGCCGGTTCAGCGGGGGATGGCTGTGGCAGGTCCATCAGGATCCGGAGCTCGGAGCCGTCTGCAGACAGCTCGGCCTCGAGGCCCAGGGTCGCCGCCCGTCCCTGGATCTCGCGCCAGGTGGACGCGGGGAGACTGACGATCGCCTCTCGCTGGGCGATCGCCGCTCGGTCGCGCTCGTCAGCTCGGCGCTCCTCCATCATCGTGGCAAGGGCGGGCGGCAGATCCGCGCTGGGAGCGGCCTCCGGGAGCTGATCGGCGCTCGGCTTGGCGGTTGCGCGCGAGGCAGACATCCTGGCGTCCAGCTTGTCCGACCAGTCGAGCTTCAGCGAGATTCGATCCGCCCGGGCGCCCAGGTAGGCCGCCAGGGCCTCATCAAGGATCCGGAAGAGGCCGCTTTCCTGGTCCATCGGCAGGCGCTGGTCCTGGCCCATCGATTCGAACTCGACCGGAACGCCGGCGCGACGGCCGCGGTCGCGAGCAGCGCGGCGAAGGGTTGGCACCAGGCCGAGATCGTCGAGGACCATGGGGCGGACGTCGAAGATGAACGACTTGGTCGCATCGAGGGTCTGCTGGACCATCGCGACCAGTTGGCGCACCTCGCCGGACGCCGCCTTCGGATCGTTGGCCACGAGATGCTCGACGATCTGGGCCTGGAGCACGATGTTGGTCAGGCTTTGGGCGGGACCGTCATGCATCGCCCGCGCGATCTCCCGGCGCATGTCCTCCTGGGCCGCCAGCAGGAGCTTCGAGACAGCAATCGGCA
>JBGPIH010000140.1:0-8336 GCA_041484785.1 Candidatus Limnocylindria bacterium
CCGCCGCCCCCGAACTTGCCGCCCGAATGGAGAACGGTATGGACGACCTCGAGTGCGTCCTTGCCCGTGGAATGCTTGCCAACCGGCACGCCACGGCCGTCATCCTCGACGATGACGACCCCGTCCGTCCGAATGGTGACCTTGATGACCGAGGCCTGACCCGCCATCGCCTCATCGATCGAGTTGTCCACGACTTCCCAGACGAGGTGGTGCAGCCCACGGACATCCGTTGACCCGATGTACATCCCGGGGCGGCGCCGGACCGCTTCCAGGCCTTCGAGGACCTGGATGCTCGCCGCCGTGTAATCGGAGCCACCCGGGCGCGCGCGCTTGCGACCAGTCGTCGTGGTCGCCGCGGTCGTGCTGATGGCGTCTTCGGTCACGCGGGTCCTCCGGTCAGGCGGTCGTACAGTCGGCCCAGTTCCTCATCGCTGTAGTACTCGATCACGATCCGCCCACCCCGTCGCGATCGGGCGAGGCTGACCTTGGTCCCGAGTGCGCGTCTGAGATCGTCTGCGACGCGCTCCAGATCGGGATCGCTGTTGCGCGCGGGCGCGGCATCGGCAGGCTTGGGTCGAGGCTCGCGGAGCCGACGCACGAGCTCCTCGGTCTGTCGGACCGACAGCTCCTGTCCGACGACCGAGTCGAGCACCCGTGCCTGGAGCTCGGGCGCGATCCCACCGAGGGCACGCCCATGGCCCTCGGTCAGTCGGCCATCCGCGACCGCGGTCTGGACCTCGGGAGCGAGGTCGAGCAGACGAAGCGTGTTGGCGACCGTGGACCGGGCCCGACCGACCCGGTTCGCGATGTCGTCGGGCGTGAACCCGAAGCGGCTGATGAGCTGCCGGTAGGCCTCGGCCGTCTCGAGCGGATCGAGGTCCGCACGCTGCAGGTTCTCGACGAGTGCCAGCTCGAGCTGGTCGCGGTCGATGAGCTGCCGGACGACCGCCGGGATCCGCTCGAGCCCGGCCGTCTGGGCTGCCCGCAGGCGACGTTCTCCGGCGACGAGTTGGTACCCGTCGAGCGTCTCGGACACGAGGATCGGCTGGATGACGCCGTTGGCGGCGATGCTCGCGGCCAGCGCCGCGAGGCTCTCGGGATCGAATCGCTTGCGCGGCTGATATGGGTTGGGGCGAATCCGCGAGATCAGGATCTCGATGGCGCTGACATGCGCCCCAGCGCGTTGGGGAATGAGGGCGGCGAGCCCGCGTCCGAGGCCCTGCGATCGCTCTGGACGGTCCGGCCGGTCGCTCATGCCACCCTCACCGATTCGCGAGGCTCGAGCAGCGGACCCGTCGTCCGGCCGTCGCGTGCCCGGAGCTCGGCGGCCAGCGCCGCATATGCCAGGGCGCCGGTTGAGTCGGGCGAGTAGCGCGAGATCGGCAAGCCATGACTGGGTGCTTCGGCGAGCCGGACGCTCCGAGGCACGACCGTTTCGAAGACGCGCTCGCCCAGGTGTCGTCGCGCTTCCGCAGCGACATCGGCGGACAGGTTCGTCCGGCCGTCGTACATCGTCAACACCACGCCCTTGACCGCCAGGCCGGGGTTTAGGTGATCGCGAACGAGGTTCAAGGTGGCGAGCAGCTGGGTCAGTCCTTCCAAGGCGTAGTACTCACATTGGAGCGGGATCAGGACGGCATCGGCGGCGGTGAGAGCGTTGACCGTCAGCAACCCCAGGGCCGGGGGGCAGTCGACGAGGATGTAGTCATAGTCAGCGACGATCGTCGAGAGCAGGCGCGCGAGCCGGCGTTCTCGTCCTTCCGCCGGCGCGAGCTCCAATTCGGCGCCGGCGAGCGCGATTGCCGATGGCACCAGATCGAGCCCGGGGACCGGCCCGGTGAGAATCAGGTCGGCAATCTGCGCCCCGTCCACGACACCGTCGTAGACGGATCGCTCGATGGAGCTGCGGTCGAAACCGAGACCACTCGTCGCATTGCCTTGCGGATCGAGATCGACGAGGAGGACTTGCTCGCCCGCAAGCGCCAGGTAGCTTCCGAGATTGATGACCGTCGTGGTCTTGCCGACGCCGCCCTTCTGGTTCGCGCAGGCGATCGTCTGACCCACTCAGCGTCCCGCTCGGAAGGCACTCACGTCGACTGATTCTATCATCGCTGACCGGTTGGACCCTTGCCTGCGGCGAGTGGACCCATCCTCGCAGGCAGGCCTTATCCGGGACATATCTCCGGGTCACGCGGCGCCCAGGCTGTCTCGCTCGTGTTTCACGTGAAACGAATGACGAACCGCAGGTGGCCCGACTCCAAGCCTGGACATGACCTCGAGGTGGACGCTCGGTTCACGTGGGCCGTTTCGTGCACGCAAGAGCTCGCCAGGCCCATTCATTGCCGGGAACCGGGGACCGTGGGATACTCCGCCATGACCTCGCCGCCGTTCGATCTCCCACCGAGGCGCCGTGTCGGCGGTCGCAGACCTTGGGCCATTTCGCCGAGGATCGACTCGCTCGATGACTCTGCTCCTCGCTGCGGTCGGCGCCACGGTGACGGCCCTACTGGAACTCACGATCGGCCCATACCTGCGGGTTGGCAACGCTGAGCCGCACTTCGTTCTCGTCGTCGGGATCGTCGTGACCCTGGCAATCGATTTCGAGGCCGGTCTCGTGTGGGCCTTCGTTGGTGGCCTTGTTCTCGATGTTCTGGCACAACGTCCGCTTGGATCGTCCGCCTTCGCACTCCTGCTGTGCCTTGGCGGAGCCGCGTTGCTCGGGCGTGGGTTCGCTCGCCTTCGTCAGGTCATGCCGATTCCCGCCGCATTTGTCTTGAGCGTGTTCTATTCAATGACCCTGTTCGTCGCCTTCAATGCCCTCCAGGCACCGATTCCGGTCGCCGATCCGATGAGCCGGGTGCTGCCCGGCGCCGTGTTCGATCTGGTCGTCGCCGCCCTGATCGGGCCCCTGGCGATCTCGATCCACGATCGGCGCGTCGATGTCGAGCGAGTGGACTGGTGACGACGTACCTCGACAGCCGGCCGCGGTCCGTTCGACGCCTGTCGCGCTTCCTGACGTTCGCCCTGGTCATCGTCCTCGCAGTCGGGGGACTCACGGCGAGGCTGTTCTATCTGCAGATCGTCGATGGGGGCCGGTTTGCCACGCTGGCCACGCGAAATCGCACGGTCCTCGAAGCCGTGCAGTCCCCTCGAGGATTGATCTACGACCGGAGTGGGCGGCCCCTGGTCACCAATGTGCCGACGTTTGCCGTCAAGCTGCGACCCGCGGATCTTCCGCAGGCCCAGCGACCGCAGGTCGTCGACCGGTTGGCTGCCCTGCTCGGGATGGACGCGGCCGAGATCAACGCGACGATCGACAGCAACCCTGGATCCAGCTTCGACCTGGTCCGCATTGCCGGCGATGTCGATGAGAACACCGCTCGATTGATCGCCGAGGCCGGGTTCGACCTGCCGGGCGTGCAGATTGCGGTCGAAGCACGCCGACAGTACACGTACGGCTCGCTGTTCTCGCAGATCCTCGGCTACACCGGTCCCGTCTCGGCCGACGAGCTGGCGCAACTCAAGGCACTCGGCTATCTCCCGGACGACCTCGTCGGCAAGACCGGCCTGGAATCCGAATACGAGACGGAGCTGCGAGGCACCTACGGCAGCCAGAACGTGGAGCGTGACGCAGCCGGCCGGCGGACCCAGGTCCTCCAGACCGTCAGCTCGGCGGTGCCCGGCGACTCGCTGAACCTGACCATCGACACCAAGGAGCAGAAGTACGCACAGACGGCGCTCGAGTGGGCCATGACTGAGATCGGCCTGAAGCGAGGTGTCGTCATCGTCATGAATCCGCAGACAGGAGAGATCCTGGCGCTGGTCAGCCTGCCGACCTATGACGACAACCTGTTTGCCCGGGGCATCAGCAACGCCGACTACCAGAAGCTGATCGATGACCCGGACAAGCCGCTCCTCAATCACGCGACGCAGGCGCACTACCCGCCCGGGTCGACGTACAAGATCGTGACCGGCACGGGTGGATTGGCCGACAAGAAGATCACGGCCACCGAACAGCTCCAGACCAAGTCGTTCCTCACCCTCGGGACTACCAAGTTCTATGACTGGAACCGGCGCGGCTTCGGACCGTGCGACATCTATTGCGGCTTCGGGCATTCGAGCGACACCTACTTCTTCCAGGTCGCAGGGATGCTCGGCATCGATCGGCTCGGCTACTGGGCAGACCAGTTCGGCTTCGGCCAGAGGACCGGAATCGATCTGCCCGGCGAGGTGACCGGGATCGTGCCGACCAACCAGTGGAAGCAGGACGCGCTGGGCGCCCCGATCTTTCCCGGGGAGACGTATCAGGCCGGCATCGGACAGGGGTACGACGTCGTCACCCCGATCCAGCTGATCAACGCCTATGCCGCGCTCGCCAACGGCGGGACGCTCTACCAGCCGCAGATCGTGCACGACATCGTGGGCCCTGACGGCACGGTCGTCCTGCCGTTCAAGCCGAAGATCATCCGCAAGCTGGCCGCGCCGGCCAGCGTCCTGAAGACGATGCGCAACGCGGCCCGCAACGTCGTCGTGGTTCGCCACACCTACAACCTGGTCGACATGCCGATCAAGATTGCCGGCAAGTCCGGGACCGCCGAGTTCGGGGTCAAGGATGCCCAGGGCCGGCTGCCGTTCCACTCCTGGTTCGTCGGGTGGGTACCCAAGGACCCGGTCAATGGTTCGTTCGACAATCACGACTCGCAGCTGATGGTGCTCGCCTTCGCCTACGACTCCCGGACGAAGGGCAATGCCGCGACCGAGATCGTCAAGTACTACCTGCAGATGCATTTCGGGATCAAGAAGGATTACCGGCTCACCGACCTCCTCCAGCGAAGCAACTTCTACCAGACCAACTGATGGGCGCTATCCGAGCCGAACCCGCGCGCGTCACCGACTGGGCCGCCAAGTCCGTCGGGGCAGCCTGGCGGGCGTTCGACCTCCAGCTGGTGACGTATGCCGGCCTTCTCGTGGCGGTCGGCCTGGTCATGGCGTACACGAACAGCGTCGAGAGCGGGTCGGCGGCGGTTCAGGCCGACACGACCTTCAGTCGCGGGCTCATGTGGGCCGCGATCGCCGTCGCCGTCTTCGCAGCGGCGACGTTCTTCGACTACCACTGGCTCAAGACCCTGGCCTGGCCGATCTACGGCCTGCAGCTGGCGTTGCTCGTCGTGACCCTCCTGGTAGGCGACGGGATCGGTGGTTCTGCCCGTTGGGTCTCGCTGGGTCCGCTCACCTTCCAGTTCAGCGAGCTGGCCAAGATCCTGATGATCATCGTGCTCGCCAGCTTCCTTGCGTCGCGTGGGGCTCGGCTCGATTCGCTCGGTTCGGTGGTCGGTGCGTGCATCCTGGTGGCGCCGCCACTCGCGCTCGTGATGCTCCAGCCCGACCTCGGGACCTCGCTCGTCTTCGGCGCCATCCTGGCCGGCATGCTCTGGATGTCCGGGGTCAGCCTGCGATGGCTCGGCGTGCTGGCGATCGGCACGGTGGCGATGGTCCCGCTCGCCTGGAACTACCTGCTCCGCGACTACCAGAAGGAGCGTCTCCTCCAGTTCATGGACTCCAACCCGGACATCCAGGGAGCCGGGTTCCAGCTCCATCAGGCTCAGATCGCCGTCGGGTCGGGCGGCCCGTTCGGCAAGGGACTGACGAACGGGACGCAGACGCAGGGCGGCTTCCTTCCGGTCCAGGCGACGGATTTCGTCTTTGCCACGCTCGCCGAGGAGCTCGGCTTCATCGGCGGGATCGTCCTGTTCGTCCTGTTCGTCCTGCTCCTCTGGCGAGTCCTGGTCGCCGGTTGGCGGTCAAAGGACTCGTTCGGCACGCTCTTCGCGGCCGGCCTGGCCTCGGTCATCCTGTTCCAGCTGATCGTCAACGTCGGCATGGTCCTGGGGATCATGCCGATCACCGGCATCCCGCTTCCCTTCGTGACCCACGGCGGGGCCTCCCTGGTGAGCATGGCGGCCGGCCTCGGCATCCTCCAGAGCATCAACATCCGCCAGAACCGCGCCGCCTGGTAACGCGCCCGGCTCACGATACGCCCGACATCGTGGTCAACCGCTGACTCAGTCGACCCGCCCGACGGGCCTCTCCGCGACTGGCGGGGCCGACGCCGGGATCGACCGCACACCCGCCCACCGAACGACACGTTCGGCGGTCGTGCCCTGGACGAGGACGGTGAAGAGAACGATCCCGAACGTCGTTCCCTGGAGGAGCGTTCGGTCCGGCACGCTGCTCGGCAGCGACAGCGCCAGGGCCATCGCGACCGCCCCGCGCAGGCCGGTCCAGTTCATGACATGGAGCCATGCGAGCGGGACGCGTTGCCTGACGCCGAAGCGGTTGGCGAGGCGCGACGACCCACCCAGGAGCCCGTAGACCACGAGGGCCCGTCCCGCCAGGACCGCGACGACGCCCCAGGCGATCGGCTGCGCGGCGTCGGCGAGGGTCCCGAGCGGGATCGCCAGCCCGATCAACAGGAACGCGATCGCGGTCAGGACGAAGGCCAGGAACTCCCAGACCGTGTCGATGGCTTCGCGTGCGCGAGCCGAGAAGCCGACCCGCCGGCCGTAGGTCCCGGTGACGATTCCGGCCACGACCACCGAGATGATCCCGGATTGGTGCAGCAGGTCGGCCAGGACATAGGTCCCGTAGGCGGCGAGGAGGGTCAGCGTCAGCTCGATCAGGTAGTCGGTCGTGCGTGCGGCGACTCGGGCGACCAGCAGGCCGACTGCCGCCCCGATCGCGACGCTCGCGGCGAGCCCGATGACGAACGAGATGGCGCCATCTAGGAGGCTGCTGCCGCCATCGAGGGCGCCCAGCGCGATCGCGTAGACCAGGACGGCCGTGCCGTCGTTGAACAGGCTTTCCGCATCGATCAGGGTCACCAGTCGCGGCGGCGCCTTGAGCTGACGCATGGTTGCCACGACGGCCACCGGGTCTGTCGCGGAGACGATAGCACCCGCGATGAACGACTCTCCCAGCGGCAGACCGGCCGCCACGTGCAGGATCAGCGCGACGACCGCCGCGCAGACGATCACGCCCGGCACCGCCAGCAGCGCCACGCCGCCGAACGTGCGTCGGAGCTCGACGGCATCCAGCCGGTACGCCGCCTCGAACACGAGTCCCGGCAGCAGGATGGTCACGGCGACGGCGGGCGAGACTTCGATATCGCCGTGCAGTGGGAGCGCCGAGACGGCGAGGCCGACCGCGACCATGGCCACCGTGTACTGGAGCCGAAGGCGGCGCGAGATGAACGCGATCAGCGGCATGGCGATGAGGACCGCCACCAGGATCAACAGGGCGACTGGCGTCTCCGTCCCGGCCATCGCGCCATGCTACGCGCTGGGGCGGCCCTCAACCGACCTCAGCGCCGCCGGAACAGGCCACGTCGATCGGTCGCCTCGGCCGGCGCGGATCGACGCCGCCCAGCCGCCCGCAGGATCGCGTCGACCTCCTCCCGATAGATCCGCCCGATCGGCGCGCGATCGAGCCACTCGATGTACTCGAGGTCGTGACGCGCCACCTCGCCCAGCGACCAACTGCTGTAGCGGCCGAAGTTGAGGACGCTGCCCGAGGGTCGGCCCGGTGGCGGCCCCGCCGCGCCCAGCCCTTCGGCACTGCGCATCGTCGCGTCGAATCCGCCGCCATGCGTGGAGCGGCCGGAGGTCCAGTCGCGCGACACGGTCTCGGGCTGTCGTCGCGCGGACTGCGGGCGCTCGTCCGTCCTGGATCGCGACTGGCCAGGTCCCGGCTTGCTCGCCGACTCGCGCGCGGCCCTGGCGATCGGCTGGGCGGCGCTCGAGGCTTCTCGCGCGTCGTCGTAGGCCGCTCGCGCCTTCGGCTTGCCGATCAGCTCCCAGGCGGCATTGATGGCCGCCATCCTGGGCGCGGCCTCCGGCCCGGCGGCCAGGTCAGGGTGGTACTTGCGCGCCAGCCGGCGATAGGCCGCCTGGATCACCTCGTCCTCGGCCTCGGGATCGACCTGCAGGACCTTGTAGGCGTCGAGTGGCTCAGCCATCGTCCGGTCCCATCCCGATGTTGGCGAGCGAGATCGCCAGCGCTGCCGGCTCGTCGGGGCTGAGCCTTCGGAAGAGGTAGCGGACCACGTCTCGGAAGGCCGCGGTCATCGGCAGCGCCAGGATCGCACCGAGCAGGCCGGCCAGCGAGCCGCCCACGATGATCGCGAACATCACCAGCGACGGATGGAGCTCCACCGCGTCGCCCTGGATCTTGGGCACCAGGAAGTTGTTCTCGATCTGCTGGACGAGCGTGTAGAGCACGAGCGCAGCCACGACGACGCCGGGACCGACGGTCGCTGCCAGGAGGACCGCCGGAACGGC
>JBGPIH010000141.1:0-8237 GCA_041484785.1 Candidatus Limnocylindria bacterium
CCAGCAAGCTGGTATACTGGGTCAATGAAGGTGACCATCGATCTCGACGCCGGCGTCTATCGAGCCGTGAAGGTGGAGGCCGCGCGCACCGATCGCAGCGTGCGGGACATCGTCGAGGAGGCCCTCGAGGCCTGGCTCGACGCCGCCGAGGCTCGCGAGGATCGCGAATCGGCTGAGGGGGCGCTCGCCGAATACCGGCGCGACGGTGGTGAGGCCGCGGAGTCGTTCTTTGGCTCGCTCGCCGCCGAGACGCGGGCGACCTACGGTTCGGACAAGGGGTGACAGAAGAAGGTCGCCGGGTCCAGCTCGCTCCCACGGCCCAGCGACAGCTTCGTCGTCTCCCGCCAGGTGACGCGGCGCGACTGCGTGGTCCGATCCTCGCCCTGGCGCTCGAGCCGCGTCCGCCCGGCGCTGTGAAACTCACGGGCACCGAATTCTGGCGCCTGCGCGTCGGCGACCTGAGGGTGATCTACCTGGTCGATGACGACTCGAACCTGGTCGTGGTCCTCAAGGTGGCCCGCCGCTCGGAAAGCACGTACAGGCGGGTCGACCCCGGCTAGAGGATCTTCGAGAGGAACACCTTCGTCCGCTCGTGCGTCGGCGCGGTGAAGAAGTGCTCCGGCGTGCCGTCCTCGATGATCAGGCCGTCGTCGAGCATCACGACCCGATCCGCGACCTCGCGCGCGAAGCCCATCTCGTGGGTCACCACGATCATGGTCATGCCCTCGCGGGCGAGCTCTTTCATGACCTCCAGGACCTCGCCGATCATCTCCGGGTCGAGCGCCGAGGTCGGCTCGTCGAAGAGCATCAGCGCCGGCCCCATCGCGAGGGCCCGCGCGATCGCCACGCGCTGCTGCTGGCCGCCGGACAGCTGGGCCGGATACGTGTCGGTCTTGTGACCGAGCCCCACCCGCTCGAGCAGCGCTCGCCCGATGTCGGTCGCCTCCTTCTCGGGCGTTCCACGGACGCGAATGGGCGCTTCGATGACGTTGCCCAGCGCGGTCATGTGCGGGAACAGGTTGAAGCGCTGGAAGACCATCCCGATGTCCTGGCGCTGCCTGGCGATGTTCTGCTCACGGTCCTCGACGAGCTTGCCGTTCTCTTCTCGATAGCCGATGAGATGCCCGTTCACGAAGATCCGGCCGCCCTGGATCTTCTCGAGATGATTGAGGCAGCGGATGAACGTCGTCTTGCCGGAGCCGGAGGCGCCGATCATCACCACGACCTCGGCGCGCTTCACGGTCATCGACACGCCCTTGAGGACCTGCAGCCGGCCGAACCACTTCTCGACATCGGTCGTCTCGACAACGGTCGCGGCCGCCTGACCAGGTCCGCCGACCACATCGAGCAGGTCGTGGCCGACGCTCACCATCGGGCGGTATTCCCGTCAACCGCTGGCGGCGCCCTGAACCCGAGCAATCGGGCGCGCAAGCTCTGGCGTTCACTCGTTCCGCTTCCTGGTGTCCCTCTCGCGAGCCGTTGCTCGATCCTTGCCTGGATCACGCCCCAGATCGTCGTGAGCAGCAGGTACCAGACGGCCGCAGCAAGGAAGAACTCGAAGGGGGCGAATGCATTCCCCTGTTTCCTGCTGAAGACGACGTACAGCTCGGGCACGCTGATGATGACCAGGAGCGACGTCGTCTTGAGCATGTTGTTGAACTCGTTTCCGAGAGGAGGAATGATCACCCTGGCCGCCTGGGGCAGGACGATCCGCCGCATGGCCAGCCGATATGACATGCCGAGCGATTTGGCGGCCTCCATCTGCCCCGGATCCACGGCGAGGATCCCCGCGCGCACGATCTCGGTCATGTAGGCACCCTCGTTCACACCGAGCGCGAAGATGCCCGCCTGAACGGCGCCCGCGAGATCGATCGGGCCCGCGTGGATCACTGGCCAGCCCCAGATCTTCGAGACGGAGAGGCCGTAGAAGAGCAGGCTGATCTGAACGAGGAGCGGCGTGCCACGAAAGAACCAGACGTAGATGTTGGCCAGCCAGCGCAGCGGCAGGAATTTGGCCGTTTTGCCCAGGGCACCGAGCACGCCGAGGATCACGCCGATGATCTGGGAGGTCACCGCGATGAAGACGGTTAGCCAGAGCCCGGAAAGGATCAGGTTGTCCGGGCTGAAGATTGAATCGAAGAAGTAGTTCCAGCGGTAGACGTACGAGCCCCCGCCCGAACAGCCGGCCAGAACGAAGGCGAGGAGCACGAGGCCCGCGACCGCCATGACGCTGGGGCGCGGGCCTCGCGATCGGGTCATCGTTGCCGAATGTCCGGCAGGTGTTTCCGGTTGACTACTTGACGTCCGCTGAGGTCACGGCCCCGCTGTCGAGGGCGTACTTCGCGAGGATCGCGCCGTACGCGCCATCGGCGATCATCGACTTGAGCGCGGTGACGACGGCGGCGTGCAGGCCGGTCTTGTCCTTGGGCACGCTGATGCCCTCGGCCGCCGGATCGAGCGGCGAAATGCCGGACAGCTCGAACTGGTCGGGGTGCTGGACGGTGTAGTAGCCGGCCACCGGCGAGTCCGCGAAGTACGCGGCCACCTGGCCACCCTGGAGCGCGAGCAGCGCGTCGCTGTCCTTCTCGAACTGCTTGGCGTCGATGGCCGCCTTGCCCTTGTCGGTGCAGGCCTGCGAAAGGCCCTTGCCCTTGTAGTCACCCGTTCCCAGGAGGTAATCGACCTCGGTCGTGCCGGTCTCGGCCCCGATCGCCTTGCCACACAGGTCGTCGACCGTGTTGATCGCCTCGGGATTGCCTTTGGCGACGACGAACGATTGGCCGGCCTTGAAGTAGGGGATCATGTCGACCTGCTTCAGGCGATCCGGCGTGATGTTCTGGGCGCTGATGATGATGTCGCATTTGCCGCCCGTGACCGCCGCGATGATCGTGTCGAAGACGGAGTTCTCGATCTGTGACTCGAGCCCGAGGCGCTTGGCGATCTCCTGGCCGATCTCGACGTCCGAGCCAATCGGGTTGCCCTGGTCGTCGAAGAACTCCTGCGGCGGATACGGAATGTCGATGCAGATCACGAGCCTGCCCGCCAGGACGAGCTGGTCACTGGGGACGGTGGCGACCGTCGTCGGAGCGGCTGACTCGCTGGGCGGCGGCGCCTCCGACGCCGCAGTCGAGGGTGCCTCCGACGCGGCCGGCGATGGCGCCACGGACGCGGCGGCCGACGGCGTCGAGCCGGTGCTGCTGCATGCGGACAGGGCGAGCGCTGCTACGGCCATCAAGCCGATGGTCCGGCGCATGGGCGTGTTCATGGTGTGCCTCCTCGTGCCTGACCGTCCCGAGTGACGGAGGCGAAACCCGGGATGGCCGGCGACCTCGGACCGATCGCCCGTAGCCTACGCTCCTGCGGCAGGGAATTGCAGAGTCAACCGACGCCTATCCGACCGTCGGTGCGAGGCGCTCGCCGGCCTCGATGCGGATGGGCAGCCGGTTCTCGGCCGGGGTCAGGGGGCAGGAGAAGCGGACGTCGTACACGCACGACGGGTGGTACGCCAGGTTGAAGTCGAGCGTGTAGGTCCCGTCTTCCTCGGGATCGAGGTCGAGGTAGCGGCCGGCGCCGTAGGTCTCCGTGCCGCTCGTGGCATCGAGGAACGGCACGAACAGCGACTCGCCGTCGCCGCCATCGAAGGTGTACCCGGTCAGGGTCCGCCGTTCGCCCCCCAGATCGAACGCCAGGATGCCCGCCCGATGCGCCGGCCGGAGCCGCCCGTCCGAGGTCGGGATCTGGAAGTTCGACGGCTCGTTGCCGGTGTACGGCTCGAGGGCGCGATCCTCGAACCGGAGGGACGGGTCGACCGGGTAGTAGGGGAGCCCGGTGAAGGCCTCCCGCTCGGCCTCGGGGATCGGGCTCCCGCCACCGGTCTTGAAGTAGGCGTCCTTTTCGGCGCGGAACTGCTCGATCGCCTCCGCGTACTCGATCGGGCGGTGCTCGTGGGCGTGGTGCTCGTGGTGCTCGTGCTGGTCGGTCATGGATCACTCCGGCGGGGTCGTCCGGACCATCCTGCGGGTCCGGGTCAACCCCCGGCCTGACCCCGTGGCCGGACGCCGAGCCTCAGGCGGTCGGTCGCCCCAGCGCATCATCGAGCCCCTCGGCCGCCGGCCCGATCCCGTCCAGCAGCCGAAGGACGGACGCCGGAACGGTGGCCTCGACCGCTTCCGGGCCGCCGACGGCCACCAGCAGACCCTCGCCCAGCCGGGCCGCCGCCCGGGCCACGTCCTCGGCGGGCGCACGGTCGGATGCGGTCGGAATGCCGAGGACGATGGCCCGGGCCTTCGTCGTGCCCACTGCCTCGATCCAGCTCTCGCGCGGCACGTCTGCACCCAGGTAGACCACGCCGATCCCCCGGCGCCGAGCAGCCGTGGCAAATGCGAGCGCACCCATCTCGTGACGGCTCCCCGGCGGCAGGCCGACCAGGACCGGCCGATCACCGCCCGTGCGGCCGGCTGCCTCGAATGACGCTGAGAGCCGGCGAAGCACGGCGTGGCTCGCCGCATGCTCACCGCCCACCGACAGGGCGCCCGCCGCCCATGCCTCACCGAGCGCCCGTAGTGCAGGCATGAGGCGATCGTCAACCATCCGCTCGAACGATCCACTGGCGAACAGCTCGTCTAGGAGCGATTCGATGCGCCGCTCGTCCAGGGTCGCTGCCGCGGCGACGAAGTCCGCCGCCAGATCCCAACCGCCGCGCGCGCTCGACGGCGCCTCTGCTCCTTCGAGCCCGGAAGCCACCGGGACGACGGTGTCCACCGGGATTCCCTCGGTCTCGATCTGCCTGGCAGCCTGGCTGGGCGACCAGCCGGCATGGACGAGCCGGCGCATGGCGCGCACGCGCTCGATCGATGGGTCGTCGTAGAGGCGATAGCCGGAGGCGGTTCGAGCTGGCCGGACGATCCCGTAGCGCCGCTCCCAGGCACGGAGGAGCGGAACGCTCACGCCGGCCCGGACGGCCGCTTCCTTGATGGTGTACATGGTTTGTTTAGGATAGCACGAGACGAACGCTTGACAAGACCTATCGTCAACCGCTAAAGTCTCGACGAACCCTAGACAGAGGGTAAACAACCGCCCGGGACATCGGGCACAGCAGGAGAGTTGCTCACATGCGCTATCTACAGGCCCTCGCCCTTCTTCTCGTGATCGTCGGCGGCGTCAACTGGCTGCTCGTCGGGGTCGCCAAGTTCGACCTCGTGGCCGCGCTGACCGGCGCCTCGTTCGGCGAGACGAACGCGATCTCCGCCGTCATCTACGTCCTTGTCGGCGTCGGCGCCGTCGCGCTCGTCCCGACCCTCGTCCGGTGGGTCGCGACTGACTCGTCCGCGGCCTCGTCCCGCTGATCGTTCCGGCAAGCCAATCCGTTGGCTCGCGGCGTATCCTGCTTTCCGGGGAGCAGGGCGCCGCGAGCCCCAATTCCCGAGGTTCATTCGATGTCCGCCGCCGCTCAGACCCTGACCCGCTCCATCCCGATCGGTGCCGATCGATCGGCAAGCCTGTTCCGCTGGAACCTGATCCTGGCCGGGCTCCATTTCATCCAGTTCGTGGCGATGCTGGCGATCTCCTTCGCGCGCAACCCCATGGTGAGCGCGCCGGTTACCAGCAGCTACCTGGCCTGGGATCCCGCCACGCGCACGCTCGTCGATGCCCAGCGGCAGGTGTTCGATCTGCCGATCGGACCTGCGGTCGCGGGGTTCTTCCTGCTCAGCGCCATCGCGCACTTCACGGTGGCGTTGCCGGCTCGCGCCTGGTACGAGGCGCGTCTCGCCCGGGGGCAGAACCCCGCCCGCTGGATCGAGTACGCGTTCTCGTCGAGCCTGATGATCGTCGTCATCGCGAGCCTGAGCGGGATTCGCGAGATCGGCACGCTGATCGCCGTCTTCGGGGCGAACGCCGGGATGATCCTGTTCGGCTGGAGCATGGAAGCCGCCAACGAAGGGCGTGAACGGCCGCAGTGGCTCCACTACATCTTCGGCTGTCTCATGGGAGCGGTGCCCTGGGTCGTCATCGGCGCGTCGCTGCTGACGGCAGCCACGGCCCCCGGCGCGGCCGCGATCCCCGCGTTCGTCATCGCGATCTACGTCTCGCTCTTCGTCAGCTTCAACGTCTTTGCGTTCAACATGGTCTTCCAGTACGCGAAGATCGGGCGCTGGCGCGACTACCTGTACGGGGAGCGGGTGTACATGATCCTCAGCCTGGTCGCGAAGTCACTCCTCGCCTGGCAGGTCTTCTCGGGAACGCTTCGACCGTAGGCCCGAGGAGGCCGTCTGAGAATCGCGCGATGTCGGGCCGCGGACGAGGTCGAGGTCGATCTTCACGAAGTCCGAAACGTCCCGGGTGGGAGCTCCGAGCGCAGGAAACCGTGGCGGCCTTGACCGGGTCGTTGACAGGATCAGGCGTGGGCGCATGCTTGGCGCATGCCGATCAACCCGAACCTCGTCCACGTCTACAAGCTGCTGGACCCCATCGAAGGGCGGCCCAACGGCGCCTGGGTGATCCAGTACCACGGCGAGGACTTCCTGACGGATCCGGGTGGTGGCAACCCTGTGCCGTTCGCCTGGAGCGATCAACCCCACGAGGTGGTCGGCTTCGAGGTGAAGACCCGGGAGGAGATCGCCGGCCAGCTCCGGATCAACCCAGCCAAGGTTGGCTTCGTGCAGCGGACCGACCCGACCTTCCCGGCGCCGATTCTCACCTTCCGCGACGGCCCGATCTGGGCTGCCGAAGCCATCGAGCGCTGGGCGCCGACCCAGCCCGCCGCGCCGACCCGCGACCGGAGTCTGCCGAGGAGCTAGTAGGGCGTCGGCATCGGGTAGGCGTACGGATCCGGGGTCGCTTCCGGGGTTGGCGTCGGTGTGGGTGTCGGCGTCGGCGTCCCCGCGGGTGTCGGTGTGGGCGTCGCCGCGGCGGCGGGCGTGGGCGTGGGAGTCGGTGCCGGGCTCGGAGCGAGGGAGACGCGAACCAGCGTCGCGCAGCGTCGGACGGAGCCCACGACCACGCTGACGTGGCCGGCTCGCAGGAGCGCGCGCACCCGGGTGGTCAGGGCATGGCTGAGGGTGAGGCCGCGGGCCACCGTCCCGGTGAGGCTCGAGGAGACCGTTGGGAGGACGGCGACCCGGGTCCGCAACGCGGCACAGGTGCCCGAGTACAGACCGACCGAGTAGCTGGCATAGGGCTGCAGGCCCGCCAGTCGGAGGCTCAAGGCGCCGGCTCCCGAGGTGTACGCGAAGACGGTGGCCGACCCCTGCGACCGCCCCGCGACCTTGACCTGGCCCGCCCATTTGGCGGAGACGGTCGCAGCCGACGCCGGGTCGGGCCAATTCGCCCCTGCCGCGAAGATGGTCACGATCGCCATAACGGCAACCGCCAGTCGCTTGTTCAAGGCTCGCATGTCACACCGCCGATGGTTGTCGCCTGGATGAGCTGGACGCAGTGACGGATACGTCCGGCCTCGACCCAGTGGATTGCGACGGCCTGCCCCGACGATCCGGTCAGGCCTCCCGGTCGGGATCGTCGTCGGGCGAACGGTTCCAGCCGCGCAGTCGATCCATCGGCCGGATCGACGGGATGGCGCGCAGCAGGCGCCCCGACCCGGCAATCGCGACTGGCTCGGGCGCGGGCTGGCTGACATCGCCGTCGACGCGACCCAGGGCCTCCGGGTCCATGACCGCCATCAACCTCGAGGTGCTCACCTCGACGGCGGCTTCCGCCGCCACCTCGATGCCGATCGGCGGGGCCGCCGCCGCTTCGATAGGGGCAAACTCGGCGAGCGCGTGACGCCGCGCGGTCTCGGCGATCTCGTCGAGCGCGGGGAGCGTCGGAAGGCTGTGGGCGACCTGCGCGATCCCGCTCGGATCGGACTCCTGGCCGAGCTGGTTGAAGAACGCCTCGAGCCGTGCCTGGTGCTCTTCGAGCGTGACGTCGACCGCCGTGACCTGGCGCTCGACGATCCGGTCCCGGCGCGCGAGCTCGGCTTCCAGGCGCTCGCGCCGCGCATCGATCCGTCGGACGCGCTCGGCGGCGATCAGCTCGGTGGCGGCCTTGGCCCACACGTCGATCTCGCCGATGTCGCGCTTCGAGTCCTTCTTCAGCTCGGCGGCATCGCTGGCCGCGCTCGCCTTGATCGCGTCGACCTGGGCGGCGCGCTGCCGCGCGAGCTCATCCACGATCCGAAGGTGCTGGGATTCGGCCGCGGCGTGCATCGCCCGCGAGAGCTGGCCGAGCAGATCGTCCAG
>JBGPIH010000142.1:0-8164 GCA_041484785.1 Candidatus Limnocylindria bacterium
CCTTGCCGTCGGCATTCACGATGCCCGCCTGGGAGCCGAGCCAGTGGCTGGCGAAGAGGGCGATGCCGATGGTGATGGCCGTCACGAACGTGGTCTCGAAGCCAACCGCGACGCCCGAGATGATGTTGGTCGCCGGGCCGGTCCTGGAGGCCTCCGCGATCTCGCGAACCGGGCGGAAGCTGCCCGCCGTGTAGTACTGGGTGATGTAGACGAAGGCGACGCTGGTCGCCAGGCCGACCACGCCCGCCCCGAAGAAGTAGAGCCAGACCGGCAGCCCGCTTGGGGCGTTGCCGGTGGTCTGCATCATCACGTTCGTGACGAGGAGGAGGGCGCCCGCGGACAGGATCGTGGTGACCCAGTAGCCGCGGTTGAGCATGTTCATCGGGTTCTCGTCTTCGCGACCGCGGATGAAGAAGATCGCGATGATCGTCGACAGGAGCCCGAAGGCCCGGACGACGAGCGGGAAGAAGATCCAGGCCTGTGGATTCGGCCAGCCCGAGGCCACCGCGATGGCATAGACGCCGACTCCCAGGATCATCGCGCCGATGTTCTCGGCGGCCGTGGATTCGAACAGGTCGGCGCCACGACCGGCGCAGTCTCCGACGTTGTCACCGACCAGGTCGGCGATGACGCCCGCGTTGCGCGGATCATCCTCGGGGATGCCCGCCTCGACCTTGCCGACCAGGTCGGATCCGACGTCGGCGGCCTTGGTGTAGATCCCGCCGCCGAGCTGGGCGAACAGCGCGACGAACGATGCGCCGAAGCCGAAGCCGACGATCAGGAATGGGGCCTGGTTGACGGTTTCGGCACTCAGGCCGCCGTAGAGCGAGAAGATGCCGTAGACACCGATCAGCGACAGCGCCACGACCAGGAAGCCGGAGACGGCGCCACCGCGCATCGCCACCTGGACCGCCTCGACGAGACTCCGCCGGGCTGCCGAGGCCGTCCGCACGTTGGCCTTGACGCTGATGTACATGCCGATGATCCCGGACGCCATCGAGCAGGTCGCGCCGACCAGGAAGGCGATCGCCGTCCGGATGCCGATCGGCGCGCCGGCGAGCGACGGGACGTCGGCCACGTCGGCGGTCTCGACGAGGGTGATCACGAGACCGATCACGACCGCGGCGACGAGGGCGAGGAGGGCGATCGTGGTGTATTGGCGGCGGATGAACGCGACGGCACCTTCGAAGATGGTGCCCGCGACGTCCTCCATCTCCTTCGTGCCGGTGTCACGGGAGAGCACGTCGCGTGCCAGGTAGATCGCGAACAGCACGGCGATGATGCCCGCCGGCAGGATGATCAACTGGAGCGCACTCGCATCCATCAGGGTCTTCGGGTCCTCCTCGAGGCTGAGAGCCGCGATCCGCGGTGGGCGCGGGCGACGCGCCGCCTGGGAATGCGACCGGGGAACGGTTGCTGGGGTTCCACTGGCATGCGCCCTGGGGCTGGAACCGTGCAGATTGACCGCGAGTGTATCAAGGCGCGAGAAGCCGGGTCAAACTCGGACTGGAGGCCCGATATGCAGGGTCCATGACCTGCGGCGGGTCGCGGGTCGAGCCCCTATACTGCCCGTCTTGTGACCCGACGACCCTTGCTCGGGTGTCTCTTCGAGATCGTCGAGACGCTCGTTCTCACCCTCATCATCTTCCTGATCATCCAGAATTTCGTCGCCCAGCCATACAAGGTCCAGCAGCAATCGATGGAGCACACGCTTGAGCCCGATCAGTACGTCCTGGTCGACAAGCTGACCCCTCGTGTCGACACCTACAAGCGGGGCGACATCGTGGTCTTCACGCCCCCGGCCGACTGGGCCCAGGACGATGGCACCCCGTTCATCAAGCGCGTGATCGGCGTCGGCGGTGACAAGGTGGAGGTCAAGGACGGCGAGGTCTATGTGAACGGGACGGCGCTCGTCGAGCCGTACCTGTTCGCCGACGTACCGGGCGATGCGCCGGAGCCGACGGTCGCGTCACAGGAGAGCTGGATCGTGCCGCAGGGCGAGCTGTTCCTGATGGGTGACCACCGTGCCAACTCGGCCGATTCGCGCTCGTTCGGGACCGTGCCCATCACGCACATCATCGGGCGGGCCTGGCTGCGCTACTGGCCGATCAACGTGTTCGGCATCCTCCCGACGCCCATCCATCCGGAGCTGACGCCCAGCGGCCCATGAGCAACCTGCCGTGAACCCGGCCCTCGCGGGGGTCGCGCTCGCGGTCGTGGTCGGAGCCGTCGTCGCCGGTTCCGCCCGGAACGCCCGGGCGGCCATCTTGGGCCTCTTCATCTCGCTTGCCTTCAGCCCGCTCCTGGCCGACCCGACGGCTCAGCCACTCGGGCTGGCGGCGCGACTCGTCGGCTCGACCCTGGCCGGCTATCTGCTGTGGGTCGCCGGGCGAGGGGCCGGCGTGCGGACCGGCGGATCCAGACTGGGCTGGCCGTCCGAGGTCCTGGTGGCCGCCGCCGCGGCCGCGGTCGGCTACGGCAGCCATGGCCTGGGGGCACCGGCCGCCGGGCCGGCGCTCGCGCAGGCGGCCGGATTCGCCCTGGCGGCGCTCTCGATCGCGGCGATCGCGAACGGCGGCGACATCATCCGGGTTGGCACCGGGCTCGTCCTGCTGGTCAGCGGCACCATCCTGGTCCGGACGGCCCTCGGCGGAACCCCGGATCCGCTCGAGCAGGTCGTCGTCGCCGGTCTGATCGCGGCGCTCGGCGGCGCCGTGGCCGTCCTCGCCGTCTCGGCCCGCGCGGACAGGACGGATTTCGACCTCGTGGCCGACCGTCAACCGCGGGGGCGACGGATCGCGGACGCACACCCGTTGGACCCCCGATGAGCCTCGTCGCCTACCTCGCCGTCACGCTCGGATTCGCGGCCGCAGCGCTGGCCACGCGGGCCTACCACTCCCTGTCCACGGCCGTGGGCCTGACGGGGCTGCTGGCCGCGACGGTGGCCGCCGTTGCCCTCAGCCCGACGGAGGTCGTGGTGATCGGGCACGGCGGGTTGGCCACCTCCGCCTACGTCCGCCTCTTCCTGGTGCTCGGGTCGCTGGTCGGATTGGGCCTGGCGCTTGCCGGCCTGGCGAGCGGGACGCGCCGCGACGCCCCGATGGTCACCCTGGCGACGCTCGGGATCGCCGGTCTGACACTCACCCTCACCGACCCTCGGGCCGCGGTCGTCGCCGCGACGGCGGGCGGGTTGTTCGGCGTCTGGCTGACGCTCGGACCCGGTGAGGACCGGAGCGGCGCGACGCTCGGCATCCGCGAGCTCCGCGCCGTCGTCGTCGCGGGAACGATGGCGATCGCGGCGACCGCCTGGATCGGCCGTGACCTGACCCAGCTCGCGGCGCAGCCGGTCGTGTTCGGCCTCGCGTACCTCGCGTTCGCGCTCGCGGTCGCGGTCAGGTTCGGCGCGATTCCGTTCCATCTCTGGGCGGCGCGGCTGACGGACGCCGCGCCTGAGACCGCGCTACCGATCATCACGGTCCTCGCCCCGGCCTCACTCGCCATCGTGGCCCTGGCCTGGATCGATGGGTCGATCGCGCCGCTGCTGGTGGACCTGGAGACGGAACGGATCGTCGTGCTGGCGGTCGCGATCGCCTCGATCGTGCTCGCGGCGGTGGCGGCGCTGCTCCAGGACGACCTCGAGCACGTCGTTGGCTACTCGATCGTCGGTGACGCCGGGGTGGCCATCCTCGCGCTGGCGGTGCTCGAGCCGGCGGGCTGGGCGCCGGCCCGGATCTGGATCCTGGTCTTCATCGTCACCCGCAGCGCCTTTGCCGCCTGGGCGGGAGGGATCCGGACCGTCTTCAGGACGGGACGGATCGTCGGTCTGCGGGGCTGGGTGATTCGATCGCCGATCCTCGCCGTGGCGTTCGGCCTCATCGTCGTGGCGAGCGTCGGACTCCCGGGTCTCGCCGCGTTCGAGGCTCGGAGCTCGCTCGTCACGCTCGCCCTCAACGGCCCGGTTGCGTCGCTGCTGCTGATCGGCACGCTCGCGCCGCTCACCTACTACGGACGGCTCCTGGCGATCGGGCTGGGTCGGCCGGCCGGGCCGGTCGATCCTGCGACGGACTGGCGACCCCATCTCCAGCGGTTCGACCTGACGGCACCACTGGCGTGGTTGCGAACCAGCTGGGATCTCAATCGCGCGTTCAGCGCGGCGATCATCGCGGCGCTGCTGGGCGTTCTCGCGCTGGCCACTTCGGTCGGGGCGTTCGGCGGGCCCGCGGCGGCGGCCGGGCTGCCGGCCAGCCTCGAGGGACCGTCCGAGTCGTTCGCGCCGCCGCCGCTCGCGTCGGGCGAGCCGTCGTTCCAGCCGATCCCAACCCGGCGCTGACGTCGCGCGGCTGGCGAACGCGCCGCGCCGCCGGCGAACGCGCCGCGCCGCAACCCTATTCGGCCGGCGCCAGCACCCAGCGATCGATGTCGCGTGCGTAGTCGTGCAGTTCGTCCGGACCGAACCACAGCGCGAGCTCGGTCTCGGCGGACTCGGGCCCGTCCGACGCGTGGACGATGTTCTGGGCGGTCTCCAAGGCGAAATCGCCTCGAACCGTGCCGGGAGCCGCCTCGTGTGGACGGGTTGCGCCGTTGATGGTGCGGACCACGGAGATCGCGTTCGGCCCATCGAGCGCGAGCGCCACCAGCGGTGCGGAGGTGATGAACTCGACGAGGCCCGGGAAGAAGGGCTTGCCCCGGTGCACGGCATAATGGCGCTCGGCCAGATCGCGATCCACCTTGACGAGCTTCAGCCCGATCAGCCGGAGGCCGCGATCCTCGTAGCGGGCGAGGATTCGGCCGACCAGCTGGCGCTGGACGCCGTCGGGCTTGATGAGAACGAGCGTCCGTTCACTTCCTGGCATGTTTACCCTGGGTATGGCTGCGCTGGACGCGCGGGATTGTATCGGATGCGGCCGGCTGAACGGCCTCATCGGGCGGACGGCGCCGGTCGCGCGAGCCGGACCACGCGGCCATGGCGAAGGCGCGGCGTGCCTCGGCTTCGAGCCCGACCAGCCGGAACGCATCGCCGCGGACCACGTTCAGGGCCGGCCCCACGCCACCCTCGGTGGCCTCGAGCACGGCCGGAGCGAGCGCCGGGGCGAGCCGCAGGGTGAGCGCGAACCGCAGCGACGCCTCCGCAACGGACCCCGCGACGAGCGCCCTCCGACCGGCCTCCAGCTCTTCCGCCGGATCGGGCAGGTCGGGCGTGCCCGGATCCTCGGACGCGTCGGCGTCCCAGAAGCCGGGTGTGACGGCGGCTCGGCTTGCGGACCCGCTGGCCGCGATCTCAGCGGACGAGGTCCGCAGGCCCGACGCCACGAACGTGTCGCTGTCCCCTGCCCGCCTCGCCAGGGCCACGATCGGCTCCTGGTGGAAGAGCGTGGCCGCGGTCGGCGGGGGCTCTGCCGCGTCCACCGGCCAGACCGCGGACCTGGGCATGCCGGCGAAGATCGCATCGATCGGCCCGCTGAGGCAGCTCATGGCCCGAGTCGCCAGGCGGCGGGCCTCGTTCGGGCGCCCGAGCGCGGCCGCCGCCTCGGCCGCGATGACCAGGGCGACCGGCTCGTCCCCGATCGTGGCCAGGGCCGCCGCTGCGGCCTCGCCCGCTCGCGACAGGTCGCCCGTTCGCCAGCGAGCTTCGGCGAGGTCGGCCTGACCCGGTCCGTCCAGCTCCCCGGCTCCAGCCAGCGTCTCGAGCTCGACCCTGGCAAGGGCGAGCGACCCGAGCCGAAGATGCGTGCGAGCCAGGGCGAGAGCCGCCGGACGAGCGAGCGGGTCGGCCGGCTCGGCCGGTCGTGACGTCGAGGTCATCCCGGCAGCCGCAATCGCGATTCGAGGCCACGCAGGTAGCGAGCCGGCGCGACCGCGGCGAGTCGCAGGCCCTCGTCGACGAAGAGCTGGCGGGCCAGGCGGCAGACGCCCTCGGCATCCACGGCCTCGACCTTGGCGAGCGCCTCGTCGAGCGTCAGCACCCGGTCGTGGAGGGCCTCCTGGCCACCGATCCAGGATGCCACGTGCCGTGTGTCGTCCATCCGCAGCTCCAGGCCTCCTGACAGGTAGCGCTTGGCCTTGCCGAGCTCCTCGGCCGGGACCGGCTCGTCACGCAGTCGCACGAGCTCGGCCAGGATCGCCTCGATGGCCGCTCGGAGCGCCGCCGGGTCGACGCCGGCGGAGATCTCGAGCGCGCCCGCATCGGCGTAGTCGACGAGGCCCGACGAGATGTCGTAGGCCAGCCCGAGCTCCTCGCGGAGCGACAGGAACAGCCGACTGCTCATCCCGTCTCCGAGCACCGCGTTCAGCACGGCCAGCGTCCAGCTGTCCGGGTGGTCCCGGTGCAATGCCGGCAGGCCGATGCACAGTTGCGCCTGGCTGGTGCTTCGCTTGCCCAGCATGACCCTCGGTCCGGCCGGCAGGACGGGGGCGGGCGCGAAGCCGGGGAGGACGCCGTTGCCGGTGCCGAACGCCTCGCCCGCCAGACCGAGCGCCTCCTCGTGGCCCAGGTCACCGGCAATCGCGACGACCGTGTTGGCCGGCCGGTAGGCGGTCTGCCAGAACGCCCGGATCACCGAGTCGGGCAAGGCCCGGACGTCCGATTCCTCACCGCAGATCTCCCGGCCGAGCGGACCTTCCCCGAACAGGGCGGTCTGGAAGAGGATCTGGCAATACTCGGAGGGATCGTCGAGGTACGAGCGGATCTCCTCGATGATCACGGCCCGCTCGCTCTCGATGTCGTGGTCGGTCAGGCGCGGCCTGACGATCAGCTCGCCGACGACGTCGACGGCCCGGGCCGCCTCGCGAAGCGGGACCCGGACCCAGTAGACCGTCGTCTCGCGGTCGGTCGCGGCGTTGAACGAGCCGCCGGCACCCTCGATCGCTTCACTGATCGCGCGCGTCGATGGGTAGGCCTCGGTTCCCTTGAAGGTCAGGTGCTCCATGAAGTGCGCGGCGCCGACCTGGCCGGCGGCCTCGAGGCGGGAACCGGCCAGCACGTAGGCGGCGATCGAGACAGAGCGTGCCGCCGGTAGCCGGGCGCTGATCACGCGTGGTCCGGCTGGCAGCGCGGTCCGTTCGAACATCCGGCCGATGGTACAGGAATCGATCGGGCGCCCCGGCCGGCGGCCGGGGCGCCCGTGATGCCCCAGGAACGGGCGATCTACCCGATCAGCGCCTGGATCCAGTCCTTGGCGAAGTAGACGAGGAAGGCGATCGCCACCAGCCACATCAGCGGATGGATCTCACCGAACTTGCCGCGAACGACCTTGATGAGGACCCAGCTGATGAACCCCGCGCCGATGCCGACCGTGATGTCGTAGGTCAACGGCATCAGGATGATCGTCAGGAGGGCGGGAATCCCTTCCTCCGGATCGGCGACCGGGATGTCCTTGACCAGGGTGAACATGAGGTACCCG
This sequence comes from Candidatus Limnocylindria bacterium, assembly GCA_041484785.1. GTDB lineage: Bacteria > Chloroflexota > Limnocylindria > Limnocylindrales > CSP1-4 > SPCO01. The sequence continues at coordinate 7,401 of JBGPIH010000142.1, forward strand.
ACGAGGACCAGGACCGGCGCGGTCGCCACGGATGGGATCACCCCGGCGATCGGCGACAGGATGATCGCGAGCAGGAACAGGATGCCGGTGATGACCGAGGCGAAGCCGGTGCGACCGCCCTCGGCCACGCCCGCCGCGCTCTCGATGTAGGTCGTGTTCGAGCTGATCCCGCCGAGGCCGCCGGCGATCGCGGCCACGCTGTCGACCAGCAGGACCCGGCCGATCCCCGGCACCGATCCATCCGGACGAGACAGGCCGGCCTCGGCGGCGACGCCGGTGACCGTGCCCATCGTGTCGAAGAAGTCGGTCAGCATGATCGCGAAGATCGTGAGCAGCGCGGTGAGCAGACCGAGCTGGCTGAAGACGTTCGTCACGTCGAACTGGCCGATCGTGGCGAAGCTCGGGGTCGCGACCAGATCGCTCGGGACGGTCTGGACGCCGGTCAGCAGCGCGATCACCGTCGTGATCAGGATGCTGATGATCAGCGCCGCCCGGATCCTCATCACGTAGAGCGCGATCGTGATCGCCAGGCCGAGCAGGAAGACGAAGTTGGCGGTCGTCGTCGGGAATGAGACCGCGACCGGCGGGACACCGCCCTCGGGCACGACGATGAAGCCACCGTTGACGAATCCGATGAACAGGATGAACAGGCCGATGCCAACCCCGATCGAGCGCTTCAGCGCGAGCGGGACGGCATCCTTGATCGCTTCGCGCAGACCGACCACGACGAGGATCGTCACCACGATCCCCTCGAGGACGATGAC
>JBGPIH010000143.1:0-8071 GCA_041484785.1 Candidatus Limnocylindria bacterium
AAGACGAAGTTGCCCGGGCTGATCTCGTTGCGGAACGACTTGCCGATCTGGGCGATCCCGAACGGCAGCTTCTTGCGCGACGACTGCTGGACGTTCTTGAAGTTGACGTACGAGCCCTGGGCGGTCTCGGGGCGCAGGTAGACGATCGAGGCGTCCTCCTCGACCGGGCCCATGAACGTCTTGAACATCAGGTTGAAGCGACGGGGCGGCGAGAGCGGGCCGCCGTCGACCGGGCACTTGAGCCCGAGGCGCTCCACGATCGTCGGGTCGCGCAGGTCCGTCGCGCTCAGGTGCTCGGCGCCGGGCAGCTCGTCGAGGCGAAACCGGCGATGGTCGGTCTGGCATTCGACCAGCGGGTCGCTGAAGCTCCCCACGTGGCCCGAGGTGACCCACACCTGCGGGTGCATGAGGATGCCGGCATCGAGCCCAACGATGTCATCGCGCTCCTGGACCATCGCCCGCCACCAGGCGCGCTTGACGTTGTTCTTGAGCTCCACGCCGAGCGGCCCGTAGTCCCAGACGGCGTTGATCCCGCCGTAGATCTCGGACGAGGGGAAGATGAAGCCGCGTCGCTTGGACAGCGAAACGATCGTGTCGATGTCGGCGACGGCCGGGTTGACGTCATCCGGGTCGGGGGTCGGCGCGTTGGTCACGGGGCTCTCCGTGCGGTTGACCGGGGCCGCCCGATGCTAGCAGAGCGGGCGTGTCAGCCCAGCCGCCAGCGCGTCGGGGTGATCACGATCGGGACCGGGTACTGCGCGGCATGCCATTCGGGCGTCCAGCCGTAGGCCTCGACCCGGCCGCGGTAGCGGGCCTGGAAGTCGGCGTCCTCGGTGCACAGCGGCAGGGAGAGGTCGATCCTCGCCACGCCCTCCATGGTCACGACGTTGTCACCACCGTCGTCCGTGTTGAGGTTGAACGAGACGCGCGGATTGTCCTCGATGTTGGCGTTGCGCGGCGCCCGGACGCGCGAGTAGACGACGATCGTCCCATCGCGCCACAGGAACCAGATCGCGGAGCTCTGCGGCTGGCCGTCGGGGTTGATCGTGGTCAGCCAGCCCATGAGCTCGTGCTCGAGCCGGTCCAGGGCTCGCGCCCCGGCCTCGGTGGCCGGATCGAGCGTCTGCATCCTTGTCTCCTTCCCGTCAGGTCGCGGCACGAACCTCGTCGAGGAACGCCAGGGAGCGCGCCTCACGCTCGAGCGCATTGCTGACGAATTCCCGCAGCGCGGCTTCCGTCTCTGCCTCGACGGCCGGTGCCAGGCGCAGGGTCGCGATCGCCTCGATATCGAGACGCTGGTAGGCCTTGAGGAGCTTGAGCGCCTCGAGGGACAGGCCGGTCCGATCGTGTGGCGGACCCGGACATCGCTCGCACAGCACGCCGCCGAGCGGCGGGACCCAGCGGAACCGCTCGTCGGCCTCGAGCATCCGGTCGCATTCGACGCAGCGGTCGACCTCGGGGCGTTGGCCCAGCTCGTCCAGGAGGTGCATCTCGAACCAGCGAGCCACCCGCCCCGGATCCATCTCGGCGTCGAGCAGCTCGTAGGCGCGGCGCAGGAGCGCGTAGAGCGGCTCGGCGGCGTGGCGTTCCTCGAGCGAACGGTCGGCCAGCTCGGCCAGGTACCAGGCGGTGGCGGTGGATTCGAGCGAGTCGCGCAGCCGCAGCCAGGCATGCCCGACGCTGACCTGCGTGACCACGTCGAAGGTCCGCCCGCGGGCCATGGAGAGCGTCAGCTCGGCGAACGGCTCGAGGCTGCCGCCGAGGCGCGAGGTCGGGCGGCGAATCCCCTTGGCGATCGCCTTGAACTTGCCGCCGGTGGGACTGATCAGGGTCAGGACGCGGTCCGCCTCGCCCAGGTCGAAACGGGTGAGGACGATCGCTTCCGTCGTGTACCGGCGGGGAATGGGCATCGGTGCGACGGTAGCACCCGGCCGAGGATCGCGAGTGATCCAAACCGGCACCCTCCGCGTACCCCCGGGCAGACGCCGGCGCGACTACGTCCCTCGTGCCGGCGTCGATCCGTGCGCGGGCGCGGCCAGGCGGCCACGGCCGGCACCGCCGGCCAACAGGCTACCTGCGCCGAACACGTTTCGTGTACACTCGCCCGACATGGCGACCGCCTCGCAGGACATCGACCTCACCGCCCTCATCGCCGACACCGAAGCCGAGATCGTGCGCCTCGTCGGCGATCGGGACGCGTCCACCCGCGGGCTGTACGAGATGGTCCGCTACCACCTCGCGCTCGACGGGTCCGGCGCGTCAGGCGGGAAGCGGATCCGGCCGCTGCTCGGCCTGCTCGCCTATGCCAGCATCGCCGGCGATCACCGGCTCGCGCTGCCCGGAGCCGCGGCAGTCGAGCTCGGGCACAACTTCTCGCTCGTCCACGACGACATCGAGGACGGCGACACGGAGCGTCGCCATCGGCCCACGCTCTGGACGATCCACGGCATCCCGCAGGCGATCAACGCGGGCGACGCGCTGTTCAGCCTGTCGCGGATCGCGCTCCACCGACTGACCGATCTCGGCTTTCCGGACGCCAAGGTGCTTCGCCTGATGCGCCTGTTCGACCAGACCTGCCTCGCCCTGTGCGAGGGGCAATACCTGGACATCGCGATGAGCGCGTCCGCGGAGCTGGCGACCGTCGATCTCTATTTCGACATGATCGGGCGCAAGACCGCCGCGCTGATCGCCGCATCCATCGAGAGCGGCGCGCTCCTGGCGACGGATGACGAGGCCGTCATCGCCCGATACCGGGCGTTCGGATGGGCGCTCGGCCTGGCCTTCCAGCTGAACGACGACCTGCTCGGGATCTGGGGCGTCGAACAGGCGACCGGCAAGGCGTCCTCGGACGTGGCCCACAAGAAGAAGACGCTGCCGGTCATCTATGCCTACGAGCACGCCGGTCCGGAGGATCGCCGGCGCCTTGGCCAGCTGTACGCGTCGCCCGAACCGGATCCGGCCGCCGTTGCCGAGATCGTCGCGATCCTCGAACGGAGCGGCGCGCGCCAGTACACCCGCGATCAGGCCCGCCGATACCGTGACGAGGCGCTGGCCGAGCTCGCCGCGGCGGGCGTCGTGGGACCGGCCGCCCGCGAGCACCTCGAGGGGATCATCGTCTCGGTCATCAGCGCCTAGGGACACGCGCGCCACGGCCGCGGCCCCGGCCCATTCCGGCCCGGCTCGCCCGCCCCGGACGCCTACCGATCCGCTTCGTCGTCCTCGGGCTCGAACGCCTCTCGATCGCGGACGGCCAGGACCTTGCCGACCCGGCGCCCATCGGTCGTCTCAACGGTCAAGGTCAACCCACTCACCAGGACCTGGTCGCCGGGCTTCGGCACACCTCCGATCCGGTGGTAGATCAGCCCTCCGACCGTGTCGTATTCGTCGGCGTCCTCGAGGCTCATGGTGATGTCGAACAGGTCGGCGAGGTCGTCGACGTCGGCCCGGCCGTCGATCCGGGCCTCGTCATCGGACAGCTTGACGATGAGCGGCTCCTCCACGTCGTACTCGTCCTGGATCTCGCCGACGATCTCCTCGAGGAGGTCCTCGATCGTCACCAGGCCGGCGGTTCCGCCGTATTCGTCGAGCACGATCGCCAGGTGGACCTTGCGCCGCTGGAACTCGTGGAGCAGGTCGTCCACGCTCATCGATTCGGGCACGAAGACCGGTGGGCGGAGGAGCGAGCGGAGGCCGGGACGCTCGCCCGACGAGCGCTTCAGGATCGGCAGCAGGTCCTTGGCGTAGAGGATCCCGATGATCTCGTCGATCGTCTCCTCGTACACCGGGATCCGGCTGTGGCCCTCGTCGATGACCGTGTCGATCGCCTCGTCCATGGTGGCGCTGGCCGCCAGCGAGATCATCGCGGTGCGCGGCACCATCACCTCGTGGACGCGCTGGTCACCGAGCTCGATGACGGCGTGGATCATCTGCTCCTCCTCGGCCTCCAGGATCCCCTGCTCCCCGCCGCGTTCGACCAGGATCTTGAGCTCCTCGGTGCTCATCACCCCCTGCGACTGGTCGCCCGCCCCCAGGGCGCGCGACACGTTCGTGGTGACCGCGGTCAGCACGTGGACCAGCGGCCCCAGGATCCGCAGCATGAGCTCGACGAAGGCGCTCAGGCGCAAGGCGAACGACTCGGTGTGGGCGAGCGCCAGGCTCTTGGGCACGAGCTCGCCGAAGACGATCGTGAACAGGGCGAGCAGGAGGGTCACGATGATCAGGGCGAGGGCCTCCGCCGAGGTCACCAGGACCTGGACGCCGGTGGCCTCGAAGGCGGTCTTGAGGCTCGAGGCGAGGTTGACCGCCGCATAGGCCGAGGCCAGGAAGCCGATGAACGTCAGGCCGATCTGGGTGACCGCCAGGAAGCGCCCCGGCTGGGCGATCAGGCGCTTGACCCGGGACGCGCTCCGGTTCCCCTCGTCGGCGAGCTGGTCGATCCGGGTCCGGCGCATCGTCACGAGGGCGATCTCGGCGGCCACGAACACACCCTCGAAGAGGGTCAGCACCACGATCACGAGGAGCTGGATGACGGTGTCCATCTAGTCGGTCGTGCCCCCGTCGCGCGGCCCCTGGCGCGGCTCCCGGATCCGCGCCGGAACGCCGACCGCCAGCTTGCCGGGCGGGACGTCGTGGGTCACGACCGCGCCTGCGCCGGTCCGCGCCCCGTCACCGACCGTGACCGGCGCCACCAGCATCGTGTCGACACCGATGAACGCACCGCGACCGATCGTCGTCGGGTGCTTCGACGTGCCGTCGTAGTTGGCGGTGATCGCGCCGGCCCCGATGTTGGCGTCCGCGCCGACCTCGGCGTCCCCGAGGTAGCTGACGTGATGCTGCTTGGCGCCCGCCCCCAGGTGGGTGTTCTTGAGCTCGGCGAAGTTGCCGACCGAGGCGCCCGCTCCCACGATGCTGCCCGGCCGCAGGTGGCTGAATGGGCCGACCGTGGCGCCGTCCTCGACCGTCGACGACTCGACCACGCTGGCCCAGACCTGCGCCTGCCGGCCGATCGTGGCATCCACCAGCTGGCTGCCCGATCCGATCACGGCGCCGTCGCCGACGGTCGTCGTTCCGCGCAGGATGACGTTCGGCTCGAGGGTCACGTCGGCGCCGAGCTCGACCGTCCAGTCGAGGTAGACCGTGGACGGGTCGCGCATCGTGACCCCGTTGGCCATGTGCGCCTCGTTGAGGCGGACCCGCAGGCTCCATTCGGCGGCCGCCAGCTGGGAGCGATCGTTGATCCCGTCGAACCGGCCGTCGTCCTCGAACCCGACCGCGCTGACGATCCGGCCGTCCTCGCGGGCAAGCTCGACGAGATCGGTCAGGTAGACCTCGCCGCTCAGCGGCGATGGCGCCAGTGCCCCGATCCGGCGGCGCAGCCAGGCCGCGTCGAAGGCGTACAACCCGGCGTTCGTCTCGTTGTTGACGAGCTCCTCGGCTGTCGCGTCCTTGGCCTCGACGATCCGCTCGACCGTCCCGAACTCGCCGCGAACCACGCGCCCGAGGTGCGCGGGGTCGGCGGCGAAGACGCTGGCAACGGCGATCGCGGCGTCGTCCGCGCGGCGGGCCTCGAGGATCGCCTCGAGGTCGGCGCCGGTCACCAGCGGGACGTCTCCGGACAGGACGAGAATCTCGGTCGTGCCGTCCGGAACGGCGGCCAGGGCGGCCCGCACCGCGTCGCCGGTGCCGCGCGGCTCGTCCTGGAGGGCGAACGTGGCTCGATCGGCGAAGACCTCGCTGACCGCGACAACGGCGGGCGAATAGACCACGACCGGCATCCCCGAGGCGGCGCCATCGGCGGTGCTGGCCCACGCGTCCAGGACGTAGGCGAGCATCGGGCGGCCGCACATCGAATGGAGCACCTTCGGGGTCGACGAGCGCATCCGCGTCCCGAGGCCGGCGGCCATCACGACGGCCACCGCGGCGGTTGCCGAGCCGGGACCTGGAGGGTTCACGAGGGGCTGCATCGTTGGGCGTGGAGGCGGCAGCGTGCGCGGCTCCCGACTCGGTTCGGGCCCGGCGCGATGGGGTCAGCTGTCATCAGTGGGTCGGCGCATCGTAGGGGCGGCCCATTGGGGTGTCAAACCGAGGCATCCGGCCTCAAGCGCGCATCCGGGCGACGGCCTCGATCTCCACGCGGGCCCCCTTCGGGAGGGAAGCCACCCCGACGGTTGAGCGCGCCGGCGGCGGGTCGGACACGAATCGGCCGTAGATCGCGTTGACCGCGCCGAAGTCGGCCATGTCGACGAGGAAGATCGTGGTCTTGAGGACGTCACCCCAGACGCAGCCGGCGGCGTCGAGGACCGATGTCAGGTTGGCCATCACCCGCTCGGTCTCGGCTTCGATGCCGCCCCCGACCAGCTGGCCGGTGGCCGGGTCGAGGGCGGCCTGACCGGCCGTGAAGAGGAGGCCGTCCGCGACGATCCCCTGGCTGTACGGGCCGATGGCGGCCGGAGCTCCGGTGGTCGAGACGGCACGGCGGGTCATGGTTCCCTCCCCTGCTGACTGGCATTGAGGATCGAGGTCGCGGCGATGAACGGATGGCCCGAACCGGGTGTCGACAGTCGCCCATCGCGCAGCGCGACCCGGACGACGTCGGCCGCGATCGCGGCTTCTCCTTCCGAAGGATAAAGCGACCAGAGAGTCGGCCCCGAACCGGAGAGCCCGATCGGGCGTGCGAGGAGCCGGCTCAGGGCCCGCCGGAACGGCACGAGTGCCGGCACGACCAGCGCGACCGCCGGCAGGAGGTCGTTGGCGGCCGCCAGCGCGCCGGCCCGGGCGACCAGGTCGGCCGTCGACAGCTTCGCCCGGAGCTCCTCGGCAAGATGGTGGGAGGTCATCCGGACCGCGCTGTCGCCGTGGGAGCGAATGCCGTCGAAGGCGTCGAAGACGTCGGGCGTGGAGACCGCGATGGGCGGCGTCACCAGCAGCACACCGGGGCTGCCGTGGAGTCCGTGCAGCGGGGCGACCTGCTCACCGCGCCCTTCGACGAGCGCGGGGCCACCCACCAGGAAGAACGGAACGTCGGAGCCGAGCCGGGCTGCGGTGGCCAGGCGCGCCTCAGGGTCCAGCTCGGCGCCCCAGGACTCGAGCGCGCCATCCATCGTGGCCGCGGCGTCCGACGATCCGCCGGCCAGCCCGGCGGCGGCCGGGATCAGCTTCTCGAGACGGGCCGCCAGCGCCGGGGCCGGCCCGGGACCGCCGGGCCACCCGCTCCCCACCGCGGTGCGCGTCGCGGCGAGGGCGCCGAGCACGAGGTTGTCGGCGAGCGGACCGGCGTCGAAGCCGGTCACGTGCAGGGTGTCCTGCTGCGTGGCCGCCAGGCTCAGGCTGAGACGATCGGACAGCCCGAGTGGCGCGAAGACCGAATGCAGCGCGTGGTACCCGTCCGGGCGGAAGCCCACGATGGCCAGGGTGAGGTTCAGCTTGGCTGGCGCCAGCCGGATGACCGGGGTGAGCCGACGGGTCGGGTCGGTCGGGGGCTGGCTCATGGCGGTGCGGGCCGGCCGCGGCCATCGACCCCGATCGGTCCGAGTGCCTCGCGCAGCGCGAGCCACTCCCCGACGGCGAGGGTCTGGGGGCGCCGATCGGGCTCGATGCGTGCGGCTGCCAGGGCGGCCGTGACGCGGCCGGCATCGAGGGGGAGCTGTCGGGCGAGCACGTTGTGGATCATCTTGCGCCGCTCGCGGAAGGCGGCCTGGACGAGCCGCCACAGTTCGTCCTCGGTGTCGGGGTCGAGCCGGTCGTCCGCGTCGTAGGGTTCGACCACGATGACCGCGGATTCCACCGCGGGCTCCGGCTCGAAGGCGGCCGCCGGGACGCCGAAGGCGACCCGGACCCGGGCGTGGTACTGCACGAACACGGACAGGTAGCTCATCTTTCCGGGTGGCGCCGCGATCCGCTCGGCGACCTCGTGCTGGACCATCAGGACGAGCCGCTCCGGCCGTGGCGGTTGCCCCAGCAACGCGTGCAGGATGGGGCTGGTGATGTGGTACGGCAGGTTGGCCACGACGTCGTAGGGCGGCTCGACCAGGTGGACGAGGTCCTGGTCGAGGGCGTCGCCCTCGATCAGGGT
>JBGPIH010000144.1:0-7889 GCA_041484785.1 Candidatus Limnocylindria bacterium
CGAGGGCGGCGAGATCGTCGAGCCCGATGACCAGCAGAATCTCCTTGGCGTTCCCGGCCACGAGATCCATCAAGTGGGTCATGCCGAGGTGCTCGCCAGCGCCTCGGCGGGCCACTCGGCGGTCCACGCGGCGCGCAGGCCCCCGACCGTCGGCAGGGGATCGGCCTGCGGCCTGGGTTTTTCCGAGTTGCCCGAGAGTCCGTGCCGCCAGCGCTGCTGGGCACCTAGCATGTGTACCAGGACGCCGCCGAGGCCGCGCTCGCCGATTGCGTTCGGCGCCGACCAGATCGCGTCGTCCACGCCGACCGCCGCGTCCGGCACCTTCGTCGTCGCCCAGCGGTCATGGTCGAACAGGAAACGCACGTCCGACAGATGCATCGTCGCAGTCTCTAGCCGCGGTAGCCGGCGTCGCGTAGCAACGTCGGCAGCTCCAGCGGCGAACCGGCGACCAGGAAGCCGGCCGCCTCGAGCGCTGCGACCTTGGAGGCCGCCGTCCCGGCGCCTCCGGAGATGATCGCCCCGGCGTGGCCCATCCGCTTGCCTTCCGGTGCGGTTCGGCCGGCGATGAAGGCGACCTTTGGGAGGTGGTCGAGGTGCTCGCCGGCCCATGCCGCGGCGGCTTCCTCGGCCGCCCCACCGATCTCGCCGATCAGGACGATCGCGTCCGTCCCGTCATCGGCGGCGAAGAGCTGAAGGACGTCGAGGAAGTTCGTCCCGATGATCGGGTCGCCACCGATCCCGACACAGGTCGACTGGCCCACGCCGGCGTCGGTCATCGCCTGGACCGCTTCGTAGGTCAGGGTCCCCGAGCGGCTGACCACGCCGACTCGCCCCTCGCGATGGATCGAGCCGGGAATGATCCCCACCTTGGCCGAGCCCGGCGAGGTGGCACCCGGGCAGTTGGGCCCGATCAATCGGGCCTCGGCTCGCCGCACGAACTCGAGCGCCGGGACCATGTCGAGGGCCGGGATCCCCTCGGTGATGCAGAAGATCGTGGCGATCCCGGCGGCGGTCGCCTCCATGACGGCGTCCGGTGCGCCGGCGGCCGGGACGAAGATGCAGGACGTGTTCGCGCCGGTCTGGCGAACGGCCTCGACGACCGTATCGAAGACGGGAACGGACCCGCCGAGGGCCATCTGGCCGCCCTTGCCTGGCGTGACCCCGGCGACGATCGAGGTCCCATACTCGCGCATCTGCCGGCTGTGGAAGTCTCCCTCCCGGCCGGTGATGCCCTGAACCACCAGTCGCGTCTCACGCCCGACCAGGATGCTCATGCCGCGGACCCCGACCGGCGCGAAGCCGCCACGGCCTTGACCGCCGCCTCATCGAGCGTGGCGGCCGTGCTGAAATGGGCCTGCTCGAGGAGCGTCGCAGCTTCGAGGGCGTTGGTGCCGACGATCCGGACGATCATCGGGACGTCGCGCTCCTGGACCGCGCGGGCCTCGATCAGGCCACGGGCGACCTCGTCCCCGCGGGTGATCCCGCCGAAGATGTTGACCAGGATCGCGGTGACCTTCGGATCGGCCAGGATGATCCGCATCGCGGCCGCGACCCGATCGGCCCGCGCCCCGCCGCCGATGTCCAGGAAGTTGGCGGGCTCGCCACCGGCTCGCTTGACCAGGTCCATCGTGGTCATTGCCAGGCCCGCGCCGTTGACCATGCAGCCAATCGTGCCGTCGAGCTTGATGAAGGTGAGGCCGGCCTCGCGGGCCTCCCGATCGGCCGGAGCCTCGTCGTCCGGATCGCGCAACGCCTCGAGCCCGGGATGGCGGGGAAGGGCGGAGTCGTCCAGGGTCACCTTGGCGTCGAGGCACACCAGCCGTTCGACCGTGGCACCGGCGGCATCGGTCTCGCGGACGATGGCCAGCGGGTTGATCTCGACCAGGTCCGCGTCGTAGGCGAGCATCGTCGCGACGAGGCCCAGGGCGACGGCCACGGCCGCCTTCAGGTGGGCTCCCAGGCCCATGGCAAACGCGAACTGGCGGGCCTGGAAGTCGAGCAGCCCGAGCAGCGGGTCGGCGTGGACGCGAACGATCGCCCCGGGGTTGGTCGCGGCAACCTGTTCGATCTCGACGCCGCCCTCGGCCGAACCCATCAGGAGTATCCGCCCGGCCGCGCGGTCGAGCACCGCGGACATGTAGAACTCCTTGACGATGTCGGCGGCCGCCGCGACGAGGACCTTGCGGACCGTGATCCCCTTGATCTCCATGCCCAGGATGGCGCCGGCCACGAGCTCGGCCTGATCCGGGAATCCGGCCAGCTTGACGCCACCCGCCTTGCCCCGGCCGCCGACCAGGACCTGGGCCTTGATGACGACCTGCCGGGCGCCGCCGGCGAACGTGCGCTCTGCCGCGAGCCGGGCTTCCTCGACGGTGTGAGCGACCTCCCAGGCGGGTACGGGAAGCCCCTGGGCCAGCAGCAGGGACTTGGCGTCGGCTTCCTGAATCTTCACGTGATTCGCGGCTCCGATCTCCGGCGTCGGCCATCGGGGGCCGGGAAGGGTGATGGTAGCCCAGCGGCGCGGACGCTACCGGGTACGCCTGCGCGGCCACCGCCTCCCTCGCTGGTCACGCCGCGTCGCTACAATCGGTGCATGGCCCACCGTGTGACCCTGATCCCCGGCGACGGCATTGGCCCGGAGCTGGCGGAGGCGACCTGCCGCGTCCTCGACGCGACCGGACTCACCTTCGAGTGGGAGACGGTCCAGGCGGGCGAGGCGACCATCGCCGAGTACGGGACGCCGCTGCCGGACAACGTGCTCGAGTCGATCCGGCGGACCAAGGTCGCGCTCAAGGGGCCGATCACAACCCCGGTCGGGGCCGGGTTCCGAAGCGTGAATGTCACGCTGCGCCAGGCGCTCGGCCTGTACGCGAACCTGCGCCCGGCCCGCTCGATGAAGGGCCTCGACAGCCGCTACGAAGACGTCGACCTCGTGATCGTCCGCGAGAACACCGAGGACCTCTACGCCGGGATCGAGCACATGGTCGGCCCCGACGCCGCCGAGAGCATCAAGATCATCACCCGGGCCGCATCCGAGCGGATCGCCCGGTTCGCGTTCGAGTACGCCGTGGCCAATGGCCGGCACCGCGTGACGGCGGTCCACAAGGCCAACATCATGAAGCTGTCGGACGGGCTCTTCCTGGAGTCCTGCCGGACGATCGCGGCCGACTACGACGGCCGGATCGAGTTCGAGGACCGGATCGTCGACAACATGTGCATGCAGCTGGTGCAGAAGCCGGAGCTCTACGACGTCCTCGTGCTGCCCAACCTGTACGGCGACATCATCAGCGACCTGGCGGCCGGGCTCGTGGGTGGCCTGGGCGTCGCGCCGGGCGCCAACATCGGGACGGACGCCGCGGTCTTCGAGCCGGTGCACGGATCGGCCCCGAAGTACGCCGGCATGGACAAGGCCAACCCGACGGCGCTGATCCTGTCGGGCGCCCTGATGCTCCGGCACCTGGGCCACCCGGACCAGGGAACCCGGGTCGAGACGGCCGTCCGCGACGTCATCGCCGAGGGCCGGGTGCTGACCTACGACATGGGCGGAACGGCCGGAACGGCGGCCTTCGCGGACGCGATCATCGCCCGGCTGGTGCCCTGATGCTGATTCGATATCGCGGCGGGATCGGGATGGCCGCCTGGGCGTTCCACCGGATCTCGGGCGTCGCGATCTGGGCCTTCGTCATCCTCCACGTCGTCGACATCTACCTGGTTGGCGGCAACCCGAAGGCCTACGACGAGCTCCTGGCGATCTATGCCAGCCCGATCGGCCGGGTCCTGGAGGCGCTGCTCGGCGCGGCGCTGCTGTATCACGCGCTGAACGGCCTGCGGATCATCGTCATGGACTTCTGGCCGGCATTGACCCGCTACCAGCGCCAGATGTGGCTGACCAACTGGGTGATCTTCGCCGTCCTCGGCGCGATCGTCTCCTATTTCATCTTCAAGCCGTTGTGGGGCGGCTGAGATGAGTCGCTACGGTCTCCGGTCGGCCAAGCCGCAGGGCGGCGGCTTCGAGCTGGCGGTCTGGTACCTGATGCGCCTGACCGGCGTGGCGCTCTTCGTGCTCGCGCTGACCCACTACCTGATCCTGCACGTCCTGTACGACCCGGCGTTGCAGAACGCCGACTTCATCACCACCGTTCGCTGGAGCAGCCTCTTCTGGCGGGTCTTCGACTGGACGCTGCTGATGATGGTCCTCTTCCACGGCTTCATGGGTGTCCGCACGGTCATCGGCGACTACACGCGTGGCGGCGTCCGCATCGGCCTGACGATGGGCCTCTACCTGCTGGCGATCGGCCTGTTCGTGATGGGCAGCGTCGTCGTCCTCACCCTCCCGACCGTCGTCCCGGCCGGCTGACACGACGATGCAGATCGATCATGACGCCCTGATCGTGGGAGCCGGCGGGGCCGGTCTCTGGGCTGCCGTCGAACTGGCCCGGGCCGGTGTGGACGCCGCCGTCCTGACCAAGCTCTATCCCACTCGCTCCCATACCGGGGCAGCGCAGGGTGGTGTGTGCGCCGCGCTCGGGAACCTCGAGGAGGACCACTGGGAGTGGCACATGTTCGACACCATCAAGGGCGGCGACTACCTGACGGACCAGGACGCGGCGGAAGTCCTCGCTCGCGAGGCGATCGAGACCGTGATCGAGCTCGAGCACATGGGTCTGCCGTTCAACCGTACCCCTGACGGCAGGATCGACCAGCGTCGCTTTGGCGGTCACACCCGCAACTTCGGGGAGGGCGCGGTTCGCCGGGCCTGCTTCGCCGCCGATCGGACCGGTCACATGATCCTGCAGACCCTCTACCAGCAGGCCATCAAGTACGGCGTCAAGTTCTACGACGAGTACCACGTGGTCGACCTCCTGTCGGAGGGCCGTGAGCTCGGATCCGGCGGACGGGCGGCCGGCGTTGTGGCCTACCGGATCGCCGACGGCGAGCTCCATACGTTCCGATCCAAGGCGGTCCTGCTCGCGACGGGCGGGTTCGGGCGGATGTTCCGGGTCACGTCCAACGCCTGGAGCCTGACCGGCGATGGGGTCGCGCTGGCGTATCGCCACGGGATCCCGATGGAGGACATGGAGTTCTACCAGTTCCACCCGACCGGGATCGTGGGCCTCGGGATCCTGCTCTCGGAGGCCGCCCGCGGTGAAGGCGGCTACCTGATCGACAACGACGGCCACCGGTTCATGGACCGCTACGCGCCCAAGCTCATGGAGCTCGCCCCGCGCGACATGGTCAGCCAGGCGATCTACCAGGAGATCCGGGCGGGTCGTGGGATCGACGGCAAGGACTATGTCTACCTCGACCTGCGCCATCTCGGACGCAAGCTGATCGATGAGAAGCTGCCCGACATCACCGAGTTCGTCCGGGTCTACCAGGGGATCGAACCGATCACCGAGCCGGTCCCGGTCCAGCCGACAGCCCATTACGCGATGGGCGGCATCCCGACCGACATCCGGACGCGGGTCACGCGCGATTCCGCCGGCAGTGTCGTCCCCGGGCTGTACGCCGCCGGCGAAGCCGCCTGCGTGAGCGTGCACGGCGCGAATCGGCTGGGGACGAACTCGTTGGTCGATCTCCTGGTCTTCGGTCGCCGCGCAGGACGGCAGATGGCCGCCGATGTCGCAGGTGTCGGGCTGGCCGAGCTGCCAGGTGACGCCGAAGCGCCCGTTCAAGAGGAGATCGAGAGCCTTCGGTCGCGCCGTACCGGCGAGAACCCGGCGCACATTCGGCGCGACCTGGCCGACGTGATGATGGACAACGTCGGGATCTACCGGGACGAGGCGCACCTGACCGAGGCGCTTCGCCGGGTCCGTGATCTTCGCGAGCGGTACGCCCGAGCCTCCGTGCAGGACAAGGGCAAGACCTACAACACGGATCTCCTCGAAGCCCGCGAGGTGGGCTATCTGCTCGACTGCGCCGAAACCACGGTGGTCTCCGCGCTCGCCCGCAAGGAGAGCCGGGGCGCCCACGCCCGCGAGGACTATCCCGAGCGCGACGATGTCAACTTCCTCACCCACACGCTCGCCACCCGGGCCGAAGGCGGACCCACCCTGACCTACAAGCCGGTGACGATCACCCGTTTCGAACCCAAGCCACGGGTCTACTGAGCCACTCTGGAACGAGATGAACGTCGACTTTCGAATCCTCCGCTACGACCCCGAGCGCGACGAACGCCCGCACTGGGAGTCGTACGCGGTGGACGCCGACCCGAAGCTGGACCGGGTCCTGGACCTGCTGAATCGGGTCAAGTACGAGCAGGACGGGACGCTGACCTTCCGTCGATCGTGCGCGCATGGCATCTGCGGCTCCGACGCCATGCTGATCAACGGGCGCAACCGGCTGGCCTGCAAGATCCGGGTCGAGCAGCTCGGCAGCCGAAGGATCACCGTGGCGCCGCTGCCCGGCCTCCCGGTGGTCAAGGACCTCGTCGTGGACATGGAGAGCTTCTTCGACAAGCTCAGGAGCGTCCAGCCCTTCCTGATCAATGAGGGCCCGCCGCCCGCCCGCGAGCGACTCCAGTCGCCGGCCGACCGGGCGACCTACGACGACACCACCAAGTGCATCCTGTGCGCGGCCTGCACGACGTCGTGCCCTTCGTTCTGGGCGCAGCCTTCGTACGTGGGGCCCGCGGCCATCGTCAACGCGCACCGGTTCATCTTCGATTCGCGCGATCAGGGCGGCGACGAACGGCTCCAGATCCTGGCCGACAAGGACGGCGTCTGGCGCTGCCGCACGATCTTCAACTGCACCGATGCCTGCCCGCGCGGAATCAAGATCACCCAGGCCATCCTCGAGGTCAGCGCGGCGATCGTGGAGCGAGGGGTCTGAGCGAGCCGTTTTTCCCCGAGCTGGACGCCCGACCGGCCGATGGGGCCGCCCGGCGCGGGTTCCTGATCCGGACCGACGGCGCCGCCCGGGGCAACCCGGGTCCCGCCTCGCTCGGGGCGGCGTTGTTCGACCTTGGACGGGCCGACGCTCGCGACCCCCGTGCGACGCCAGATGCGTCGATCTCGGAGTACCTCGGAATCCAGACCAACAACGTGGCCGAGTACACCGGCACGCTGCGAGCCCTGGACCTCGCGCGCGAGCTGGGCGCCCGCGAGGTCCACCTGATGCTGGATTCGAAGCTGATCGTGGAACAGCTCAGCGGCCGCTGGCGGGTCAAGGATGCCAAGCTGATTCCACTCTGGACGTCGTGCCGCCGGCTCCTCGCCGGCTTCGAGCGCTGGAGCGCGGTCCACGTGCCCCGGGTGGAGAACTCGGTCGCCGACGCCCTGGCCAACCAGGCGATCGATCGCATCAACGCGGGCGGTCCGACGGTCGTCGTCACCAGACCTTGATCGGGGCCTGGGCCTGGACCCGCGGTTGTGGGCCTCGGCGTAGACTCGGTGGGTCAGCGAGGCGGTCGGATGGTCGCGCGCCGGCCGTTGGGGCAACCCTCGGACGGCGTGAGGAAAGTCCGAGCTCCTCAGCGCAGGGTGGCGGGTAACGCCCGCCCGCCGCGAGGCGAGGACCAGTGCCACAGTGACGATGCCGGCGGGCGGCGAAAGCCGACCGTCGGAGTGAAACGGGCAAACTCCACCCGGAGCAAGGCCAAATAGGAGGGCGCAACCCGCGGACGGGGAACCGTCAGTGGGGGAGAGGTGCGCTGCCCAGCCCTCGGGTCGGCCGCATGAGCCGTCGGGCGACCGGCGGCCCCAGATGGATGACCATCCCCGTTTCGCCGTGAGGCGAGCGGGACAGAACTCGGCTTACAGACCGCCTCGCTGACGCGGTCGCCGGCTCGGACGGGCCATTCCGGCGTTGTCGTCTCCGCGCGGTGGCGCCCCGACCCCGCCCTGGGGGCCCGCGCCGGGGCCACGCCCCCCTGGGCAGGCCCCCCCCGC
>JBGPIH010000145.1:0-7815 GCA_041484785.1 Candidatus Limnocylindria bacterium
GACGGCGTTCGGATCAGTGACGTTCACCGACGCGAGCGTCGTGTTGCCGTCGTTGGTCGCGACGATCGTGTAGTGGATGACCTGGCCGACCGTGTTATAGCTCGACTCGGTGGCGACCTTGGTGATCGAGAGGTGTGGGGTTGGGGGGATTGGGACGTCGAAGTTCGCGCAGCCTTCGCCGACGTCGCCGCCTTCCTGGTTCTGGTCACCGTCGTGGGCCATGAACTGCACGCGGTACTTGTGGCCGGGGAGCGGCGAAGAGCCGTCAGCGAGCTTGAGGTCGGCGAAGTCCCAGCGGATGTCCGCACTCCAGCCCTGATTCGTCAGACCGGCAGGCACAACGTCGGCTGGCGGGGTCGGACCTTCGAAGTAGTTGTTTTTCACGGTGTCAGCGGTGTTGATGCTGGGGCCCTGATAGGCCTTCCAGGTGCCGGCGACGAAGCTGGGCGGGTTCGCGCCGACATTGGCAGCGGTGCCCACGGCCTTCGACTGCCAGTCTCCAGTCCTCAGGCTGAGATCGGCCGACCCGCTCGGACCCAAATCCGTCACGAACGCGGCCGGGTAGATCGGCCGACCGGCGGCGTCGGCGGCGGTGGGATCACCGATCAACGGGTCCGCCTTCTGGTCCGCCTTGAGCGTTCCGCTCGTGTACGTCGGGCTCCACGGCGAGATCGGATGAGCCACGGTGCTCTCACCGAGCGTCAGGGTGTGCTCGTCGTTGTAGAGGAGGAAGATCCCTGTGCCGTCCGCCGTGACGGCGGAGTAGCGCATGATCTCGTTCTCGTTGAAGATCGTGTTCGGACGCGCGACGGAACCCGTTGGGTAGCCGCAGGAGTCCGCCGGCGGAGGGTTATGCCCCGCCATCACGACGGGAGCGAACCCGAGAATCCCGAACGTCAATGCCGCGGCCCCCAAGAGTGCGCCGATCTTCCTCAGCTTCATTGGATGACGCTCCTTCCCCCGCTCGGGGTCGCTATGGCGCGATGGCCTGATAAGTGCATCGGCCGGTGTCCGAGATTCGGTCACGATCGGCCGTCCATATGGTGGCCGCCCGACCCCTGACCTTCCTAGTGCCGAAGTACCTTTACCTGCTCACCGGACCCCACCGGTCCGCTCAAACTGGCCCGTCTTCGTTGACCGAAGTCACCACTGGGTACGGCCCCGCCCCCGGACCTTCGGCGGCGGATCGCCGCCACCCGCCGCCGCGCGCCGGCACCGGATCGGACTCGGGCTCCAGCCGGGCGGTCGGTCTGTCCGGCTACGATGACGCTCCCGACGCTGCAGGAGACCACCGTGACGGACGACTCCACGCCAATGCCGCCGCCCGCGCCATTGCGGACGGAGGTGCGCCGCGCCGTCGCGCGGGCGTGGGAAAGCACGATCGCGTCCGGTGCGCTCCCGGCACTCCCCGTGGACGCCGCCGCGCCCCCGATCGAGATCGCCCGGCCGGCCAGGCCGGATCACGGCGACCTTGCGACGAACCTCGCCATGAAGCTGGCCCGGCCCTACCGGATGGCCCCGCTCGCGATCGCCGCCGCCATCGCCTCCGAGCTGAACCGCGAGGCCGCGGATCCATCGTCGACGAGTCCGATCGCCGTTGCCGAGGCGGCCGCGCCGGGGTTCCTCAACCTGCGGCTCGCCGACCGCGCGCTCGAACGGACCATCGCGGCCATCCTGGACGCCCCGTCATCCTGGGGTCGGGGGCAGGCCGGCGACGCTCATCCCCGTCGGGTCAACGTCGAGTTCGTGTCGGCCAATCCGACCGGGCCGCTGACCGTCGGCAATGCCCGCGGCGCGTTTGTCGGCGATTTGCTCTGCCGGGTCCTGGAAGCCGGCGGCCGGGACGTCACTCGCGAGTACTACTTCAACGACTTCGGCACCCAGGTCGACCACCTCGGCGCGTCGGTGCTCGCGGTCCGAGACGGCACGCCGATCCCCGAGGACGGCTACCACGGTGACTACGTCGGCGACCTGGCCCGCGAGTTGCCCGACGACGTCCGGGATGCCGCCGACGCCGCGGAGGATCCCGCCGAAGTCGTCGGCCGCTGGGCGTCGGAGCGGGTCCGGGCCGGCATCGAGGCGTCGCTCGACCGGCTCGGTGTCCACTTCGACGTCTGGAAGACCGAGGGTTCGCTCCACACCGAGGGCTGGGTGGATCGGGCGATCGAGCGGCTGCGAGCGGGCGGTCACCTCTACGAGCGCGATGGCGCCCTGTGGTTCCGCTCGACGACGTTCGGCGACGACAAGGACCGGGTCATCGTCCGCGCCGACGGCCGGCTGACCTACTTCGCCGCCGACATCGGCTACGTGACCGAGAAGTTCAGCCGGGGATTCGATCACCTCATCTACATCTGGGGGGCCGACCACCACGGGACGGTCGCCCGCGTGCGCAATGCCGCGGAGGCGATGGGCTACGACAAGGCCGCCGTGGAGATGCTCCTCGTGGCCTGGGTCCGGTTCGTCCGCGATGGGGTGGAGGTCTCGATGTCGAAGCGGGCCGGGGAATTCATCACCCTCGACGAGCTGCTCGAAGAGATCGGCGTCGACGCCGCGCGCTGGTACTTCGGCTGCCGGGCGAACACGAGCGCCATCGATCTCGATATCGAGCTGGCGAAGAAGCAGTCCAACGAGAACCCGGTCTACTACGTCCAGTACGCGCACGCCCGGATCGCCTCGATCATGCGCAAGGCGGCGGATTCAGGCCTGGCGCCCGCCCGCGATGTCGAGGGGTCGCTCGCCGGCGCGCCCGAGGCCGCGCTGGCGCGGGCGGTGGCGAGGTTCCCCGAGGTCGTGGAGGACGCCGTCGCGGCCGAGGAGACCCACGGAATCACGGCCTACGCGACCGAGCTCGCCACGACGTTCCACGCCTTCTATCGCGACGCCCGCGTCGTGGATGTCGAGGAACCGGGGCGCTCCGCGGCGCGCCTGGCTCTGGCCGAGGCCGCCCGGATCACGCTGGCCAACGCGCTGCGCTTGCTGGGGATCTCGGCGCCCGCGTCCATGTAGTTCGGCCCAGGGCCGCGCGGACGACCCCCCGGGCTCAGACGCCGGTGGCGCCGAAGATGACGTCGAGCGCGAGCAGCGACGCCTCGTCGGAGCCGATCAGGATCGTCACGCTCCGTCCGGCCGGGGCCGAGATCCGGGCCGGGGTCGCCAGCCCGTTCACGGCGACCGTCGAGGCGTCGGCGAACTCGGAAGCATCGGCGGTCGTGTCCCAGGTCGTCTCGATGACGACGCCCCAGGCGCCTGACGGGCCCTCGACGACGGCCAGTCGATCGCCACCCCAGCCGGCCGCGGCCGCCGTCGCGGTCGCCGGCGCCACACCGGCCTCGCGCAACCAGATCCCGAGCTGGAGCTCGCCGAACGAATCCTCGAGCGGCACCGACCAGCCAGCCCCGAGCTGTGCTGCCAGATCGTCCGGCAGGGTCACCTCGATGGGCGCCTCGTTCGCCGCGTACTTCTCCGGGTGGAGGATCTGCTCGGTCGACTCGGGCATCCGCCGGTAGAGGTCGTTCACGCCGTCCCAGCCGCCGCGGAGCTGGGCGACCTGGACGTAGGAGAGGCCGGTCGTGTACGGGTAGAGCAGCAGATCGCGCAGGAACGCGGGCGTCCGCTGGAGGACGGCCTGGGTGGTCGGATCGGCGCTCAGCGCAAGGTAGGCGAGCATGTCCTGCGGGCTGAAGTGGGTCGCTGCCCAGAGAGTCATCAGCAGCGATGCGTCGCCTTCGTAGATCGCCTGTCGGGCCAGGATCCTGTCCGACTGGTCGAGGACCCCCTGCTGGTCCCTGAAGACCGGGAAGTTCTGGTCCTGGAGCGCATGGTCGTACTCGTGGGCGAAGGTGATTCGCTCGGCGACCCCGGGAGCCCCGGACTTCGAGACCACGTAGAGCGTTCCCTGGTCGTTCCGGTAGAAGCCGGCCACGCCGCCGCTCAGCATGTCCAGGGTCAGGTCGCGCAGGCTGGAATCGGCGGGGATCAGCCCGAGGGCCTTGTCGAGCCGCTCGTTGGCCGCGACATAGGCCGGCGGCGACTCGCGGTCGAACTCCTCGGTAACCATGGTTCGCAGCTCGGCCTGGTCGATGAACTGGCGCTCGACCGGCCGGCTCGGCTTCAGCCCGCGGATCTCGACGACCTGCTGCTCGATGGCGTCGTAGATGGCGGCGACGTCGACGCTGGCGACCGGGGACGGCGACGCGGTCGCCGTCGGTCGCGCCGTTGGTTGCGCCGTCGGCGCGACGCTTGGAGGGGCGCTCGACGGCGACGGGGTCGGGGCGGGCGACCCGCAGCCGGCCGGGATGATCAGGGCCGACGCGAGCAGTGCCGCGATGGCCGACCGTCGAGTCCAGCCCCGGGCGAGCGGGTCGGACATGCGCCGATTGTCGCACGGCGCCCAGCTTCGGCCCGGGGATCGGCGGGAATGTCGCTTTCTTAATCGGATGCCGACTCGACCCTGAATGCGAGCGCCGTAGCGTATGGCTCGGACGAACCCTCAACGGTTCCTTCCTCCCTCCCTCCGACCGGAGGCGCCGATTGGGCAGGCGCCTCCGGTCTCCCTTTTCCGGGGAGTGGCGGTCAGGACGGCGGCGCCCCGGATGACCCATCGCCGCGTTGCCGGCTCCGCTCGCTCGCTCACGCACTTCCAGTGCGCTCGCTCACGTGCTCGCCGGCGCCTTGCGCCTGGGCCAGGGCGCCGATTCTCGAGACACCCACCGGAATGAAGCGGCTGATGAGTCCGCTGTGTCAGAATCGAAGCGATGGAACTCACCTGGTACGGGCGCACGTGCATCCGGATTCGCGGCAGGGATGCCATCGTCGTGGCCGATCCGTACCAGTCCGTCGTCGGGCCGACCGGACGCGGGATCGCGGCCGACGTCGTCACCTTCAGTCACCCGGACGACAACCCGCTGCCCCGAGCCAAGGGCAAGCATTCGCGCGACGGCAAGACGCTCCTGCCAACGAGCCTGGAAGGCGCCTTCGTGCTGGACGGTCCCGGCGAGTACGAGATCAAGGAAGTCCTGGTGACCGGCGTGCGCACCTACCGCGACGATGCGCGGGGCGCCGAGTCCGGCAAGCAGGTCGCCTTCGTCATCGAGGTCGACGGACTGCACACGATCCATCTCGGGGAGGTCGGGCACCTGCTGTCCGAGGAGAAGCTCGCGGACATCGGGCCCGTGGACATCGTGTGCGTCCCGCTGGGCGGCTCGCTCTCACCGAGCCAGGCGGCCGCGGTCGTGGCCCAGCTCGACCCCAGGATCGTGGTCCCCATGCCGATCTGCGACGACGATGCCGATTGCGCGGAGGCCATGAAGCGCTTCTTCCACGAGATGGGCACCGAGCCCGCGACCCAGCCCAAGGTGTCCGTCACGGCCACGAGCCTTCCGGCCGAGACGACCACCGTCCTCCTCGAATCGCGCGGCAAACAGGTCTGACGCCGGCGGGCGGCGGGCCGCGGGCGGCGGTGATCCGCTGCGGACGGCGGTGATCCGCCGCAGGATCAGACTCAAGCGAAACGTGCGTCGCAGCCCTCGACTTCTGCTCGGCTCGTGGGACCGCTGAGCGTGGCCTATTCGGAAATGATGTCGCGCCGCATCACAACGGTCTGCGAGCGCGGGACGTGGCGCGTTGACGGGTTGGCGAACTAACGGTCGCACGCATGAAATCCGCGTAGTCCGCATAGGGAGCGGGCGTCCGGCGACCCTCCTCGCGCGTTGGACGCAGCCAGGCCCAACGCCTGGAGCGCGGATCGACCATCGCCAGGGCTCGCGCGCCGCGCCGCGGGGCCGCTTCGTCGCCATCGACAATCCGACGCAGAACGGCCGCCCGAAGTGGGAACAGCCGCCTGAGAGTCTCCCGATTGAAGCCGATGGCGTCGTCGTTCTGTCGGGTCATCAGGAGGAGGAGGCAGCCAGTCACGGTGACGGGTCGCCAGCCGAGTCGCCGAGCCGCCGCCCAGGCCTCGCGCTCGTACCAACCGAGCGCCCGGTCGATGTGCCCGAGGTCATGGATTTCCGTCTTGACTTCGATGACGAGCAGCAAGCCGGTTGATCGGTTGAGCGCCAGGAGGTCGATCCAGCCACGGGAGCGGTCACCACCCACCTCGACCTCGCTGGCGACCCGCCAGTCGATGTGCTCGAGCCGCCGAGCGATGTGGCCGGACATACGCGCATGTACCGGGTCGCGTTGACGTCGACGGTCACCCAGGAAGGGAACGTCAATCTCGATTCGAAGCCGCCCACCCATCGACTCGAGGAGGCGGGTTGCCGTCACGAGCGACACGTCTGCCAGCTTCCCTGCCTCGATGCGCGAGATCATCGACTGAGGCACGCGGGAGCGCCGACTCAACTCTCGTTGGGACCAGCCTATCGTCGTCCTGACCTCGCGCACGGCCACGGCGATGGGCTCAACCGGTTTCCTGGTAGGAGCGCTGCGGGGCGTCGGCATCGGCGAATTGATACCGGACGGCGCTCATCCAGCCATTACCGGGTACCCGATCCGGGCAGGGATCAGAATCGATGTATCCATGCATGGCCACCCCCGAACGCTGTCAAAGGTGGCGGGTCGCTCCGCGTGGGCCGGGTCGTGATGATGCGCTGGCGCATCGCCGCGACCGCGAGCTGGCGCATCGCCGCGACCGCGAGCGGGCGCATCGCCGCGACCGCGGGCGGGCGCATCGCCGCGACCGCGAGCTGGCGCATCGCCGCGACCGCGGGCGGGCGCATCGCCGCGACCGCGGGCGGGCGCATCGCCGCGACCGCGGGCGGGCAATGCTGGCCACCCGGCCGGCTGACGGACTGGGCCACCTAGCTCCGGTCGAGGACGACGCGCCCCCGCTTGACGACCGTCCGCACGAGGTCGGCAGCCGGCCAATACGGGATCTGCGTCGAGGTCGGCACTCGCCAGACCACCAGGTCGGCGCTCTTGCCGGGCTCGATCGAGCCGATCTCGTCCTCGAGCCCGAGGGCACGGGCGGCGTTGATCGTGACTGCACTCAAGGCTTCGTCCGGCGTGAGGCCAAGCTCGACGCAGGCGATGGTCATGGCCAGCGGCAGGCTGGCCGTCGGCGAGGTGCCCGGATTGAAGTCCGTCCCGATGGCGACCGGGATCCCGCGATCGATGAAGGTGCGCGCCGGCGCGCCATGGTCCTTCATGAGGAACCAGGTCGTCGCCGGAAGCACGGTCGCCACGACGGCCCGACCGTCGGTCGCCGCCTGTGCGAGCGCGGCGATCCCGGCCTCCGACGGCGCCGCCAGGTGATCGGCCGAGGCGGCCCCGAGCTCCGCGGCCAGCTCGGCACCGCCGGATGGGGCGAGCTCGTCGGCGTGGAGGCGCGAGGCCATGCCGTAGCTCGCCGCAGCCTGCAGGATCCGCCGCGATTGGTGCGCGTCGAAGACCCCGGTCTCGCAGAAGACGTCGCAGAACCGCGCCCGTCCGTGTGCCGCGATGCCGGGCAGCTGCTCCTCGAGGATCGATCGGACGTACGCCTCGGTGCCGTCCGGTCGCGCCCGGAACTCCGGCGGTACGGCGTGGGCACCCAGGTAGGTGGGGACCACCTCCACGGGCCCTTCGAGACCGAGCCGGAAGGCGATCTCGATCAGCCGGATCTCGGTCTCGAGGTCCAGGCCATAGCCGGACTTGGCCTCGACCGTCGTGACGCCGTGCCCGAGCATCTCGTCGAGCCAGCGCCGCCCGTGGGCAAGGAGCTGGTCGGACGATGCCGCCCGCGTCGCTACCACGGTCGAGAGGATCCCGCCGCCGGCCGCGAGGATCTCCAGGTAGCCGGCACCGCTCTGCCGGAGGAGCATCTCGCCCTCCCGC
>JBGPIH010000146.1:0-7790 GCA_041484785.1 Candidatus Limnocylindria bacterium
CGTCGGCAACGCTGGCGGTCGGCCCGGAGACGTCGGACGCGTGAGGTGAGCCGGCCATTGTGCGCACGGCACCACGTTCGGCTGCGGCGCCGGCACGCCCACGATAGCAGCGCCATAGGTTGCGATTCAGCGCCGACGAGCGGCCGCCGGGTTGTGCCTCAGCACGTTTCTCCTGCGCCCTGGCGCTGCGCCGTCCGCGCGCCGCCTCAGCCGGTTCCGCGGACGGCCACGAGCTGATCCAGCAGGCGCCCGAACTCCCGCTCGACGTCGACGTAGCGGTCGGATCGCCAGACGATTCCGAGCCGGCCGTCAGGCGTAAGCCGGGTCCAGACCCGGCGGCGCGGTCGGTAGAAGGTGATCGTGATCCCCGCGATCAGCGAGGCAAAGGCCAGCCAGATCAGCCCCTGGCCAGGGTCGCGCTTGGCGATCAGCAAGGTGTACTCGCCAACGTCCCGCAGCTCGATGCTCAGGCCGATGTCACGGGCGAGGCCCGTCTCGCCCTTCGCCAGGGCGAGCGCCGTGAAGCTCTCGGAGATCGGCGTGCCGTCCGGGTTGGTCCCGACCACCCGGTACGGCAGGATCAGCACGACGCCGCTCCCGTCGGGTTGCCTGCGCAGCAGGAGCTGGAGCCCGAGATCGGTCCCGGGGACGCCCTGGATGCCGTAGGGCGAACCCGCGGCGGCATCGGTCAGCGGGATCGCGCCGTCCCACAGCGGCTTGCCCGCCGAATCGCGGACGACCAGGTACGGCGCCGGCCCGAACCCGTTCTGGTGGAAGGTGTAGCCGGCCACCGACAATGGGTCGTTGACCCGGATCGTCTTGTGCGCGATCTGGCGGCCGTCCTGGTAGACCGCGAGATCCGTGGTGAAATCGGTGGCCTGGCCGGTATCGAAGCCAGGGGCCTCGAAGTCGAGGTTCTTGACCAGCAGCAGCCCCGGCGTTCCGATCGGCTGGACGGTGAGGGAGCTGCCCACGGGAACCACCATGCCCTGCTCGTCGCCAAGGCGCGAGGTCACCGCGGCCGCGACCAGGAAGAGGACGAGCCCGGTGTGGGTGAACAGGGTCGCGAGCTTGGTGTACTGGTGGCGGTCGCCGTAGAGGTAGCGCGTCCCGTCGGCCCCGGACGCCTCGCGAACGTGCAGCCCGTTGCGCCGCAGCACGATGCCGACGGCATCCGCCGAGATCCCCGACATCGCGGCCCGATCGGGCAGGCGCGGGTCGAAGAAGGGTTCGGGCTGATCGACCCGGATCTCCCTGACCCCGCGCCACAGCTTCGGCGTCCGGTCGAGGGTGCAGACCACGATCGAGATCACGAGGACCACGAGTCCGGCGCTGAACCAGGGCGAGCGGAAGATGGCGAAGGCGCCCAGGCGCTCCAGGACGTCCACGACCCCGGAGCCCAGCACCGGGTCGTAGCGGGCATGGAGGTCGTCGAGGGCGGAGGCGTAGTCGCTCGCCGAGCGGAACGCGAAGGTCGGCATCTGCTTGATCGTCATGCCGACGACTGCGAGCAACGCCAGGACGATGATCTGGGCCACGGCGAAGTCGACCTTGGTCAGGAGTCGCCAGAGTCCGCGGCCCAGGCGGGCGATGGCGTTGACGCCGTCGGGCTGAAGCGGAGCCGCGGACACGGCAGCCGGGGTCGCGATGGCCCGGACCCCTAGATCGCGCCGAGGGCCGGAACGGGCTCGCGAGCGGCGGCGGCGATGGCGTGTGCGGCGGCGAGCGCGGCGCTGAAGTCGTCCTGCAGGTCCTCGAGGTCCTCGAGCCCGACGGAGACGCGCAGAAGCCCGGGGGTGATCCCGGCTTCCGCCAATTCAGCCTCGCTCAGCTGTCGCTGTGAGGTGGATGGCGGATGGACGACCATCGTGTGAACGCTGCCGAGCGAGGCGGTCAGCTCCGGCAACCGCAAGGCATCGATGACGGCCCGACCGGCTGCACGGCCTCCGTCGACCTCGAAGGCGAGCATTCCGCCTGCCACGCCGGCCCGGAACTGGCGCGCGGCCACCGCGTGCTGCGGGTGGCTCGGCAGCCCCGGGTACAGGACCGACCGCACCCCGTCCTGGGCTTCCAGCCAGGCGGCCAGTGCCGCCGCGGTTCGGGCGTGCCGCTCGACGCGGACCGCCAGGGTCAGGATTCCCCGAAGCACCAGGAACGCCTCGAGCGGCCCGAGCGTGGCGCCGGTGTCGATCTGGACCCGGCTGACGCCGGCGATCAACTCGTCGGATCCGGCGACCACGCCGGCGATCACGTCGCTGTGCCCACCGAGGAACTTGGTCGCCGATTCGACGACGAGGTCCGCGCCGAATTCGAGCGGCCGGCAGACGTACGGCGAGGCGAAGGTGTTGTCCACGACGTACGTCGCGCCATGGCGTTTCGCGAGGTCGGCGAGGGCCGCGTGGTCGGCCAGGTAGGTCGTCGGGTTGGCGATCGTCTCCGCGTAGAGGACGCGCGTTGGACCCACGGCGAGCGCCGACGCAACCGCCGCGAGATCTGTCGTGTCCACGAAATCGACCCGCACCCCGAAGCCGCCGAAGGTCCGCACGAGCAAGGCCCGTGTCGAGCCATAGAGCGCCACCGGAGCCACGACCCGATCGCCCGCCCGGAGCAGCGAGGCGAGTGCGGCGTGGATCGCGCCCATCCCCGAGGCCAGGGCGAGGCCCGCGGACCCGCCGGCGAGCTCCGCGTAGGCGTCGCCGAGCGCGGTGGTCGTGGGGTTCGAGATCCGGCTGTACGCGTAGCCGGCTCGCGGGTCGGCGGCAACCCGGCCGAGCTCGTCCGCATCCGCCGAGGCGAACGTCGCGGTCTGGTAGATCGGGACGCTCGTCGGCAGCTGGTCCATCCTGGGTGCCCGGGAAGCGGCGCGGATGGCCCGGGTCGAGAAGCCGCGCGGTCGCGCCGCCGGGCGAGGGTCGGGGTCGCTCACGGCGCCGATGCTACACCGGAGTCGTCGATTGCCCCGGCGGCTCTTCCCGCTCCCCCATCGGAGCCACGACCGCCCTGGCGAATCGGGAACGAGACACCCGTGACCCGGTCCTTTCCGGCGCGCTTCGAGGCGTACATCGCCTCGTCTGCGCTGATCATCAGCTCGTCCGCCGAGCGGCCGTCGGCCGGGAAGCTGACCACCCCGATCGAGATCGACGGGTGCGAACCGGGCATAGCCTGATCGATGGCCATCGCGTTGACGCCGCGCCGGATCTTTTCGGCAACGACGAACGCGCCGGTCGGATCGGTCTCCGGAAGGAGCACCACGAACTCGTCGCCACCGTAGCGGGCGGCCGTGTCGATCTGCCGGACACCGTCGGTGATCACCTCGCCGACGCCGCGCAGGATCCGATCGCCGTGGAAGTGGCCGAGTCGGTCGTTGATGTCCTTCAGGTCGTCCAGATCCATCATCAGCAGGCAGAACCCACGACCCGACCGCGCGCACCGCGCGATCTCGCGACCGATGGCGGCGAAGAAGAAGGTCCGGTTGAACAGCCCGGTCAATGGATCCACCGTGGACAGGCGGATGGCCGCGTCCCGTGTCCGGCGCTGCTCGCGGGCGATGACCATGGCGGCATAGGCAAGCAGGACCAGCGCCGTGAGGTTGACGCCGACGGTCGCTTCCACGGCCGAGGCCTTCGCATCTGGCGCCGTCCCGGCGATGACCGCGAGCACGTAGCCGAGCCCCGCCGCTCCGGCCAGCGCGACGGTGATCGGAGGGGAGACGACGAGGGCCCCACCGGCGACGATCAGCGGGAACGCGAAGAAGAACGGGCTCAGGACCCCGCCGGTCAGGGCGACGAGCAGGGTTGCCATCGTGATGGCCACCGAGCCTTCGACCACGAACCTGGCGGGTCCCAGGATCTCGGTAGGCAGCAGATCGTGGACGACCACGACGAACAGTCCGCCGAGGGCGAGCAGCACCAGGATGGCCGCCTGGTTGTCCGCCCACAGCCCGGTCGCCGCGACGATGGCGGTGCTGCTGAGCAGGAAGAACCAGGCGACGATCCGGACGATCCGATCGTAGGTATGGGCAGGCACGCCGTCGTCGCCCGCGGCGCCTGTCAGACCGCCTACCACGGCGGCTTCGGCCGCCAGGCGTTCCGCAGCTTCGGCGCCGTCGACTTCGCGGGCGAGCCGGCTCGGCCGTCCGAGCAGCGGCGGGACGACGATGAACGCCATCAAGACGAGATTCGCCGCGACCGCCGCGACGATCAGGATCAGGACCGGTTCAACCGGCACGCTCGTCCTCACTCCTCGGTACGCGTGGCCTCGGCTCTCCCGGAACCTGTCCATGGTAGCGGCTGGAAGGTTCGCACCGGCCGCCTGGGGGAATTGCGCGGTGCCGCCGGTCAACGGTTCAGCGAGTGCCGTATTGGTAGGTCTGCTTCACGAGCCGCAGGTAGACGAAGGTCTCGGTTTCGCGGACCCCGTCGATGGCCCGCAGGCGTTCGGCCAGGAACGCCAGGAGGGCCTCGTTGTCCTCGCAGACCGTTTCGATGAGGAGATCATAGGTCCCGGCGGTGATCACCACGTAGTCGACCTCGGGCATCTCGGCAAGGCGCTCGGAGACCTCGATCAGCTTGTCGCTCTCGCAGCGGATCCCGATCATCGCCATCTGGTGGAAACCCAGCTTGAGCGGATCGGTGACGCCCACGACCTGCAGGATGCCCCGCTCGATCAACCGGTTCGTGCGGGCCCGGACGGCCGCCTCCGAGACCCCAAGATCGCCGGCGATCTGGGTGAATGGCCGCCGCCCATCGGCCTGGAGATGCTCGATGATCCGCTTGTCGAGGGCCGACACGTCCTCGGTGGCGCGCCCAGCGGCGGTGCGTGATCGCGCGGCCTGACGGTCGGACAGGGTCATCGCGGCATTCGCATGGCGGACGGCATGCTAGCACGCGTCCTTCGGCCCACCGTCCCCTGGTTCATCCGCGATCGAGCTCCGTCAGGAGCGGCCCGAGGGCCCGGATCGAGCCGAGGGTGATCGGGTCGACGACGAGCTGGACGTGGCCGATTCCTTCGGCGGCGAAGCCGCGGAGCCCATCCGCCATCGCCGACGGGCTCCCCTCGAGCGGCGGCGCGGGATCGTTGGCCGTCTCTCCCTGGAGTCGGCCGGAGCCGCCGCGCAGGCGAACCAGGACCGCCACGGTGCGCTCCACCTCGGCCGGGTCCCGCCCGACCTCGCGGCACGTCTCGTCCACGAGCCGGCGCAGATGCGGAACGCCCGCCGGGCGGTTGCCCGTGTCGGCGAACCAGACGTTCCACGAATCGACGTAGGGCAGGGTCGCCCGGAGCATCCGCGGCCCCTTGGAGCCGATCATCAGGGGAGGACCGGCTGGCCGCGGGCCGCGCGGCAGGAGCTCACAGTCGCGGGCCTGGTACCAGCGTCCGTCGAAGTCGATCGCGCCGTCGTGCAGCAGCGTCCGGATGATCGTGAACGCCTCCTCGAACCGTTCGACGCGATGATCGTAGGGAAAGCCATAGGCACGGAACTCGGTCTCGTTCCAGCCGGCGCCCAGGCCGAGGACGAAGCGACCGCCGCTCACCTCGTCGATCGTCATGGCCTGCTTGGCGAGCAGGGCCGGGTTGTGGAAGTTGGTGCAGGCGACGAGTGGCCCGAGCTCGATCCGCGTGGTCACCGCAGCGATGGAGGCCAGCAGGGTCCAGGCCTCCCACGGTCCCCGTGGCGGGCGGTCCTGCCATCGATAGAGGAGATGCTCGCCCAGCCAGACGGAGTCGAAGCCGAGGTCTTCGATCGCCCGGGTCATGTCCAGCAGCTCCGGCCAACGGACCTCGCGCTCCACCTCGGGCAGCTGGATCCCGACCTTGAGCGGCCTCCCGGTCGAGACAACGGGTTGCATACGCAAAGGGTAGCGGGGGTGGCCGGCCATTGACAGCGTCGGCCCGCATCGCGCACCCTGCGCGACATGCACCCGACCCAACGCCTCACCCGCCGCACGCAGGAAGGGCCCGACCGGGCCGTGTCGATCTGAGCCCTGGCGCCGAACGGCGCCACGGCAACCCCGAACGAGCGACGCCCCGGCACGAATGCCGAGGGCGTTTTTGCATGTGATGCAAGCGAGGAGCTCGAGTGGATCCGGCGCTCACCTTTCGCGGCTTCGTCCTCGGCTTCACGATCGCCGCGGCCGTGGGCCCGATCAGCCTACTGGTCATCCGCCGGACCCTGTCCGAGGGACGGATCGTGGGCCTTGCGTCCGGCCTCGGCGTGGCGACCGCGGACGCCACGTACGGCGCGATCGCCGCCTTCGGCCTGGGCGCGATCACCCAGGCCCTCGTCGACGTTCGGCCTCTGCTCGGCCTGGTCGGCGGCGTCTTCCTGCTCTGGCTCGCCTGGAGGACCGCCCGAGCCGAGCCGCACGACCCGGCGTCGGTGCGGCCTCGACGAGGCGGGCTGGCGGGTGCCTACCTGTCGATCCTGGGGCTGACCCTGACCAACCCGATGACGATCCTGTCGTTCGGGGCGCTCTTCGCCGGCCTCGGGGTCACGAGCGCCGAGCCCGGCGGGGCGGCCCTGGTCACGCTCGGCGTGCTCCTGGGGTCGGGCGCCTGGTGGGTCGTGCTGACGTCCGCCGTCTCGGCGCTCAGGACCCGGGTGACGCCGACCTGGGTCCGGCGGATCAATGTAGCGTCGGGGATTGCCATCGGGGCGTTCGCGCTGGTCTCCATCGCGACGGCGGTGCTATAGCCGGGAGCGGCCGCGTGGGGGGACCTGGGTGCCGGGGAGTCTGGTCGCGCCGCTGGGCCTTGCCAGTCATTCGCCACACGACTAGTAGGACAGGCGGTGAGGCCTCCACGTCGTTCGATCGAGGCGATTCGCGCTCGGCTGAGCGTGGCCGGAGCAGGAATGCGGCCCAAACCGGTGGCCCTGTGGTCCCAGAGACGCCCAACCACTCCCGGTGGGAATATCTGGCAGGCGGCCTGTCCCGCTGGGAACACTACCCAGGCGGCCCGTCGTTCAGGCCCCTGCCCCGATCAGGCCTTGGGCTCCGGCGACGTGTCCGAGAAAAGGGTGAGCTGCAGGCCGGCCGGCCCGTTCAGCCTGGCGTTCATAGTGTTCCAGGGCGTTGGCCTCGCGTCGGCGAGGAGCTCCGCACCGGCCCCGGCGAGCAGCCGCGTCGTGGCCGCCGAATCGGCGACCTCGAAGGCGACCCGGATGTGGCCGGCGACCCGCCGACCGACCTCGACCCGGTCGATGAACTCGGCCTGGGCACGATCGGCGATCTCGAGCGTCGCCCGGCCCGCCTCGAGGATCACCACCTGGCCGTCGGGCGATGAGTAGGACGCGAGCTCGCGCAGGCCGAGCACGTCCCGATAGAAGCGAACCGCCTCCGCATGATCGTCGGCGGTGACGACGAGCCGCATTTCGCGGACCGTGGGGAGATCGGTCATCGGCAGTCTCCTGGCGCAGGTTCAGAACGGGCGACAGACGAGTATCCAGCGGGCAAGCGTAGGCCGGACATGAAGTGGGCCGGACATGAAAACGCGGCCCGTCCGTGAGGACAGGCCGCGTCGTGCGGTCCCTAGGCGGCGCGCACCTTGGTGGCGCGCGGACCCTTCGGGCTCGCCTCGACCTCGAACTCGACGCGCTCGCCGCCGATAAGGCGGTCGAAGTTGAGCGAGGAGTCCAGTCCGTCTCGATGGAAGAAGTATTCCTTCGCATCCTCGGCGGCGATGAAGCCAAAGCCGCGGTCCGAGACGACCTTCTTGATGGTACCGGTGGTCATGATGACCTCCAACATTCCCCGAACTGGGATTGCACAACGCACGGTCCGTTCGAAGAG
>JBGPIH010000147.1:0-7597 GCA_041484785.1 Candidatus Limnocylindria bacterium
ACCTTCTGGCGCAGCCGGCGCATGGTCACCCAGACGTAGGACGGGTCGGCGTCCTCGGTCTCGGCCCAGCCACGGGCGAGGAGCATGGCGGTCGGCACGGTCTGGCCGAGGTTCGCGGCCAGCGCATAGAGGAGCCGCGATTCGGTCGGTGTCAACGGGACCGGCGTGCCCGCGACCGTGGCCTCCCGGCGGTGCAGGTCGAGGGTGAGGTCAGGGCCGAGGACCAGGCTCTGGCGCGGGACCTTGTCCCCCAGGCGGCGCAGGACTCTGTTGATTCGCGCGCGCAACTCCGGGTAGTGATAGGGCTTTGTGACGTAGTCCTCGGCGACCTCCTCGAGCAGGTCCGCCTTCGAGTCGCCGGCATCGATCGCCGACAGCACGATGATCGGCAGATCCGCCCGAGACTTGATCTCGCGCGCGAGGGAGAGGCCGTCCATCCGCGGCATCATCATGTCGATGATCAGCAGGTCGGGCCACGAGGTCTGGAGCCGCCGGAGGGCCTCGACGCCGTCCCGGGCCGTGGCGGTTTCGTAGCCGTCGGCCCGGAGCTGGTCGGCCAGCAGGATCAGGAGATTGGGGTCGTCGTCGACGATCAGGATGCGCGGGGCCTGGACCCCGTGGCTGCCCGCCGGTCCGCCGCTCAGCATGGGCCGAGGATAGCAGCGGCGATGCTGGGTCCCGCGGCCCGCGGCCCGCGGCCCGCGGCCCGGTCCCACGGCCCGGGCCCGCCTCGCAGCTCGGCCCGGTCCCGGCGCCCGGCTATTCCGTTCAGTTATGCGAATCGCCCCCAACGAGCGTGGCCATGGGCGAGTTCCGTCAGAACTGAGGATCGGCCACGCTCACTGGAGCCGGATCCCATTACCAAGCGGAATATGAGCACCAGTCGGGGCCGCCCCTCCGGCGTCGCTCTCTTGCGTTGCGATGATAACGGCATTATCATTGGCTGATGAGAGGCACGCGCCGGATCCGAAGGCTCGCAAGGTACGGATGGTCGATCGAGACCAGCGAAGGTGAGGTCCGCGCGATCAAGCGGGACGACGGCACCGTTCTGCCAGTCATCGATCGACTGATGGGGACACGGGAGGCAGCCCGATTCCTGGGTGTCCAGCCTTCGAACTTCGTCCGCGACTGGGCTTCGCGTCCTGACTTTCCGACACCCGCGGCGGCACTCTCGAGCGGACGCGTCTGGCTGGCCGTCGACGTAGCGCGGTATGCGACCGGCCGTCGTTCGCCAAAGCCGAGCGATGAGCGAATCGCCGAGATCGCCCGACGAATCGTGTGGTGGCAGAAGCCGGAGCAGACCCTGGCACGCCCCCTCGATTTCGTGGCGCGGGTCATGGCCTCGGGCTCGCTTGACGAAGTGCGCGACATCGAGCAGCGCTTGGGCAGGCGAGCCCTTCAGGAAGCATTGACGAAGGCGTCGCCAGGCGTGTTCGATCGACGTTCGTGGAACTACTGGCTGCTTGTCCTTGGTCTCGAGCGGACCACTCCGCTCCCTGCGAGGCATGTGCCGTGAGCCGCGAGCGTCGCCGAGCCCGGTTCACCTATCTGCCGATCGTCGACCCCCAGGTCGGAATCCTGGCCGAAGCCCAGGCCGAACTGTGGCCCTTGCTCGGCGACATCGCGGAACACTTCGTCCTCTACGGCGGCACCGGCCTCGCCCTTCGTCTCGGTCACCGTGCGTCTGTCGATTTCGACTTCTTCTCGGCAACATCGTTCGTCCCCACCGATCTTCTGCGAGACCTCGCCTGGCTTGGCCGAGTCACCGTCAACGAGGCATCTCCGAACAACCTGGTCATCACGACGGCTTCCGAGGTGAATCTCTCGTTCCTGGGCGGGATGGGCCTTCGATCCGTGGCCGAGCCCTCGATCGTGGAGGAGAACGGCATCGTCATCGCCTCGATCTTCGATCTCGCCGGCACGAAGGCGAAGACGATCCTGGACCGGTCGGAGTGGAAGGACTACGTCGACATCGCGACACTGCTTCGCAGCGACCTGACGCTTCCCGAGATCATCGGCCATGCGGTGACGATCTTCGAGCCGGTGTTCGAGTTCCCGGTCGCCGTCTTCCTGCGGGCGCTCGTCTGGTTCGGGGATGGGACGGCCCGGGACCTATCGGACGACATGAAGCATGAGCTCGAGCGGGCCGTTGCCAACGCCGAGCAGGAGGACATCCCGGCCGTGATCCCGTACTCGAGGTCGATCCTGCCGTAGCTGCCCCGGCCCGAGCTACGGCCCGAGGCCCGAGCTACGGCCCGAGGAGCGTCGGCGAGGCGCGGGCCCGTTCGGCGTCACGCCCCGCTCGCTCAGCCGGCGGTGGGCGTCAGCACGGGACGATCGGCCGGATAGGCACGCAGGGTGTCCTGTGTGTCCCAATCGACCTCGCCGACCCAGCCGCGCTCCTTGTCCTCGACGATCCGGCCTTCGACGAATTCGCCGCTGTCCACGAACACGATCCGCTCCGAAGACCGCGCGATCTCGGCGAAGGGCGTCGCCTCATGGACGACGAGATCGGCCACGAGCAGCCGCCCATCGCCGTCGAGATGGTTGAAGTCCGCTTCGATCGCGATCATCGGTGGTTGCCTCGCCAGCGATCTTTCGCCGGAACAGGGTTCGGTTCCTCGGGGCCCAAGATGGCGTCGAACGCCGCCGGCGTCAAGCCGGACAGGTCGCGGTGAAATGGCGGGGCGTCGGATCCGCGGGTGGTACTGAGCCGCCCACCGGCAGCCAGCACTTGGCGAACCGAGGTCCGTCGAACCGTCCCGTTGCGGACGCTTCGCGCGAGCACCTCGAACGGAACACCGGGCTCCGAGATCACCGACCACGACCCGTCCCTGGTCATCACGTTCGCGAGGTGTTCGATGTCA
Organism: Candidatus Limnocylindria bacterium; assembly: GCA_041484785.1. GTDB lineage: Bacteria > Chloroflexota > Limnocylindria > Limnocylindrales > CSP1-4 > SPCO01. The sequence goes on from JBGPIH010000147.1 coordinate 2,868, forward strand.
CGCGTGCCACCGCGGACGACAATCGTCGCGTCCGGCCAGGTTCTCGGATCATTCGAGTCGTATGCCATTCGCACGTCTCCCCGCGCGGGACCTTGTCCGGGCTCCGCCGGAACGACGCAAGGCTACGACTTGGTGCTGCGCTGGCGATCACCGGCGGTGTCCCTCGTGCCCAGACTCCCGTCAGCCTGCTTCGATCGATCTTGGCGCCACGCGCAGCGCCGCGACCGCGCTATGCGCCAGACGACCGATACGACCGTTGGCGAGCCCGTCATTGCCGTGATCAGGCGCTGGGCGCCAAGGACCGCCCGTTTCGGGCGTTCGTAGGCCCGAATCCGCCCGGATCCAAGCCCCACGACCGTCTCGACGGCCCGTTCATGCGCCTGGCGCCAAGACCGACATCCCAGACCAGGACAGCCACCGGCCGCCGGCCGCCGGCCCCGCCCCGGCGTGCGAACTGCGCGAACTGTGGGGGGATACGTCAGGGACCAGATGCGTTCGCCGCGAGGTAGTCGCGGAGCATCGAGTGAAAGGCGACGAGCATCGGGGCGTGGTCGCCGCGCATCGAAGCCGCTGCCGCGCCGGCATAGAGAAGATGGGCTGGCCTCGGCTTCAACCCCACGAATGCTTCCAGCTCGTAGCGGATAGCGATCCAGTTCGCCCACACCCGGGCAGTTCGACCGTTCCCGTTGGCGAAGGGATGTATTCGCACCCACTCCCCATGTGTCAGGGCCATCAGGCGCAGGACGGCCATCAGCTCCTGGTTGCCCAGCGACGCCCCGATCGGGATGGCTGTGTCGAGGTTGCCGATCGCCGCGGTGAGCGCTGCTTCGAAACGGTTGAGCTCGTCAGGCACCAGGCTCGAGGTGACGCCAGTCGAACTGCCGACAATGGCTTCATACCCGATGAGCTCAGGAAAGCGGGGGTCGGCGTCGCGGAACTCACCGGCGTAGTGAACGACCGGCAGCGGCACGCCTCGGTAGAGGGCCCGATGCCAATCCTGCGCGAGCGATACAGTCGGAGAGACTCTGGACTGGGCGGCCGTGATGATCTTGACGAGCAGCGCGGAGATGGTGCCCTGGATTACGCGTTCGTAGCCAGCCGGATCATCGTTCCAGGGCGTGACCAAACGCAACCTCCACCCCGAATGGATCGCCTTGCGGGGTGGCGAGATGACGTGACTTCAGAGGATCGTCGTACTCGACCTCGGCACGCGCGAAGTCAGCGGCCTGCTGTTCTGGGGAGCGCGCCCGATGTCGCCGCAGAAGAGCGATCGTTTCGGTCAGGTCCATCTCCATCCCCTCGGCGAGTACACGCAGTTCGCGCCCGATCATGTCCTCGGCCAAGTGATTCATCGAAACACCCATCCGCTCGGCGATCAGCCGGAGGAGTCGGTAGTTCTCGGTGTCGTCGAAGCGGACCTTCAAGGAGGGGCGCTTTTCAGTCGTTGGCATGTCCATTCGGACGGTACAGGTGGGTGACGTCAAATGTCAAGTTTGGGGTCACCCCACTGACCGCCACGGCCCCGCCGCCACGCCAGGCCACTGATAGCCCATGCACCGCAGGTCGGCGCATCCGAGACTGGCGGGTTGCCCCCACAGGATCGTGAAATACCGAATAGCCTCGTCCCCGTCGATCGGTAGGCCGTAGTAGTGGTCGCACAGCGGCTTCTTGAGGCGATCCTCACAGTGCTCATGAACGGCGACGCCGAACTCGCGCAGGAAATGTTCCTCGTCGTGGCGATGAAACGCACGACGACGGTTCAGCGGATATTCGATGAATTCGTACTCGTACTCCACGCGATGGAACTCAACTCGACCAGGCTCTGGTTCCCAGACCTCGACCATCTTGATGACCGCAGACTTCGGGGTATCGGACCCCGGCAGGATCGCCTCGAAGCTGAACCCGATCTCACCCGAGTCGTAGGCATCGAGTGTCGGCACGGGAAACGTGGCTCCGTAGTTGATCAGGGTCGTGGTCAGCCTGCCGAGGTACGACCTGATCTCGGGCACCGTCGTCATCAGGCGCGTCGAGCGAGTCCCGCCTCACTGCGGGCCTTCGGGAGACTCTCGCCCTGACCGATCCGTGGTCGGGGCTTGCGACCGCCCAATGGTGCCTTCTCGGCCTGGCGCAACCGCCCGGCCTTGTACATCTCGAAACTCTCGCTCGGGATCCGGTAGATCCGGTCGGACACGGCGATCGCCGGAATCTCGCCGGCGTGGATCTTCCGAAGGACCGTGGACGAGCTGATGTCCAGTTCTGCGGCGATGTCGGCTGGTGTCAGAAACTGCTTCTTGTGCACGTTGTGCTCTCCCTGCTGTATCAGTCACGATACGGCATAGGCTCCATCTGTCAAGTGAGGGATCAACAAATCGCGCCACGGAGTGAGGCGCCTGGCGTCAACGGTCGCCCGATTCGGGCGTTTGGAGGCCCGAACCCGGCCGGATCCAAGCCCCACGACCGTCTCGACCGCCCGTTCATGCGCCTGGCGCCAAGACCGGCATCCCAGACCGGGGCCGCACCGCCCGCCCGGGCCGGGCCACGCCAGCGGTCCAACTCCGCCGGAACGGCGGTGGTCCTGGCATCGAAGCCGCTCGAGACGAGGCCCGTTGCGCAGTAGATCGAGACAAGATAATGTCGGACGCATGAGTACTGAGGCTCGACTTGGTAATCGCCATCGGGCACGTTTGACGCGGCAGGGCCAGATCACCGTCCAAGGCGGTCCGCGACGCGCTTGGCGCGCGCCCGGGCGACGACATCGAGTTCGTGCCGAGGGGCACCGAGCTGCTCGTGGAGGTTCGGCGGCGGCGAAGCCTGCTCGAGTTCGCCGGGATCGCCGCCGGTGCGGCGGCACGGGTCCCGGATAGCACCGACGACCTCGATGCGCTGATCGAGGACGGCATGGCCGAGGCGGCGGTCCGGCGCGCGGGTTCGGTGGGTCGGGGGTCGCGGCGGTCCGGGTGAGCGGCCCCGGGGTCAAAGCGCGGCGTGGTCGGCCGGCGACGGCGTACGCGGACACGAACCTGTTCATCGCCCTGCTCGTCGGGCCGGGTCACCCGCTGCATGAGCCGGCCCTGTCGATCTTCCGACGGGTCGCGGAGGGCGAGCTCGTCCTCGTGGTCACGCCGGTGATCGTGGCCGAGCTCGTGTACGTCGGGCGGTCCTTGCTGCGATGGACGCGCGGGGTCGCGACCGATCGACTCGGAGAGTTGCTCTCGGCCGACGGGCTCGTCGTGGCGGAGGCAGCGACGGTCATGCGCGCGCTTCGGTTGTTTGGCGAGCGGTCCCGGCTGGATTTCGCGGACGCCTACCTCGCCGCGGCCGCGCTGGAGGTGGGGCCGGCGGTTGTGGCCTCGTTCGACGCGGGGCTGGACACCGTCGAAGGGGTTCGGCGCATCTCGGCCTGAGGGCTCGGTGCCGCAGCGGGGCGGCCCGGTCCACCGCCCCATTCCCCCATTATTCCGCTCCGTAATGAGAATCGCCCCCAACGAGCGTGGCGACGGTCGAGATCCGTCAGAACAGGGGACCGGCCAAGCTCACTCGAGCCGAATCTCATTACCCAGCGGAATGTTCGGGCACGACCAGGTGTGGGCCCGCCGTGGGGCCGCGCGTCCCGCGTCCCGCGTCCCGCGTCCCGCGTCCCGCGTCCCGCGGCCCGGGCCCGACTATTCCGCTCAGTCATGCGATTCGCCCCCAACGAGCGTGGCGACGGTCGAGATCCGTCAGAACGGGGGACCGGCCAAGCTCACTCGAGCCGAATCTCATTACCCAGCGGAATGATCGGGCGCGACCAGGTGTGGCCCGGCGCGCACTCCGCCCCGCACCCCACCCCCACCCGAAGGTACCGCGAGGAAGCGGTGCACCAGCGCACCGCTTCTGGTGTTTCGGTGTGGTTCGGTGAGGAGCCCGCCGACGAATGGCTCTTGTATCGGCGGGATTCGCTAGTACTGTTGGTGGTCCCTCCGCATCCGCTAGAGGGACAACTGAATAGCTCCGCCCCGTCTTGTGCCCAGGCGACGGGGGTGCCGGGTCGATCGCGACGCACTTATTTTCATCTGAACTCTTCGACCCCAGTCGACACGGCTCCCATGGCATCGACGTTCAGCTCGTTCATCGCGGGCTCCGTCGGCGTCGACCCACGCTCGGGCCGGATCGGGGATTCCGTCCAGGAATCGCTCGTCAGGGGAGATCTCTCCAATGTCCGGTCAGCCCGCCCGTCACCTTGCCCTGAGCCGCATTCTCGTGCTGGCGCAGATCTTCCTGTTGATCGCGTCGCTGTTTGCGCCGATCGCCACGTTGGCCGCCGACCCATCCGCGGATCCGGGGGCGAGCCCTGCCCCGACCGCGGATCCAACCGCGACACCGGACGCGACCCCCACACCGGACGCGACCGCCACACCTGACGCGACCGCGACCCCGGACGCCACCCCCGACGCAACGCCGGACGCCTCGCCAACCCCTGACGCGAGCCCCACCCCGGACGCGAGCCCAACCCCCGACGCGACCCCCGACGCGAGCCCGACCCCGGAGCCGAGCCCGACTCCCACGCCGACGCCGACTCCCACCCCCGTCGAGCCGCCCAGTGGCTACATCGTCACCTTCGCCCACGGCACCAGCGCGTCGACCCAGGCCGACACCCTGACTGCTGCCGGGGCCGACGTCACCGACACCATCCCGGCCCTCGGCCTCGCCTTCATCAGCGTCCCGTTCGGCAGCACCGTGGTCGCCGATCT
>JBGPIH010000148.1:0-7569 GCA_041484785.1 Candidatus Limnocylindria bacterium
CACCGCGGCCGGCGTGTGTGCCCAGACCCTGGCCGAGGCGCTCGGCGGGATGACCTTCGTGCAGCTCATTCGGCCCGGGGCGCCGGTGGTCCTCGGGAGCTTCGCCAGCTCGATGTCGATGCAGTCCGGAGCGCCCACCTTCGGCACGCCGGAGCCCGCGCTCGTGCTCTACGTGATGGCCGCGCTGGCGCGCCGGTTGGGCGTCCCGTTCCGTTCGGGCGGGTCCCTGTGCGCCTCGAAGATCGCCGACGCCCAGGCCGCCTACGAGTCCGCCGCCACCCTCCAGCCGACGATCCTGGCGGGGGTCAACTTCGTGCTGCACGCCGCCGGCTGGCTGGAGGGCGGGCTCGCGGTCGGCTACGAGAAGTTCGTCATGGACGCCGACCAGTGCGGCATGATGGCCGTCTTCGTCAAGGGGCTAGACCTGACCGAGAACGGCCAGGCCCTCGAGGCGATCCTGGCCAACCCACCGGGCCAGCACTTCCTGGGCAGCGCGCACACCCTGGCCAACTTCGAGTCCGCCTTCTATCGAAGCGAGATCGCCGACAACAACAGCTTCGAGCAGTGGCAGGAGGACGGCTCGCTCGACGCCGCCCAGCGGGCCAACGCGATCTGGAAGCGAATGCTGGCCGAGTACGAGGCGCCGCCGATCGATCCGGCCGTCGACGAGGCGCTGCTCGACTTCATGGCCCGCCGCAAGGCGTCGATGCCCGATTCCGAGGTCTGAGACCGGTGTTCCGTCGACGCCGGCCGCTGACCGGACCCGCCCGCACGGCGCTGGCGGACGTCGTCGGCCACCCGCTCTTCGAGCTCATCCCGCTCAAGAACGTCGAGACCCAGGCAGCTTTCCTGCCGGCGGGCGCGACCGTGTCGGTGACGGCGTCACCAGCCAAGGGCCTGGAAGCCACGATCGCCCTGGCCGTCTCGCTGGCGGCCCGCGGCTTCCGCGTCGTGCCGCACCTGGCCGCGCACATGGTCAGCGACCGGGCCCACCTGGCCGACATCCTGCGACAGTGCGCCGGCGCCGGGATCGATCGCGCCTTCGTGGTGGGCGGCGACGCCGAACACCCGGGCGAATACCGCGACGGCCTGGCCCTCCTGCGCGCGATGGCCGAGCTGGGCCATCCGTTCGCGAACGTCGGCATCCCGTGCTACCCGCAGGGCCACCCAACGATCGCCGACGACGTCCTCCTCAGGGCCCTGGTCGACAAGGCGCCATTCGCCGCCTCGATGACGACCCAGCTGTGCTTCGATCCGAAGGCCATCGCCGGCTGGGTCGCGGCCCGCCGCGCCGCCGGCCTCGAGCTGCCGGTCGTGGTCGGGATCCCGGGTGTCGCCGAGCCCCAGAAGCTGCTCTCGATCGCGGCCCGGATCGGGGTCAGCGACACGAAGCGGTTCGTCATGAAGAACACCGGGTTCCTGCTGCTGATGCTCCGCTCCGCCGGCTTCTACAAGCCGGATGGGCTGCTGGACGACCTCGCGCCGCTGTTCGCGGACCCAGCCGCCGCGGTCCGCGGCATCCACATCTACACGTTCAACAACGTCGAGGCGACAGAGGCCTGGCGCCGGCCCTTCGTCGAGGGGCTGTTGGCGGCCCGATCGGCATGAACCACGCCGGGCTCGTGACGGCATTCGCCGCTTTCCCGGGACGCCTCGGGGCGGCGGCCCGGCTCGTCGCCGACCGGCCTGTGCCACCCGGCGAATGGGGTCCTACCGAGGTCGTCCGCCACCTCATCGCCGTCGAGGACGAGGTGTGGCAGGCTCGCCTTGCCCTCGTCGCGACCGAGGACGACCCCCACTGGCCGTGGACCGAGCCGGGCCTCGCGGCAGGCTTCCAGGGCCAGTCGCTCGATGCCGTCCTTGCCGCGTTCGCCGCCGCGCGCGAGAGGACGGCCGCGACCGTGCGGGCGCTCGACGAGACGGGCTGGGCCCGGTCGGGGACACACGCAACGTACGGGGTCCAGGACGTGGCGGGCCTGCTGCGTATCGCCATCGACCACGACACGAGCCACCTCGAGGGGCTCGCCGCGCAGGCCCTTCCTGGCTGATCTAACGGCTTGCCAGCGCGATGGCTTCCTCCGTGGATGCTGACCCGTAGACGGATCGCCGGCCCCTCCGGGGGCGGTTCGCCGCGTCCCGGCTGAGCTCGATCGCGGCGACGATCGCGCCCTCGGGGTTGGCGAAGACCGCGAACATGCCGTCGCCCTCGGTCTTCACCACGATGCCGCCTGCTCCGGTGACCGCGGCCGCCGCGCTGGCATCGTGGTCGCGCAGGGTCGCGGCCCAGGCCTCCGGCCCGAGGTCCCGTGCGAGCCGGTGGATCCCTCGATGTCGCTGAACAGGAACGTCACGTCCCCGACCGGCAGCCTCACATTCGGTATCGTCGTGTGTGCGCCGGATCCCACCGGTGTGACAGGGAGGTTGGGTCGTGACGTTCGAGGTCCTCCACGTGCCGGTGCCGGGCGGCGAGATCTTCGCCACGCGACGGGGAGCCGAGCCGCCCGGGCAGCCGCCGGTCCTGCTCCTGCATGGCGGGCCGGGCATGGGCGCCGAGTATCTCGTGCCCCTGCTCGAGGAACTCGAGGGAACCGTCGACATCGTGCTCCCGCAGCAGCGCGGCCTCGAGCCGAGCACGATCGAGGGGCCGCGCGACGTCGAGACGCATGTCGCCGACGCGATCGCTGTCCTCGACCACCTCGGCTGGAAACGGGCCTGGCTCATGGGCCACTCGTGGGGCGGGCACCTCGCCTTGCACGTCGCCGTCGCCCATCCGGAACGGACGGCGGGGCTCATCCTGTTCGACACGCTGGGGGCCCTGCCCGACGGCGGTCGGGCGGCGCTCGCCGAGAACCTCGTCGCCCGGCTGGCCCCGGCCGGGCGCGCGAGGCTGGACGAGCTCGTCGCACTGGAGCAGTCGGGTGACGAGGACCCCACGCTCATGGCGCAGATGCTCACCGTGCTCTGGCCGTCCTACTCCTACACGTACAACTACGTCCTGCCGCCGCAGCCACTCCGTCTCGAGGTGCCGCTGCCAGACGTCCCCGACACCATGGAGTCGGTGGAGGCGCACTGGAAGGCCGGCACCCTGGAGCGTGGCCTGCCCGGGCTCCGGCTGCCGGCCATCCTCTTCCACGGCGAGGCCGACCCGTTGCCCGCGTCGGCCTCGATCGAGACCGCCGCGCTCATCCCCGGGGCCCGACTCGAGCTGGTCGAACGATCCGGCCACTTCCCGTGGCTGGAACGCCATGGCGACATCCGCCCGATCGTCGAGGCGTTCCTGGCCGAGCATGCGGATGCCCCGGGCGCGTGATCGCCGTCTTGAGGGGCCTGGACGCCTAGGACCGGGCCTCGCTTTGCCTGCGCCTGCGGGGCCCGAGCCCGAACTCGCCAAGCTCGCGACGGACGAGCGGCAGCCAAGCGGCGCCGGCGAGGAACTGGCCGCCGATCACGATCAGGACGAGGAGCCCGGGCACCGAGACCGCGAAGCTCGGGATCAGCCACTCGAAGGAGAACGACAGCGGTCCGAGCGAACCGAGCGTGACGTTCGGCGAATCCTGGCCGCCTCGACCGGTCGATCCAACCGCAAACGCGTCGGCCACGCGGCCGATGGTGATGGAGACCTCGACGGCGTCGCTCCTCTGGCGTCCGACGGCGAGCACGTACCGGAAGGAATCGGACCCGACGTAGCCCGCGTCGGGCCGATACGTGAATGAACCGTCGGAATCGAGCACGAGGACGCCATGGCCGACGTCCGCCGTCAGGGTGACTTGCCCGCGGGGCGCGACCGGAAAGACGTCTCCCAGGAGCTGCGCCGCACCGACCGCCAACGCTGTGTCCTCGGACGTCGTGAAGCTCGCCGGCTGGGGTGCGAGGAGCGGTGCGAGCGTCGGTGCGTCCGAGGGTGGGGTGGGAGAGATCCCCGGTTCGATCGTTGGATCGGACGAGGGTGACGACGTCGGCTGCGCGGTGACTGTCGGCTGCGGCGTGGGACTCTCGGACGGTGATGGACGTGGCGTCGGGCTCGGCGTGGGGGCGGGGGTCGGGCTTGGCGAGGGCGGCGGACTGGGCGTCGGCTTGGGAGTCGGGCTGGGCGTCACCGTCGGCTTGGGAGTCGGGCTGGGCGTCACCGTCGGACTGGCCGTCGCGGTCGGGCTCGGCGTGGGACTGGCTGCCGGCGTGGGACTGGCTCCCGGCGTGGGACTGGCTGCCGGCGTGGGACTGGCCGCCGGCGTCGGGCTGGGTGCCGGCGTCGGGCTGGGTGCCGTGGTCGGGGCGGGGGAGCAGTTGAGCCCGTTCTTGACGCCGCCGCCCTGGTTGCACGGGTCCGGGTCGGCATTGCCGGGCACGAAGACCGGGCTGGGAGCGCCCGGGGCAGCGATCGCCGGCTGGAGCGTCGCCAGGAGCAGGACCCAGGCGAGGCCGCCGACGAAGGCCAGACGCTTCCCGGCGCCCGAATCGGGGAGACGCCGTGGCGTGTTCATGTCAGGCGACGCGATCGGTCGGTGTCCAGATCCGGGCGCGCCAGACATCCATGCCCGGCAGGGGCGGATCGTCGGCCGTGCGAATGCCGTGCACGAACGCTCGAACGAGCTCCTCGTCGAGTTGCGTGCCGACGGCGTCCTCGAGGCGGGCGAGACCTTCGTCGACCGACACTCCCTTGCGGTAGGGGCGCGTGGTCGTCATCGCCGAGAACGCGTCAGCGACGGCCAGGAGCCGCGCGATCAGCGGGATCTGCTCGCCCTCGAGCCGATCGAGATAGCCGTTGCCGTCCCAGCGCTCGTGGTGGAACCGGATCCCGGCCTTGACCAGATCGAGTTGCGGCAGGTCGCGCACGATCATGTGGCCGAGCGCGACGTGCTGTTGCACGGCACCCTGCTCCTCGGCCGTCAGCTTCGCCGGCTTGCGCAGGATCTGGTCCGGGATGCCGATCTTGCCGACATCGTGGAGCAGCCCGGCGACGTGAATCGCCTGTCGGAGCTCCGCGCCCAGTCCGAGTCGATCGGCCAGGAAGTCGGCGTACCGCGCGACGTCCTCGGAGTGCCGCTTCGTGTACCGATCCTTGGTGTCGATCGCGATCACCAGCCCCTGGAGGATGTCGAAGCTCTTGGTGAAGGCGGGCGTTGCCCCGGCTGCTTCGGCGACCCGTACGGCATCGCCGCCGCTGCCCTTCGCCTCGGCGAGGGTCATGGCCGCGATCGACAGGAGGCCGGTGACCGAGTCGGCATCGAGCGGGAAGGCACAGATCCCGGCGCTGACGGTCAATGGCATCTGCTCCGATTCGCCGTATTGCAGGCTCACCTGGGTCAGGTCGGTTCGAAGCTGGTCGAGCGCCGGCCGCAACGCGGCCACGACGCCCGGGCTGGAGATCACGAGGAATTCGTCCGGTCCGTAGCGGCCGATGATCGATCCTTCCGGCGCGCAGGCACTCAGAACGCGGCACAGCTCGAGGAGGGCGGTGTCGCCGGCGGCGTGACCATGGGTGTCGTTGAGCAGCCGGAAGTTGTCGATGTCGACGAGCGCGACCTCGACCACACCTCCCGAATCGCGCGTCGCGTCGATGCTCGTTGCGAGCGACGCCACGAGTGCGCCGTGATTCGGGGTCCCCGTGAGCGGGTCGCGGTGGGTGGCCGCGACCAGGGCCGCGGTCTGGCGGCGCAGTCGGCCGTGCGCGGATCGGAAGATCAGGTAGAGGATGATCGCGACGGCCAGGGCGGCCGACAGGGTCAGGATCACGATTTGCTGCCGTGCCGCCCCGATCCGATCGAGCACGGGTGTCGCGTCGCGGGTGACACTGAGCACGGCGTGCACCACGCCGCCGGCCGTGATCGGGAGGGTTTCCGTGAGGACCTGGGACGTGCCGAGCCGCGGATCGGTCGCCGGTTCGATGCTCGCGGAGGTCGACCCGGCGGCCGCCTGGGCGAAGTCGGGCGACGACAGCGTGGCCACCGCGAGGCCGTCGCTCGCGAACAGGAGCGCGCCCTTCGGCGTGCGCACCTCGATCCGCAGCATGTTGCCCCGGCTCACCACGACCGCCAGCTCGGCCTGGATGGTGGCGGCTCGCGCGGATGAGAGGGTCGTCGGATCGAGGTCCGCGGGCGTGAGCGTGCCGTTGACGAGGATCCGGACGAGCGAGGCGTCGGCGGCGACGACCGCGTCGAGCGACTGGGTGGTCACGTGCGAGGACACGAGGATGGACTGCCCGGTCGCCGTAACACCGATGATGAACAGGAACACGCCGAACACGAGCGCCAGAAGTGCTGGCGAGCGCTTCGGGTTCGCGGTGTCGGCCATCGATGGTTCGGCCATGCTGTCCGCACGCTAACAACCGGATGACTCCGAACCTATGGAACGATGGTCCTACGCTCACATGCCGCTCGGCGCCCCGCAACGTGCCATCCCGGACGCCGATTGACGGTTCAGCGGGCGCCCGCGTAGACTCAATCCCGACAAAATCACTCGGGATTGAGGACTCTCCCCCTGACCTCCACGCTAGCGACCCAGCGACCGGCCTATCACGGCAGTGGCGCCATCGCCTTCAGCACGAAGGGCGAGTATGGCGTGCGCCTGATGGTCCAGCTCGGGCGCCATTTCGGCGCGGGACCCGCGTCGCTGGCCGAGATCGCCGCCGAGGAGGACCTCCCGCGCGCCTATCTCGAGCAGCTCGTGATGAGCCTGCGCGAGGCGGCCCTCGTGACCAGCACCCGCGGCGCACACGGCGGCTACGAGCTCGCCCGGCCGCCCGAGTCGATCACGATGGCCGAGGTGCTCCGCGCGCTCGAAGGCCCCATCGCCCCGATGATGTGCGCGAGCGACGACCCCGACCACGCCATCGGCTGCGATCGATCGGCCCGTTGCACGGTCAATATCCTGTGGGTCCGGGTGCGCGACGCGATCGCCGGCGCCCTCGACTCGATGACCCTCGCGGATCTCGTCCCGCCGCGGGTCGCGCCAGCGCCCATCCAGCCATCCGCCCTCCAGGGAGCCCTGACCAGATCGTGACGGACAAATCCGCCGCCCCCGACCAGCACCTCGTGATCCGCGGCCTGCGCGTCGCCCCGGTCGCCCACCCCGAGACGGAGATCCTCCAGGGGATCGACCTGACCGTCGGCAAGGGCGAGATCCACGCGATCATGGGCCCCAACGGCTCCGGCAAGACGACGCTCGCCTACGCCCTCATGGGCCACCCGGGATACGTGGTCACGGGTGGCGAGGTGGTCTGGAAAGGCCGCAACATCCTGAAGCTGTCGCCCGACAAGCGTGCGCGCCTGGGCCTCTTCCTCGCCTTCCAGTACCCGATCGCGATCTCCGGACTGAGCGTGGCGAGCTTCATCCGCTCCGCCCTCAACGCCAAGCTCCAGGGGATCGACAAGAACCCCGACGTCGACCCTACGGACCCGATGCGCGGCGGCATCTCCATGCGTGACTTCCGCAACAAGATGCGCGAGAAGATGACGCTCCTGCGGATGGACGAGGGCATCGCCTCGCGCTATGTCAACGAGGGCTTCTCGGGTGGCGAGAAGAAGCGCCTCGAGATGCTCCAGATGGCGGTCCTCGAGCCGGAGATGGCGA
>JBGPIH010000149.1:0-7513 GCA_041484785.1 Candidatus Limnocylindria bacterium
CGGGGAGATCGCCCAGATCGTGGATCTCATGCTTACCCGGGTGCGCGACCAGCTGCGGGCGCAGTCGATGCAGCTGGAGGTCACCCAGGCGGCCAAGGAGCACATCATCAAGCTCGGTTACGACGTCGCGTACGGTGCGCGGCCGCTACGCCGGGTGATCCAGAACATGATCGAGGATGTCCTCGCCGAGCAGCTCCTGATCGGCAAGTACGAATCCGGCTCGACGATCGTCGTCGACAAGGATCCCGAGGCGGGTCTGGACATCCATCTCGCCGAGCAACCGCGCACACCGGTCGAAGCTCGGTGAGGCGCACCGTCCACCCGGCGGTCTAGGCATGGCGCGGCCAGCGAGCCGCTTCATCTGCCAGCGATGCGCGGAGTCCTTCCTCCGTTGGGAGGGCCAGTGCCGCAACTGCGGTGAGTGGAACAGCCTGGTCGAGACGATCGTCCGCGATCCATCGCGGGCGGCCCGGACTGGCGGGTCCGGATCGGCTGGATCGGGCGAGCGACCCGCGGCCCTGGCCGAGATCGCGGATGCCGACCTGCCCCGCTTGAGCCTCGGCATCGCCGAGCTGGACCGGGTGCTGGGCGGCGGACTCGTGCCCGGTTCGCTCGTGCTGGTGGGCGGCGAACCCGGGATCGGCAAATCGACCCTCCTGCTCCAGGCGGCAGCCGGCTTGAGCCGGACGGCGCACGGCGCGCCCGGCGTCCTCTACGCGACGGGAGAGGAGTCTCCCGGCCAGGTTCGTCTGCGGGCTGCGCGGCTCGGCCTGTTGACGGGCTCGTCGGGTGAGCGGGTCAGGGTCCTCGCCGAGCACGAGGTCGGTCGGATCGTGGAGGTCGCACGCGCGGAGCGGCCGGCCCTGGTGGTCGTCGACTCGATCCAGACCGCCACCGTCGACGAGCTCGAGGGAGCCGCCGGCAGCGTCGGGCAGGTCCGCGAGTCGGCGCTGCGCCTGATGGAGCTTGCCAAGGGTGACGGCATCGCCGTCGTCCTGGTCGGGCACGTCACCAAGGACGGCTCGATCGCCGGTCCCAAGACCCTCGAGCACCTGGTGGACGCGGTGGTGAGCCTTGAGGGTGAGCGGTATGCCGCCCTTCGGCTGTTGCGCGCAACGAAGAATCGGTTTGGCTCCACCGACGAGGTCGGGGTCTTCGAGATGGATGACCGCGGGCTGGTGGAGGTCGCCGATCCCGCCCGGGCGTTCCTCGCCGGGCACGCGGGATCGGCGCCTGGAAGCATCGTGGCCCCGACCCTCGAAGGGAGCCGTCCGATCCTCGTCGAGGTCCAGGCGCTCACCAGCCAGACCGGGTACGGCACCCCGACCCGCAGGGCGAGCGGTCTGGATCCGAACCGATTGAGCCTGCTCATCGCGGTGCTGGGCCGGCGAGCCGGCCTGGGGTTGGGGAGTCATGACGTCTACGCCAACCTTGCCGGCGGCCTGACCGTCATGGAGCCGGGCCTCGACCTGCCGCTTGCCCTGGCCCTCGCGTCCTCCCTGCGCGACCGGCAGATTGCCCCGGGCACGGTAGCGGTCGGCGAGGTAGGTCTCCTTGGTGAGCTGCGTGCGGTCGTCGGCCTGGAGCGTCGCCTGCGGGAGGCCGCCCGACTCGGGTTCCGCCGCGCCCTGGTGCCCAGGCCTCCGGCCGGCATGACGCTGGCCGGGATCGACGGGCTGGAGGTCATGGTCGTGGACACGCTTGCGGAGGCGATCAAGGTCGCTCTGGCGGACCGACCGGCAGAGGCGCATGGCGAGGCGGTCCCGGCGATGCTAGGCTGACCAACCGGCGGGCCGCGCGCGACCCGGGGCACGCCGGCTGACCGGGCCGATTCGCCGAGGACATCTTGATCCGTTACATCCGTCTCCTGGGGGCCGCGCTCGGAAGCGTCACCGGCCTCGCGATCGCCGCATCCGGCGAGGGCCTCTTTCGAGAAAGCGACTACGCGGGCGCCCTGCTCGCGGGCTGGGTCGTCGCCTGGATCGTCGTCGGGTTCGCCATCCTGCCGTACCTGACGGTCGTGCCGGCGACCTGGCTGATCGAGCGGGTCGAGGAGCTCTCCACCGCCGAATTCGTGACCGCGGTCGTCGGGCTGCTCCTGGGGCTGTTGATGGGCCTGCTCTTGGGCTTTCCGCTCGCGGGCCTCGCGCCGCCATTCGGCACCTGGCTGCCACTCGGCGTCAGCGTCTTCCTCGGCCTCGGCATGGTCGGCCTCACCGTGGCCAAGCGGCGCGACCTGCTCATGGCGGCAGAGGCGGTCGGGCTGGTCCGCCGGCCACAGACCCCGGGCGAGCACGGGCTGTCGCACGGCGACCCGCGGATCGTGGTCGACACGAGCGCCATCATCGATGGCCGGATCGCCGAGATCGTCGAATCCGGGTTCATCTACGGGACCCTGGTGATCCCGCGATTCGTGCTCGACGAGCTGCAGCACATCGCCGACAGCTCCGATGCGTTGCGCCGCAACCGGGGGCGGCGCGGACTCGAGATCCTGAACCGGATGCAGTAGGAGCCCGGCACTCCGGTCGAGATCGTCGAGGACGACGTCCCCGAGGCGAGCGAAGTGGACGCCAAGCTGGTCGCCCTGGCTCGCTCTCGCAGCCGGGTGATCCTGACCAACGACTTCAACCTCAATCGGGTCGCCGAGCTGCAGGGCGTCCGGGTCATGAACATCAATTCGCTGGCCAATGCCGTCAAGCCGGCCGTCCTGCCCGGGGAGGAGCTCCGGGTCCGGGTGATCCAGGAGGGCAAGGAGGCGGGCCAGGGCGTCGGGTTCCTCGACGACGGCACGATGATCGTGGTCGAAGGCGGCGCGCGCCACATCGATCACGACCTGGACGTGGCGGTGACCCGGGTGCTCCAGACGGTGGCCGGTCGAATGATCTTCGCCCAGCCGCGGCCCGATTGAGCGGCAACTCGCCGGCCGGCCAGGTGTACACGGCGCGCGACCCCGCGGTGGTTCACGCCGACGGCATCGTGGTCGCGGCCGGTCGGTCGAGCCGGATGGACGGCCTCGACAAGCTTGCCGTCGAACTGGGTGGACGCCCGATCCTGGCCTGGACGTTGGCGGCGTTCGCCGCCGCTCCCGAGATCGAACGGCTTGTCGTGGTGACCACGGAGGAGCGCCGGGCGGAGATCGCGGGGGCGCCCTGGCTACCCCAACGTGTCGTCGACGTCGTTGTCGGCGGCGCCCGGCGGCAGGAATCGGTGGTCGCCGGATTCCTGGCGTTCGATCGTCTCGGGGCCGACGAGACGGGCGCCGTCCTCGTCCACGACGGAGCTCGACCCCTGGTCCGACCCGGGCTCATCACGGGGGTCGCCGTCGCGACCGCCCGCCACGGCGCCGCGATTCCGGTCGTGCCGATGGCCGAGACCCTCAAGCGGATCGAAGGCGGCCTGGTCGGCGGCACGGTCGAGCGGGACGGCCTCGGGACGGCCCAGACCCCCCAGGGGGTCCGCCGCGACCTGCTCCGCGATGCCTACCGGCGATACCCTCCGGACACCTCCGAGACCTGGACGGACGAAGCCGCCCTCCTCGAGGCCTGCGGCGTGCCGGTCCACGTCGTGCCCGGTGATCCCGAGAACCTCAAGGTGACCCTCCCCGGCGACCTGCGTCGGGTCGCCGCGGCGCTGGTCGGGACGCCCGAAACTCGAACCGGGATCGGGCATGACAGTCACCCGTTCGGGCCCGGAATGCCTCTTGTCCTCGGCGGCACGGAGATCGCCGGCGCGCCGCGGCTGCACGGGCATTCCGATGGCGACGTCGCCCTCCACGCCGTCGCCGATGCCCTGCTCGGCGCCGCCGGCCTGGGCGACCTCGGCCGCCTCTTCCCGGCCGACGCGAGCACGCCGGCGGGCGTGGCCAGCACGGTCCTCCTCCGCGACGTCGTGGGTCGCCTCCGGACGCATGGCTGGCGGCCGCGGTCGATTGACCTCACGATCATCGCCGCTCGGCCGCGGCTCAACGCGCATCTCGAATCGATGCGCTCGGCGATCGCCGAGTTGGTCGAGCTGGATCGCGCCGCCGTCAACGTCAAGGCATCGAGCGGCAATCTCGAGGGACCGGAGGGCGCCGGTCGGTCGATCAGCGCACTGGCTATCGCCACGGTCGGGTCCGCGCCGTGACGATCCAGCTGCACGACACGCTGACCGGCCTGACCCGGCCACTCGTCCCGCTCCGGGGAGGGCACGTGGGCATCTACTCATGCGGCCCGACGGTCTACGCACCCGTCCACATCGGCAACTTCCGCTCGTTCCTCTTCGTCGACCTGCTGGTCCGCCATCTCCGATGGCGCGGCCTGACCGTCACCTGGGTCCTCAACATCACCGACGTCGACGACAAGATCATTCGGGGCGCGGCGGCGGCCGGAGAGAGCATCGACGTGCTCGCCGGGCGCTACCTCGAGCGGTTCCTCGCCGATGCGGCCGCCCTCCGGATGACCGTTCCGGACGTCCTGCCGCGCGCCACCGAGCACATCGACGCGATGGCCGCGCTGGTCGCCTCGCTCCTGGAACGCGGTCACGCCTATCGAACCGACGATGGATCGATCTTCTTCCGGATCGCCTCATGGCCGGCGTACGGTCGGCTCGCCCGGCTCGACCCCGAGGGGCTCAGGGTGGGAGAGCGAGTCGAGGCGGACGAGTACGGCAAGGACGACGTCCGCGATTTCGCCCTGTGGAAAGGGCCCAAGGAGGGTGAGCCCTCGTGGCAGACGGTGGTCGGTCCGGGACGGCCCGGCTGGCACATCGAGTGCTCGGCGATGAGCATGGCCCACCTCGGTCCGTCATTCGACATCCACACGGGCGGTGTCGACCTGATCTTCCCGCACCACGAGGACGAGATCGCCCAGAGCGAGGCGTCGACCGGGCAGACCTTCGTCGGGACCTGGCTGCACTGCGCTCACCTGCGAATGGACGGGGCCAAGATGGCGAAGTCGACCGGCAACATCGCCCGGGTCGGCGAGCTGCTCGATGCCGGGGTCTCGCCACGGGCCCTGCGCCTCGCGCTCATCTCCGTTCACTACCGGGCCAGCCTCAGCCACTCCGACGAATCCCTGGCCGCCGCCGCCGCCGCCCTCGAGCGCCTTGACGCGGTGGTCGCCGCGCTCTCGGCGTACCGGGAGGAGCGCGCGGACGACCCGACCCTCGCGGAGGTCCTCGCGGCGAGCCGCGAGACGTTCGGCGCGGCGCTCGACGATGACCTCAATGCCGCCGCGGCGCTCGGGGCCGTCTTCGACCTGGTGCGCGAGCTGAACCGGCGCATCGAGCGGCGCTCCCTGTCGAGCGGGGATGCCGCTCGCGCCCTCGCCGTCCTGCGCGACCTGGACCAGGTCCTGGCCGTTCTGCCCGAGCCCGAGCCAGGGCTCGACCCGGAGACGGAGGCGCTGCTCCAGGCGCGCGAGGCAGCCCGGGCGGCCCACGACTGGGCAGCCTCAGATCGCCTTCGCGACACGCTCGCCGACCGCGGGATCGGCGTCGAGGACACCCGCGACGGCCAGCGCTGGCGCCGCCTTGCCGAGGCATCCCGTGGCTGATCGACCCCGCCCGAACGACGGCGGTCGGCCGCGGCCGCGCCCAGCCGGCGGCCGTGGCGGCGGTCCCGGCGACCGACCGGGGCCGGGCGGCCGGCCCGGGCCCGCCAGAGGGCGGTCCGGACCCGCCGGAGGACGGCCCGGGCCGCGGCCGGGAGACACTCGTCCGTTCGGCCAACGCTCGTTCGGCTCGGGACCGGGCGTCCCCCGGCGAGAGGGTTTCGGCCCGCCGCGACCCGCTGCTCCCGACGAAGCCCGAGGCCGCTCGATCCCGGAGGGACCGGGTTGGGAGGCGCCTCGAGATCGGCTGCCACCATCTCGCGGACCGGGACGTCCCGATCGCGATCGACCGTTCGGCGGTCGGGGCAACCGCCCGGCGCCCGGAAGCCGTCCGCCCGGGCCGGGAGCCGACCGACCTGTTGGACATCGACCTCCCGAGCATGGACCTGTCGACCAGCGACGTGCCGAGCATCGGCCGCGACCGCCGTTCCCCCCGCCCGATCGGCGCCCGCCGGACCGGCCAGCGCCGTCGCCGGCGGGCTGGCGCCCGACCGACCGCCGGGATCGGCCGCCCGGGCCCTCACCCTGGCGTGCGGAACCTCGGGAGCCCAGGGCCTGGCAACGTCCGGCGGCCGCCCTTCCCGCGCCAGACGGGCTCGGTCCCGAGGAAGAGCTGGTCGCGGGTCGGCGCCCGGTCGAGGAGGCGTTCGCGGCCGGCCGCCCCGCCCTCCGCCTGCTGGTCGTCCCGCAACGGCGCGGGCCCCTCGAGAAGCTCGTGCTCCACGCCACGCGGCTGCGCATTCCGATCGTCGAGCTCGAGGGCGGGTCGCTCACGGCCCTCGCCGGCTTCGACGGTCACCAGGGCGTCGCGCTCGTCGTCGAGCCTCGCCAATTCGCCTCGCTCGACGACGTCCTGGCCAGGGCCGCCGAGCGCGCCGAGCCGCCGTTCGTGCTCGTCCTCGATTCGCTCGAGGATCCCCAGAACGTTGGCACCCTGCTGCGCAGTGCCGAGGCGGCCGGCGTGCATGGCGTGGTCTTCCCCGTGCGCCGGCAGGCCCCGCTGACGCCGGCGGCCGTAAAAGCGTCGGCGGGTGCGGTCGAGCACCTCCTGCTCTGCCCGGTCGACGACCTCGGCGGGGCGCTCGCGGACCTCCACGGTCACGGCCTCCGCATCGCCGGTTCGGAGGCCGACGCCCCGCTCACCGCTCGCCAGAGCGACCTGCGTGGGCCGCTGGCGATCGTCGTCGGGAGCGAGGGCCAGGGCCTGGGGCCCACGGTACGCCGCCGCTGCGACCTGTTCATGCGCATCCCGATGCGAGGGGTCGTCGGCTCCCTCAACGCCGCGGTCGCCGGGTCCATCCTGCTGTTCGAAGCCGTTGCCCAGCGCGACCCCGAGGGCCGATCCCGCGCCGAGCCATTAGGACCCTGGCCGACACCGCCGCAGCCGGCGACGACCGAGGATTCAGCGCTCGCGCCAACGGAGCCTCCCACGGTCGTCGAGCCCGACGCGACCGGACCATCGACCGACGACGACCTCCTCCCCGGCGCCGCGGAACCCGTCGCGCCCAGGCCAAAGCGGTCGCGCCCATCGCGCAAGGGAGGAACGGCGTGACGGGCGGGCGGCCCCGTCGCCGTACGCTTGACCCATCCGGCCGGGCGGCCCTATCATCTCCCGGCGCCGGATCGGGTCACCTGCGGAATGGCCCTGCCTGTCGCGCCGACGTAGCTCAATTGGTAGAGCAGCGGTTTTGTAAACCGCCGGTTCCGGGTTCGAGTCCCGTCGTCGGCTCCAGCGCCAATTCATCGGCCGCCGGGCCCACCACGAGACCGCAGTCTCGGTCCGTCGCCGTCGCCGCAACATGGGTAGGTTGAGCAGGTGGTGAGCTCCGCTGACTGTAGATCAGCCGTCTTCGACTGTGGGGGTTCGATTCCCTCCCTGCCCACCACACCATCCCGCGATTGATCCTGGGCCCACATAGCTC
>JBGPIH010000150.1:0-7395 GCA_041484785.1 Candidatus Limnocylindria bacterium
GCAGGACGTGAACGCCGCCGAACGACTTCGAGACGTGGCTGAGTTCCAGCCGGAGAGACGACGGCGCCGTGTCCGGCTGGCGGGCGCCGTCGCGTCCGCCAGCCGGCTGACCGCTCATCACACCTGCGGTCTCAGCCATTACCGAATCTGCTGCTCCACGAGCGGAGCCAGGAAGTCGACATTGGACTTGTCGATGAACCCGCCACCGGTGTTCACGAACAAACCACTGAATCCGTACTTCTTGGTCAGGCAGAGCTGCTCGACCGCCAGGAAGCCCTGGAGGTATTGCTGCTGGTCGATGACCAGGCTGATGTAGCCGTCCTTGATGCCCTGGACCGTCGCTGCCGAGGCGTCGAAGCCCGCCATGTAGGCCTTGCCCGCGGCGAGGTTGGCGGCCTTCATGTAGGTCGGGATGGTCGACGTCAGGTTGCCGTGGTCGATGAACATCGCCTTGACATCAGGATGAGCCGAGACGTAGCCGGTGAATATGGACGTCCCGTTGGCGGGATCCTTGTTGGTCGCGTCGTCGATCTCGAGGTAGTCGACCGTTAGTCCGGCAGCCTGCAGCGCGTCGAGGATGCCCTGCGTCCGCTCGCCGCGGCCCGGCTGGGACTTGAGGCCCCAAACGAACGCGCGATCGCCGGAATTCAGGCCGCCACGGGCGATCGCCTCATTGGCGAGCGCGGCACCGGCGTCGTGAAGGACAGCACCGACGTAGCCGAACCCGGCGGTGGCGTATTGGCCCTCCGCCTTCTGCAACTCGGTGTTCATCGCCGTGACGAGAATGCCCTGATCCTGAGCTTTCTTGATCAGCGGGTCGAAGGCGTCGTCGCCCGGGTGACCCATGATGGCGATCCCGTCGGGCTTCGTCGCAAGGGCCTGGTCGAACTGGGTGATCATCTTGCTCGGATCCCAGTCCGACCATTGATAGGTGATGTCCGGTCCGAAGGCCGCCTGCGCCGCCTTCGCACCGTTGTACACCACGGTTTCGAAGCCGCCGCCGGCCGTGCCACCCGGGAAGAACACAAGCTTGACTCCGGCACAGAACTGGCCGCTGGCCGGCGTCGCTCCGCCGTCGCCGCTCGCGGCGGGCGACGGGCTGCTGGATGCATTGCACGCACTGACCACGAATACCACAGCAGCCACCAACACCGGCAACCGCCGGCGAAGGGGCATATCCGGTCTACTCACGTGAGCTCTCCTCCTGTTTCGACTGGCTGCCCGGACACCTCTCGAGGCCACAGATGGGTCCTCGTTTTCTGCTGTGGCCTCCCTTCTGCCTCCGGACCGACGAACGCCCGGCCGCAGCGCCCGTGCCTGCCGGCACAGCGAACGAATCGCGACGCTCCACGCGGCGCCGTGGGAAGTGGCAGCGATCGTGCGCGGCCAGGCGCCGGGCCTTGTTCGGTCCCGGGCTCCCGCGATCCTCCGAGCGAGGCCCGAACTTGCCGATTGCTCGGGCCTCTGTTAGCGTTCCCGTTACCGCTAACGGAAACGCCGACAAGCTAGCATTGCGATTGGGTCGGCGTCAAGAATCTGAGCGAAACGTCCCGGCCATATTTCGATCGCGAATGCAACGGAGCCCACCGCATGACCTCAAGACGGCGCCTGACGATCAAGGAAGTGGCCGAGGCGGCTGGCGTTTCCACCCAGACCGTCTCGCGGGTGATCAACAATCGGCCCGACGTCGCTCCGGGGACATTCGAGCGGGTCCAGCAGGTCATCTCAGACACTGGCTACTCGCCGAACCTGTTTGCGCGCGGCCTGACACAAGGCCGGAGTCATACCCTCGGCGTCGTCGCCTACGGGCTCGAATACTTCGGGCCGTCGCGCGTCCTGACCGGAATCGAACAACAGGCCGCCGGCATGGGCTACGCGATCTCGCTCAACCTCATCCACGAACCGGAGACGTCCGACGTGGAGCAGCTCCTGAGCAGTCTCTTCTCGCGCCAGGTGGACGGGATCATCTGGGCGGTGCCTGACGTCGGTGACAATCGGGTCTGGTCCAATGTCGCCGGGACGGATCACCCGGTTCCCGTCCTCCTGGTCGGCGGGATGGCGGGCCAATCCCTGCTGGGCTCGATCGGGATCGACAATCGGGCGATCGGCCGGCTGGCAACCGAGCACCTGCTTCTCGGTGGAGCCCGGCGCGTTGGCATCATCACCGGCCCGATGAACTGGTGGGAGGCGCGCCAACGCCAACTGGGCTGGCGGGAAACGCTCCAGGAACAGGGCTTGCCGGCGTCCGAGCGGCAGGTCGTCAACGGCGACTGGGGCGCGACCAGCGGCGAGGAGGGTCTGTACCGGCTGCTCGAACAGGAGCCCGACCTCGACGCGGTCTTCGCCTCGAACGACCAGATGGCGCTTGGCGTGCTTCACGCCGCCCATCGCCTCGGACGCGCGGTGCCGGATGAACTGTCCGTCGTCGGCGTCGACAACATGGCCGAGGCGTCGCATTTCTGGCCGGCGCTCACGACGGTCGATCAACCACTCCGCGACGCGGGCGCGCTCGCCGTCCATGAGATCGACGGTGCCATCCGCCGTGCAGGTTCACCTCGGCGAAGCCAGGAGGCGCCGGCCGCCCAGCAGACCCTCCTCCAGCCGCAGCTCGTCATTCGAGACAGCAGCCGCGCCGTAGCCTGAGCCGGAATCAGCAGCTGTCGGGGCTCGCCGCGTAACGGCCGGCGCACCCTGACGACTGGCCGAGCACGCTTCGGGTCGTGCGGGTTACCCCTTGCGGTCCGCGGGCCAGGTCCCCATCACCTGGCGCAGGATCGCGAATTCGCCGGTGTGGTACGAGTTGTGGTCGCCAACCACTCGCACCTCACGGATGATCGTGTGGCCGGGCGTGTTGGGAATGACGGCGAGAACGTCGGTCGCCGGGTCGGCGACGAGCGCATGCAGCGCCGCGTTGTCGGACCGGAAGCCATCGATCGTGGCGGCGAACTGCTCGGACGTCGCGGTGGCCTCGCGCGCCGGCCAGTAGTCGTCCGGCCAGCGCCGTTCGACATAGGCGCGGTTCACGATGTAGTCGAGGATGTCCCATTGCGTGATCCGCAAGTGTTCCAGGAGGTGCCACGGCGTGTAGTCCACGTTGGGCGGAAAGGTGTTGATCGCCGCCGGCGGGAAATCGGCGATGGCGGCGTCGAATGGCATCCGCGCACCGTGCCCGTCGAGGAGCGCCAACAGCTGGTCGCGCAGGACGTCGTTGTCAATGGCGGTCATCTCGCTCCTCGATCCTCGCTCTCCGGATGGCGGCTGCCATTGTGGGACATGGCAGAGCCGGGCCGCGATCGGTCACACCATCAGTTTGTGCTTCTCTCGCACAAATGCGCCATGCTAAGCTTCCCGGAATCGGATCGACGACCCGGATCGGCGGTTGGCGGTTGCACGAAGGAGGCTCGAGCGTGGGCGAAGGTTTCTTCTCCGAGGTCGCGGAGCCGATCCCCTTCGGCGGGCTCGATTCAGCGGAGCCGCTCTCGTTCAAGGTCTACCAGCCTGATCGGCTCGTGCTCGGCAAGCGGATGGACGACCACCTCCGGATCGCGGTCTGCCTGTGGCACTCGTTCAACTGGCCCGGTTCTGACGTCTTCGGTTCGGGGACCTTCGACCGGCCCTGGCTCGACGCCCGCCTCGACCCGATGATCGCCGCCAGGGCGAAGCTGGATGCGGCGTTCGAGTTCCTCGGCAAGCTGGGCGTGCCGTTCTTCTGCTTCCACGATCGGGATATCGCGCCCGAGGGCCGAACGTTCGCCGAGACCCAGGCGAATCTCGACGCGATGATCGACGAAGCCGCCGCGCACATGGCCCGGACCGGGGTCAAGCTGCTATGGGGCACCGCCAACCTGTTCAGCCACCCCCGCTACGCCGCCGGGGCGGCGACGAACCCGGACCCCGAGGTGTTCGCCTACGCGGCCGCCCAGGTCAAATCGATCCTCGAGGCGACGAACCGGCTGGGCGGGGCGAACTACGTGCTGTGGGGCGGGCGGGAGGGTTACGAGACCCTGCTCAACACGGACCTCGCGCGCGAGGAGGCCCAGCTCGCCCGCTTCCTGGGCATGGTCGCCGAGCACAAGCATCGGATCGGCTTCAAGGGAACCCTCCTGATCGAGCCCAAGCCGCAGGAACCGACCAAGCACCAGTACGACTACGACGGGGCGACCATCCTCGGCTTCCTCGAGCGCCACGATCTCGCCAAGGAATACCGGCTGAACCTCGAGGTCAACCACGCAACGCTCGCTGGCCACAGCTTCCATCACGAGGTCGCCTACGCCATCGCCCATGGCGTCTTCGGCAGTGTCGACGCGAACCGGGGCGACTACCAGAACGGCTGGGACACGGACCAGTTCCCGAACTCGGTCGACGAGCTGTCGCTCGCGGTCTACGAGATCGTTCGGGCCGGCGGGCTTACGACGGGCGGGTTCAACTTCGACACCAAGCTGCGCCGCCAGAGCATGGGTCGAACCGACCTGTTCCACGCCCACATCGGCGGGATCGACACGCTGGCACGATCGTTGCTGGTTGCGGCCGGGATGGTCGAATCCGGAACACTCGAACGTCTCCGCAACGAGCGCTACGCCGGTTGGAGCGGCGACCTTGGCCGATCGATCCTGTCGGGCGACGCCCTGCTCGAGGTCCTCGCCGGGCGGGTCGCGGTTGGCGAGATCGACCCGCAGCCGGTCTCCGGCCGGCAGGAACTGCTGGAGAACGTGGTCAATCGGGAGATCTGGGCGGCAGATCGATCGCGAGGATAGCGACGCGGCGCTCCGCCGGCCCATCAGCCGTGGAGCTGGGCGATCTCCTCGCTCGTGACCTTCTCCAGCGGCTTGCCCATGATGATCATGGCCAGCACCTCGTCGGTCGTGACCTCGTCCTTCTTGACGGTCCCGACGATCCGGCCGTGGTACATGACGGCGATCCGGTCTGACAGGTCGTAGACGTCGTGGATGTCGTGGCTGATCAGGAAGATGCCGATGCCTTCGCTCTTGAGCTGCCGGATGAGGCTCCGAACCTGCTCCGTCTCGGCCGGGCCGAGCGCCGCGGTGGGCTCATCCATGATCAGGATCCGGGCATTGAAATGGACCGCTCGCGCGATGGCCACCGACTGGCGCTGGCCGCCGGAAAGCGACATCACGGCCGTCTTGAAGTTCTTGAAGTTGGGGTTGAGGCGGCCCATCACCTTGCGGGTCGCCGATTCCATCGCCGAGTCGTCGAGCGACCCCAATCGGGTCGTCAGCTCGCGGCCGAGGAACATGTTGGCTGCTGCATCGACGTTGTCGGCCAGGGCGAGCGTCTGGTAGATCGTCTCGATCCCGAACGCCTTCGCCTCGCGAGGGTTCGAGATCGTCGCCGGCTGGCCATCGATCACGATCTGCCCGGAATCGGGCGGATGCGCTCCCGAGAGCGCCCGCATGAGCGTGGATTTGCCGGCGCCGTTTCCGCCGACGAGACCCACGACTTCGCCGGCCCGCAGGTCCAGGCTCACGTTGTCGACCGCGTGCACACCGCCGAATGCGATCTTGATGTTCTGCATCTCGACGAGGGGCGTCGCCTGCGGTGCGGTCATGTCCGAGCCTCCGTTGCTCATCGGGTGCTCCGTCGCCGAAGGAGGGCGTCGAGGCCGACCGCCGCGACCAGCACGACGCCGACCACGATGTCCTGGGTCGGCGAATCGACGTTGAGCAGGACCATGCCCGAACGGAGCGACTGCATCACGACGGCGCCGAGCACGGCACCCGGAATGGTGCCGATGCCACCGGTGAACGACGTGCCGCCGATGACCGCTGCGGAGATGACGTCGAGCTCGTTCTGCACCCCCAGGTTGGTGACCGCGCCATTGAGTCGCGCGGTCTGGACCGCGGCGCTGATGGCGACCAGGATGCCGATGAGGACGTACGTCCTCATGATCATCAGACGGACGTTGATCCCGCCGAGCTCGGCCGCCTCGGGGTTGCCGCCGATCGCATAGACATACCGCCCGAAGCGCCGGCGCGTCGCGATGACGGTCATCACCACCGCCACGCCGATCATGATCAGGACCGGGAAGGCGATCCCGACCGGGATCTGGAGACCGCCCGGCGGCTCGGCGATCCCGTGGGCCTGCGCGTACTGCGTCGCCAGGGCCGATGGCCAGAAGTAGTTGTTCGCCACCCAGACCGCCCCCAGGACCGCCGCGCAGGCCGCGCCCATCACGGTCGCGAGGGCCCACGTCGGGCGGACGGGGAACCCGTACCGCCGGCGCCTGCGGCGGCTGGCGATCGTGAGGTAGACGATGGCCACGCAGGCCAGGATGCCGATGATCCAGCTCGGCCACTCCCCGGCGGAGCCGGTCGGTCCGCCGCCCAGCAGGAAGAAGTTCTTGTCCATCGGCGCGATGGTCTGGCCCTTCGCGTACCAGAAGATGAGGCCACGCCAGATGAGGAACCCGCCCAGTGTGACGATGAAGGCCGGAACGCGTCCGTAGGCGACGATGAATCCCTGTAGCGCGCCGATGAGTGCACCCACCCCGACCCCGACCGCCAGGGCGATGACCCAGGTGTACGGCTGATCGAAGCCGAGCCCGAGGTTCTTCGGGATCCAGACGGCCTGGACCATCGCCATCGTGTAGCCGAGGAATCCGAGCAACGAGCCGACCGACAGGTCGATGTTGCGCGACACGATGATCAGGACCATGCCCGTTGCCATGATGGCGATGGACGAGCTCTGAACGGACAGGTTCCACAGGTTCCGGGTGGTGATGAAGTTGCCCCCGGACATGACGTTGAACCCGATCCAGATGATGGCGAGCGCCCCGACCATGCCGAGCAGGCGCGTGTCGACTTCAAGCAGCGAGAGAACCGAACGCAGGGATCTGTTGGGGCTTCCGCCTGGGACGGCCCTCGCGGGGGATGCCTCGGTCACCACCACGCCTCCTGGCTTGAACGGGCGATGAATGGGTTGCGCCCTGCGCCGCGGAGGATCCGCGAGCGCAGGGCGCGATCGATGACGGGGTTCAGGAGCGGACTAGCCGCATTCGGGAACGGCCCCGGCCGCGACGTCCTTGCACAGATCGGCCTTGGTGATCCAGCCGGCGTCAAGGACGTCCTTGACATTGGCCTTGGTGATGGGATCCGGCTTGAGCAGGATCGAGCTCAGGGAGTTTCCGCCTGGGGTGGTGAACGGTGAAGCACCGGTGATCTTGTCGACCTTGGTGCCGCCGCACAGCTCCACCGCGGCGTCGCCGGCGGTCTTGCCGAGCAGCCGGGCGTCCTTCCAGACGTCCACCGTCTGCGTGCCGAGCGCGACCCGGTTGAGGGCGGCGGTGTCGCCGTCCTGGCCCGAGACCGCGACCTTGCCCGCGAGACCCTGGGCCGCCAGCGCGGCGATAACGCCACCGGCCATGCCGTCGTTCTCGGA
>JBGPIH010000151.1:0-7334 GCA_041484785.1 Candidatus Limnocylindria bacterium
AACAAGTCGGTCCAGTCCTAGTGGCCGAGCAGCAATTTCGTGCCGGGCCGGCGCACATCAATGATGGTCGTGCCGTGCCGGGGCTCCGTTGGCCGGGCTTCCCTATACTTCGCGGGCGATGCAAGTCACCACCACCCCCGCGCCCAAAAGCACGATCGTCGTCGAGGTCGAGGTCCCGGCCGAGCGACTCACCCGGGCCGTCGGCGACGCCACCCACGCCCTCTCCCGCCGGACGAAGGTTCCCGGCTTTCGACCCGGCAAGGCGCCCCGTGGCGTCCTCGAGGCCGTCCTCGGCCACGGCGCCGTCCTCGAAGAGGCCGTCGACCGGCTCGTCCAGTCGGCCTACCGCGATGCCCTCATCGAGAAGGAGATCCTGCCCCTCACGAAGGCCGACGTCGAGATCGTCCAGGCGGAGGAGGGCAAGCCGCTGATCTTCAAGGCGACCGTCCCGGTCCGCCCCGAGGTCGAGCTCGGCGACTACCGCAACTTCAACTTCCGACCCGACATCGAGACGACCGACGACGCCCGCGTCGACAAGGTTCTCGACGAGCTCCGCGACCAGAACGCCTCGCTCTCACCGGTCGAGGAGCGCGGCGCGCAGAAGGGCGATTACGCCGTCATCAAGTACGAGGGGACGCGCGACGGCGTCCCGTTCGAGGGCGGGAGCGCGGAGCGGATGCCGCTGATCATCGGCGAGGACCGCCTGATCCCGGGCTTCGAGGACGAGCTCGTCGGCCTCCGCGTCGGCGACACGAAGGGCTTCGACATCACGTTCCCGGCCGACTACGGCGAGGAGACGCTGGCCGGCCAGGCGGCCCACTTCGAGGTCGAGCTTCGCGAGCTCCGGGAGAAGATCCTGCCGGACCTCGACGACGACTTCGCCCGGTCGATGGGCGACTTCGCCGACCTGGCCAATCTTCGGGTCGAGGTCACGAAGCGGCTCGAGCGGAACGCCCTCGACAAGGCCCGCCACACCTTCTCGGATCGGATCATCGAGTACGCCGTCGCCAACGCGACGATCGACCTGCCCGACGTCCTCGTCGAGCAGGAGGTCGAGGTGATGCACGACGAGTTCCGCAGCTCGCTCGCCCGGCAGGGGATCGGCGAGGAGGCCTACACGAAGGTCTCGGGCAAGAGCCACGAGGACCTCCACAACGAATTCCGGCCCGACGCCGAGAAGCGGGTCCGGGTCCTCCTCGTCCTCAGCCAGATCGCCGAGGCCGAGGGCCTGACGATCCCCGACGCCGACGTGGAGGAGGAGATCGCCCGCGGCCGGCAGCGCTACGCCGGCGACCAGAAGCTCCTGAAGTACTTCGACTCGGAGCGCGGCCGGAACTACATCCGCTCGACCCTTCGCCGGAGCCGCGTCGTCGAGCGCCTCGTCGACGACTGGCTGGCGGCTCATCCGGACCATCCGGCGATCCCCCACGTCGAGGACGGGCCGGCCGACAGCGTCGACGAGGATGCGGCCCGCTCCGTGGCCGCGATCGACGCGACCGACCCCGGCTCGATCCTCGAGCCGGATCCGTCGGCAGGACACGTCCACGTCCACGATCATGACCACGATCACGATCGCGATCACGCCACGAGCGACGCGCCGGCCCCGGCCGGCTGACCGTCACCAGCCTGCGCCGCCGTACCTGACAGAGCCCGGGAGAACCAGATGCTCGTTCCGATGGTCATCGAGTCCAGCAGCCGAGGCGAGCGCGCCTACGACATCTACTCGCGGCTGCTCCGGGAGCGGATCATCTTCCTCGGCGATGCGATCGAGGACCACGTCGCGAACCTGATCATCGCCCAGCTCCTGTTCCTCGACTCCGAGGATCCGGAGAAGGACATCAGCCTCTACATCAACTCGCCCGGCGGCGTGGTGACGTCCGGTCTCGCGATCTACGACACGATGCAGTACGTCCGGGCGCCCGTCGCCACGATCTGCATCGGGATGGCGGCGTCGATGGCGGCGGTCCTGCTCGCCGCCGGGGCGCCCGGCAAGCGCTACGCTCTGCCGAACGGCCGGATCATGATCCACCAGGGCTCGGGCGGGTTCCGCGGGGCGGCCCCGGACGCCATCATCCAGATGAAGGAATGGGAGTTCCTCGTCGAGCGCAACCACGAGATCCTCGCCAAGCACACGGGTCAGCCGCTCGAGAAGGTGACCAACGACACGAATCGGGACTATTTCATGTCTCCCGATGCGGCGAAGGACTATGGCATCATCGACTACGTCTACACGGCCACGGGCGACTCGCTGATCGCCCGGGCCCACGATCTCGGCCTCAGCGGCGGCGAGGGCGGCGGCGTCCCCAACGCGGCAACCGAGGAAGAGGCCTCGAAGGCGGACGACAAGCCGGACGCCGACAAGAAGACGAAGAGCTAGCCAGCGAAGGCGAAGAGCGAGGAGCTCGCGAACACCGGATGACCACCAGCAGCACGTCCAAGGGCCCCAAGGTTCCGTATCGCTGTTCCTTCTGCGGCAAGAGCCAGGAGCAGGTCAGGAAGCTGATCGCCGGCCAGGGCGTCTACATCTGCGACGAGTGCATCAACCTCTGCCAGGAGATCATCGAGGAGGAGATGCTCGAGGCGCCGAAGACGCGTCCGCAGGCCGCCAAGCTGCCGAACCCACGCCACATCAAGGCCGCGCTCGACCAGTACGTCATCAGCCAGGAGCGAGCGAAGAAGGTCCTCTCCGTCGCGGTCTACAACCACTACAAGCGGATCAACGCCGGCCACAGCGTCGACGAGGTGGAGCTCCAGAAGTCGAACGTGCTCCTGGTCGGACCGACCGGTTCCGGGAAGACGCTCCTGGCCCAGACGCTCGCCCGGGTCCTCGACGTCCCGTTCTGCATCGCCGATGCGACCTCCCTCACGGAGGCCGGCTACGTCGGGGAGGATGTCGAGAACATCCTCCTGCGGCTGATCCAGGCGGCCGACTTCGACGTCGCCCGGGCACAGCGCGGGATCATCTACATCGACGAGATCGACAAGATCGCCCGCAAGACCGATAACCCCTCGATCACCCGGGACGTGTCGGGCGAGGGGGTCCAGCAGGCGCTCCTCAAGATCCTGGAGGGGACCGTGGCCAACGTGCCGCCGCAGGGCGGACGCAAGCACCCCCACCAGGACTTCATCCAGATCGACACGACCAACATCCTGTTCATCTGCGGCGGGGCCTTCGAAGGGCTCGAGAAGATCGTCGAGGAGCGCGTCGGCAAGCGCGGCATCGGCTTCGGCTCGCAGGCCCAGCGCTCGCGCGAGGAGCGCCGCCGACTGATGGACCAGCTGATGCCCGAGGACCTGCTCAGGTATGGCCTGATCCCCGAGTTCGTGGGTCGCCTGCCGGTGGTGGTGGGGCTCTCCGCGCTCGTCAAGGACGACCTGATCAAGGTCCTCACCGAGCCGAAGAACGCGGTCACCCGCCAGTTCGCCAAGTTCCTCTCGCTCGACCGCGTCGAGCTGGTCTTCACCCCGGAGGCGCTCGAGGCCACCGCGCGCCTCGCGCTGGACCGCAAGACCGGTGCCCGTGCGCTGCGCACCATCGTCGAGGAGGCGCTGCTCGAGGTCATGTACGACATCCCCGAGCGGACCGACGTCAAGAAGGTGGTCATCACCGCCGAGACGATCGAGCGAGGGCAGCCGCCGATCCTGGTCACCGAGACGGAGGACACCGAGCCCCGCCGCCGGAGCGCGGCGAAGGAGCGAGCCGTCGAGCGCGTGGAAGAGTCGGCCTAGGCCTCTCCGGGCATCGGCCCGTACCAGTGGTGCGGCGTGTCGGTACTTTCGGTCGCTGCTTCGGTGCAACGTGCGGGAGGTAGCATGACTCCCCAGCAGACCCACGCCAACCTCATTGCAAGGAACCACCACCTCCATGAGTGCGAACCCCGAGCAGACCTTCGACGAGGCGCCGAGCGACTTCCTGCGCAGCCTGGTGGATGCCATGCGGCGAGTGGTTGAGGCGACCCGAGACCGGACGCTGGCCGAGATGCGCGACGCCGTGGAGACCGAGGCCGGTCAGCTGGACATGACACGTTCCACGCGCGAGGCGGCCCTGCGCGAGCGAGCCGAGGCAGAGATCACCGGCATCGGCTCATGGGAGCGGGCCGAGATGGAGCGCATCCGCGCCGACGCGCTCCGCAAGGTGCAGGCTCGCGGCGGACAGCTCGACCAGGAGCTGGCGGAGCTCGCGGCCACAGCAACGGCCGAGCATGCCGCCCTGGCGGCACGCGCCGACGCGTACGAGCGTGAAGTGGCGGCCTTCATCCAGGGGCTGGATGGGATTCAAGATCCGGCGGCCTTCGCGGCGGCAGCCCGTCGCATGCCCTCGCCGTGGGCCCCGAATGCGCATCCGCCGTCCCTCACCGGGCCCCGGATGTCTGCTGTCCCCGCCGCCGCGGAGGCGCCCCCATCGGAGCCGGTCGCGCCCGAGGCCGCGTCGCCCGAGGCCGCGTCATCCGAGGCCGCGTCGCCTGAGCAGGCCAAGCCAGAGCCGGTCACCCCAGTCATGGTCGTGCCCGAGGGCGCCTCAGCGGGCGAGCGGAGCAGCGTCGCATCCGCGACCGATGCGTCCGCGGCTGACGTGGTGCCCGCCGAGCCGGTCGCTGCCGAGCCGGTTGCTCCCGTGCCGGTCGCTGCCGAGCCGGCCAAGGCTGAATCGGTCGCGCCCGTGCCGGTGACTGCCGAGCCGGCCAAGGCTGAATCGGTCGCTCCCGTGCCGGTGGCTGCCGAGCCGGCCAAGGCTGAATCGGTCGCTCCCGTGCCGGTCGCTGCCGAGCCGGCTGTGCCCGAGCCGCTCCCTGACCAGGCGACCTCCATCCAGGTCCATGGGCTGGGCAGCTTCGGTGCCATCACCTCCTTCAAGCAGTCGCTCGAGCGGGTCAACGGCATCCGCAGCGTGACCCTGGGCCTCGGGCCCAGCGGCGAGTTCGTGTACACCGCCACCCATGCGCCCACCTTCGACCTGGGCGGGGCGATCCGCGCCATCGAGGGTGAGGGCGTCGAGATCGAGCGCGACAACGGGACCCTCAAGGTGAGGATCGGCAAGGGCGCCAAGGCGGGCTGACGCAAGGCGGGGCGGGTGCTAGACTCCCGCCCACGGCGCTGACCGTGAGGAGTACCCCTCCATCGACCGCGAGAGACGGCGGGTCGCAGGCTGAGAGCCCGCCCCGGCACGAGAGGGAGAAGGTCGCACGCGAGCCGGCCGGGTCCGCCCGATAGCGCGGCAATGAGGGCAGCATCGTCCGAGCCGATGTCGCCAAACGAAGGTGGTACCACGACCCGTTCGTCCTTCGACGAGCGGGTTTTGTCTTGGGCACGGAGGAACGGCGGATGACGGAGCGGCCCAATCTTCCGTCGCGCTACGCGGCGGCCGAGGTCGAGCCGGCGATCTACGAGCGCTGGCTGGCCAGCGGCGCCTTCGCGCCGTCCGCCGAGCCGCGACCCGGCGCCGAGCGTTTCGTGATCACCATGCCCCCGCCGAACGTGACCGGCTCGCTGCACGTCGGGCACGCGCTGTTCGTGACGCTGGAAGACCTGCTGACCCGGTACCACCGCATGCGCGGCGACGACACGCTCTGGCTGCCGGGGGTCGACCACGCCAGCATCGCGGCGCAGTTCGTGCTGGACAAGATCATTGCCGAGGAGGGGGAGACGCGGGCATCGCTGGGGCGCGATCGGTACCTGGAGCGGATGTGGCGCTTCATGGACGAGACGCGCGACGTCATCGGCCTCCAGATGCGGCGCCTGGGCGCCTCGGCCGACTGGACCCGCAACCGCTTCACGATGGACCCGATGAGCGCGCGTGCCGTGCGCACCGCCTTCAAGCGGCTGCACGACGGCGGCCTGGTCTACCGCGGCGAGGCGCTCGTGAACTGGTGCCCGCGCTGTCGGACGACGATCAGCGACCTCGAGAAGGTGCCGCGCGAGGAGACCGGCACCTTGTGGACCATCCGTTACCACCTCGCCCGGCCCGATGGCACGCCCGATGCTGAGCGGTGGATCGCGGTCGCCACCACCCGCCCGGAGACGGTCCTCGGCGACGTGGCCGTGGCGGTCAACCCGGACGACGAGCGATACCGCGACCTGGTCGGCCGCGAGGCGATCCTGCCGTTCCTCGGCCGACGCCTGCCGATCATCGCCGACCCGGTGGTGGAGCGCGACTTCGGCACCGGGGCGGTCAAGATCACCCCTGCCCACGACCCCGACGACTACGAGACCGGCCGGCGCCACGGGCTGCCGGCGATCAGCGTGCTGGACGAGGAGGCGCGCATCAACGACCAAGGTGGGCCGTTCGCGGGCCTCGACCGCTACGAGGCGCGGGAGCGGATCGTCGAGCAGCTGCGCGCGATGGGCGACCTGGAGGGAGAGCGTCCGCACCCGATGGTGGTCGGCCACTGCGATCGGTGCGGGACGGTGATCGAGCCGCGCCTCTCGGTGCAGTGGTTCGTGCGCACGAAGCCGCTCGCCGAGCGCGCGCTGGCCTCGGTCCGCGGGGGTCGCACGAAGATCGTGCCGGAGCATTTCACCAAGGTCTACGCGCACTGGATGGAGAACATCCGGGACTGGGCGGTGGGACGGCAGCTGTGGTGGGGCCATCGCATCCCGGCCTGGTACTGCCCCGATGGCCACATCACCGTGACCGATGCCGAGGCCGGGCCCGAGGCCTGCGCCACGTGCGGTCGCCCGGCGCCGGAGCTGACCCAGGAGACCGACATCTTCGACACCTGGTTCAGCAGCGGCCTGTGGCCGTTCAGCACCCTGGGCTGGCCAGACGACACGGCGGACATGCGTCGCTTCTACCCGACCTCGGTGATGGAGACGGGGTACGACATCATCTTCTTCTGGGTGGCCCGGATGATGATGCTCGGCCTCTTCTTGACCGATGCCGAGCCGTTCCACACCGTCTACCTGCACGGGCTGGTGCGCGCCAACGGCGGGGTCAAGATGAGCAAGACGAAGGGCAACACCGCCGATCCGCTCGAGGTGATCGCGGAGATCGGCGCCGATGCGCTTCGCTTCGCGCTCACCGTCGGCACCACGCCTGGAGCCGACCAGCGGCTGACTGAGACGAAGCTCGACGGGGCGCGAAACTTCACCAACAAGCTCTGGAACGCCGCGCGGTTCGTGCTCGGCGCGCGCCCCGAGCCGCTCACCATGCCCGAAGGAGCGCCGAGCCTCGCCGAGCGCTGGATCCATTCCCGCCTGTCCGAGGCGACCGAACGCGCCACTCGTCAGCTCGACGAGCTGGACCTGTCGGTCTACGCGGCCTCCGTCCACGATTTCGCGTGGGGCGACTTCTGCGATTGGTACCTGGAGATGGCCAAGGTCGACCTGCGCCGCCC
>JBGPIH010000152.1:0-7328 GCA_041484785.1 Candidatus Limnocylindria bacterium
CCCACACGCGCTGGGCGACCCATGGCCGACCGAACGACCTGAACGCCCACCCGCACCAGGACTGCAGCGGCGAGATCACGGTGATCCACAACGGGATCATCGAGAACTTCCGCGAGCTCCGTGACGGCCTCGAGGCGCGTGGGCACACCCTCACCTCCGAGACGGACACCGAGGCCATCGCCCACCTCGTCGAAGAGGCCTACCAGGGCGACCTGGCCGAGGCGGTCCGCGACACCCTGCGCAAGCTCGAGGGTGCCTACGCGATCGTGGTGATGCATCGCGGCGAAGGCGATCGCCTGGTCGGTGCGCGCAAGGACGTGCCGTTGGTGGTCGGGCTGGCCGATGGCGAGAGCTTTCTCGCGTCGGACGTCGCGGCGATCCTGGCCCACACGGACCAGATCGTCTTTCTCGAGGAGGGTGACGTCGCGGACCTGCGCCCATCGGGCGTGACCATCACGGACGTCCATGGCGCGTTCCGCGAGCGGGCCGTGACGACGATCGACTGGACGCCCGAGGCCGCGGAAAAGGGCGGCTACGAGCATTTCATGCTCAAGGAGATCAACGAGCAGCCCGAGGCCCTGAGCCAGTCCATCACGGGGCGGGTGACCCGGCACGGCCGGATCCAGGTCGAGGAGCTGGCGGGCCTGGAGGCGATGCTGCGGAGCGTGACCCGGGTCGAGCTGGTCGCCTGCGGCAGCGCCTACTATGCGTCGATCGTCGCGGCCAGCGCGATCCAGGCCTGGACCGGACTGCCGGCCCGCGCCAACGTCGGCTCGGAGTTCCGCTACGGTCCGCCGCCGCTCGACGAGCACACCCTCGTCATCGCGGTCACGCAGTCGGGCGAGACGGCCGATACGATCGCGCCGACCCGCCTGGCCCGCGAGCGGGGCTGCCCGGTGATCGCCGTGACCAACACCGTCGGCTCCGCCATCACCCGCGAAGCCGATGCCGTCCTCTTCCTGCAGGCGGGGCCGGAGATCGCGGTCGCCGCGTCGAAGACGTTCGTGACCCAGGTGACAACCCTGGTGATCCTGGCCGCCTCGATCGCCAAGGTTCGCGGCACGCTGCCCGACGCGGAGGAGCTGGCCCTCGGGGCCGCCCTGCGCGCCCTGCCGGCGGCCGCCGCCCGCGCGCTTGAATCGGCCTCCGGCACCTCGGCCGCCCTGGCTCGCCGCTATGTCAACTCGCGGGGATTCATGTTCGTGGGTCGGGGTGCCTCGTATCCGGCCGCGCTCGAGGGTGCCCTCAAGTTGAAGGAAGTCAGCTACGTCCACGCCGAGGGATACGCGGCGGGGGAGCTGAAGCACGGACCGATCTCGCTCCTCGATGCCGAGTGCCCGCTGGTCGCGGTCGCGACCCGGTCGGCGGTCTACGACAAGCTGATCAGCAACGTGATGGAGGGGCGCGCACGTGATGCCCGGGTGATCGCGGTGGCGACCGAGGGCGACACGGCGATCGAGCGCTATGCGGACGATGTCTGCTGGGTGCCCGATACGCACGAGACGCTCAGCCCGGTCCTCGCGATCATTCCGCTCCAGCTCTTCGCCTACCACGTCGCGATCGCCCGCGGCACGGACGTCGACCAGCCGCGCAACCTGGCCAAGTCGGTCACAGTCGAATAGCCCATGGCCGCCGACGCTCCCGACGAGATCGCGATCCCACCAGGCTCCGTCCCCGAGGGGACGACCGAGCTCGGGATCGACATCGTGAAGGTGGCCCGGATCCGGGCCGCGCTCGAGCGCTTCGGCCCACGCTTCTCGCGACGGGTCCTGACCGAGGCGGAGCGGCGCTACGTTCGCGACCGCCCCGAGACGATGGCCGGACGCTGGGCGGCAAAGGAGGCGGTCTCCAAGGTCCTCGGGCTCGGCGTGCGGGGGATCGGTTGGCGCGACATCGAAGTGGAGCGTCTGCCGACCGGCCAGCCCGCCGTCCGCCTCCACGGTCGTGCTGCGTCGCGGGCGGAGCAGCTGGGCATGGGCCGGATCGCGATCTCGATCACGCACGAGTCCGACTACGCGGTGGCGATCGCCTTCGGCATCCGAACGGCCGGCGGGCGCTATCTCTTCCCGCTCGACATCGAGGCGCGTCTCGACGAGCGCGAGCGGCGCATCCTCGCCCGCCTCGAGCGGCTGCGGACGGCCGACGTGGGTTCACGCCCGGATGGGCGATCCGGTGGTTGAGCGGCGGCCCGCCGGCTTCGGCTTCGGCCGGCGCGATGGCTCGACCGGCGACCCGCCCGATCCGGGCGACGAGCCGTTCCCGTCGGGTGCGACCAAGCTCGACGACGACATCGCGGCGGCGCTCCTGCCCGATCGGCCGAAGCGCGGGCACAAGGGGTCGTTCGGCAAGGTCCTGGTGATCGCCGGATCGCTCGACTATGCCGGGGCGGCGCTGCTGGTCTGCCGGGCCGCGGGCAGGGCGGGTGCCGGCCTGGTCACGCTGGCGATCCCCGAATCGCTCCAGCCGCTCTTCGCGGCCAAGGTCGTCGAGGCGACGACCATGGGTCTCCCCGAGGACGACGTCGAAGAGGTCGATCCCGAGCCGGCACTGGCTCAGATCCTCGACCACGAGCACGACGCCATCATCGTGGGCCCGGGGCTGCGGCCGGGCCTCGCCACGGCCGAGCTCGTCCGCCTGCTCATCCGGTCGCCGGGCGACGCCGACCCGGCCCCGATCCTGCTCGATGCCGAGGCTCTCCGCTCGCTCGCCACGATGGACGGCTGGTGGGAGGGCGAGCGGCGTCCGGCGGTCCTGACCCCGCACCCCGGCGAGTTCGCCAGGCTGCGAGCGGGCAGCGGCCATGCCGAGGATGTCGACCTGTCGACGGATGACGAGGCCCGCGTGGCTGCCGCGCGCGACGCCGCCGGCACGTGGCGTTCGGTCGTCGTGCTCAAGGGTGCGCGCACGATCATCGCCGACGTCGACGGAACGGTCGCGATCGCGCCGTTCGAGAACCCGGCGCTCGCCACGGGCGGGACCGGCGACGTCCTGGCGGGGGCGATCGGCTCGCTGCTGGCCCAGGGCCTGGCGCCGTTCGCGGCCGCGCGCCTTGGCGTCTACCTGCACGGCGTGTCGGGCGAACTGGTGCGCGAGCGACTGGGCGACGCGGGGCTGCTCGCCTCCGACTTGCACGACGGTCTCGCAATCGCCCGAAAACGCCTCGCCGCCCTGGCCGAGCGCAAGTCGAGCGGCAAGCGGCTGGGCTTTACCGCGCGCGAGATGCCGGCCGAGCCGGTTCGCGGCAACGGCGGCCTCAGCTGAGCCGTCGCGACGCGCTGTGACCGGAACGGCGCGTCCGCCGATCGAGGAGCGCCTGGCCGCCGCGGGACTCCCGCCGATCCCCCGAACGGCGTGGCTGGAGATCGACCTCGACGCGCTCGCGGCGAACCTGCGCCTGCTCGGCAGCCTGGCCGGACCGGGCGTCCCGTTGCGACCCGTGGTCAAGGCGGACGCGTACGGCCACGGTGCGATCCCGGTCGCTCGCGCGCTCGAGGCGGCCGGCGCCGATGGCTTCTGCGTGGCCACCATCGACGAGGCGCTCGAGCTCCGGGCCGGCGGCGTGGAGCGGCCGATCCTCGTCCTCTACCCGGTGCCCGCCGCCTGGTCGGGGGAAGCCGCCCGTAACGGAATTGCGATCACCGCCGGCGATCCGGTGTTGCTCGAGGAGGTGCTGACGGCCGCCGCGGTGGCGGTCGGCACGGACGTCCCGCTGGACCTCGAGCTGGAGATCGAGACCGGCCTCGGCCGGGGTGGGTTCGCCGGCAAAGATGCGGTCGACGCCGCGACGCGCATAGCCGGCGCCCCCGGCGTCCGGCTGCGCGGCCTGTGGACGCACCTCCAGGCCGTGGAGGATCGGGAGGCGACCGCACTCCAGGTCGCCCGGTTCGAGGCGTCGGTCGAGGGCGTCGTGCATGCGGGCATCGAGCTGCCGCCTCGCCATGCCGCGGCCAGCGCGGCGCTCTTCGCCGGCGGCGTGGCGGCCTACGACGGGGTCCGACCCGGACTGGCGGTCTACGGGCTCGCGCCAGACGAGCTGCGGGCCGCGTCGCTCCCCCTGGAGACCCTCGACGGCCTTCGTCCGGTGATGTCGCTGGTCTGCCGGCCGGTTCGCGTCGCCGAGCTTCCGTCTGGCTGGGGGATCAGCTACGGGCCCACGTTCCGAACCTCCCGGCCGAGCCGGATCGCGACCCTGCCGCTCGGCTACGGCGACGGCTGGTCGCGCCAGCTCTCGAACCGCGCGAGCGCCATCGTTCGCGGCCAGCGGGTCCCGCTCGTTGGCAACGTCGCGATGGACGCCGTGATGGCGGACGTGACCGACGTTCCCGGGCCACCGGTCAGCGTGGCCGACGAGTTCGTCCTCCTCGGCGCTGCCGGCGGTCTGCGGATCACGGCCGCGGAGCTGGCGCAGGAGCGCACCACGAACACCTGGGAGGTGGTCACCGGAATGGCCCGCCGATTACCCCGGGTGTACCATGCCGCAGCCGGACCGGTCGGTCTGCGGACGCTCGGCGAGCGGAGAGACTAGGTGGCGCAAATCGAACTCTGGAACGGCGACATCTGCGAGCTGGAGGTCGATGCGATCGTCAACGCAGCCAACACGACGCTGTGGATGGCGACCGGCGTCGGTGGGGCACTGAAGCGGGCCGGCGGCGATGCGATCGAGTTCGCGGCGGTCCGCCAGGCCCCGGCCCAGCTGGGCGACGCCGTGGTCACGCCGGCCGGGACGCTCGCGGCGCGGCTGGTCATCCACGCCGTCTCGCTCGATCGCGACCGCCGAACGAGCGGGCCCACGATCGAGGCCGCCGTGCGCAGCGCGATGGCCCGGGCCCGCGAAGCCGCCGTGACCAGCATCGCCTTCCCGGCCCTCGGATCCGGGGTCGGCGGGTTCCCGATCGAGGAGGGCGCCCGGATCACGGTCGCGACCGTTCGCGACGAATTGCCGGCCAGCCCGTCGATCGCCCACGTGATCTTCGCCCTTCGCGGGGCGGCGGCGTACGCCGCGTTCGCCGACGCCCTGGCCGAGGTCCCGGCCACATCCGGCGTCCCCGCAACGCCAGTCAGGAGGGTCTCGTGAACGGTTCGGTCGGGCCCTCGGAAGAGCAGCGTGACGAACTGGTCGAGCAGGTCGCCCGCGAGATCGAGCTGCTCGGGATGGCCGGCCCGGCCGTCCACTTCCTCGAGGCCAGCCGTCCCTACCGGGCGCTCGGTGCGAACGCGATGCTCTTCTTCGATCCGGTCCTGCGTGGCGTCTTCGGCGGCGAGCTCGCCTCGGCCAGCGAGATCCTGGCCGACGATACCGGGATCGAGCTGTTGATCGCCCGCCTCGAGGACGTCGACGACGAGGTCACCTGGGACGCTTGACAGCGGCTACACGGGATTCCGTCGCCGCTCGGACGGATGCAGCCGAAGGCGCCCGCGAAGCAAGCGAGCGAGCGCACTCTGGAGTGCGTGAGCGAGTGGCGCAGCGGGCAACGTCCGGATGCGCCGTCCCAGCGGTGACGGCCGCGTGACCGGCGAACCGCGGGCGTTTCTGACCCAGGACACCGGCACGGCCACGGTCGCCGCGACGCTGGTCGGTCGGGTCGCCGGCCGCTGGCGGCTGATCGGAGCGCTGGCCCTGCCGGCCGGCGCGGATCCCGATGCCGCCGCGTCCATCCTGATCGAGCGCCTGCGGGCCGCCGATCCGTCGCTGGCCACGGCACTGGGAATCGACGGGGCGGAGCCGGCCGACCTGCCCCGGCTCGAGGTCGCCAGCCGCCCGCCGCGCCGCCTCGCGGTCGTGGCCGGCTCGGAGCGGGCCCTGGAGCCGCTCGTTGCGGCCGCGTCGCGCAGCGGCTGGCGGACCGTCGCGGCCAGTCCCGAGACGACCGATCCGCTGTCGATGTCGGCCATGCTCCTGGACGCCTCCGTCGAGGGGATCCTGGCGGGCGCCGGCGATCCGCCGCAAGCCGATGAGCGCCGCGCCCTCGGGGAGCTGGGCGCCCTGGTCGCAGCCGCGGCCGAGCGTCGGCCGGAGCTGACCGTGGTTCTCGCCGGCGGGATGGGCCAGCACCTCGGGGGCTTCGGGGACGTGGCCAATCGGCTCGCCCCGGTCCTGCTCGGAGCGGCGGCGCACGGCGGCGAGGCAGGTGCCGGGCTGCGCGAAACGTTGCTCGACGCGGCGCTCCAGGGGGACGACTCGAGGCGCGCCCTGAGCCTGGCCGGCCAGACGCTCGCCGAGGTCCTCGATCGGCGCGTCGACATCGTCGAGATCGGGTACGACGGCGGGACCCGCGTGGGGGCCTGGCCGGCGATCGGCAGCGCCGCCTCCGGGATGGACCTGGCGGTCGTGCCCGTCGCGGGGTTCGCGCCGGCCGACCCGGACGACGTGGTCGTCGACCGCGTGGCGCTGTGGTCCACCCATGCCGGCGACCGCCATCGACTGCGCGATCGGCTGCGCGAGCTGCGCATCGCTCCGTGGGCAGACGCTGCCGGTGACGGCGTCGAGCTGCGCCTGGCCGCGGCCCGCTCGGCACTCGTCTGCCTGGGCCAATGGACGCCCGAGTGGCTCGACCGGCCGGCGGCCGACCTGGTCGTGGCGACCGGTGGGGTCTGGGCGGTCGCGCCGGGACCGTCGGTCGTCCTCGCCCTGGTCGACGTCCTGCGCCGCTCGGGAGCGAGCCAGTACGCGCTGGATCATGCCCGGCTGCTGGCGCCCCTCGGGGCGATCGCGGATCCGGCCGAGCGGCGAGCCGTGGTGATCGACCTGGCCGACGACCTGCTGGCTCCCCTTGGCTCGGTCATCACTCCGGCCGGCCTGCGACCTGGCCGGAGCCTCGGCGACCTCCACCTGCACGGCGCGCCAGGCGTCGGCGAGCTCGATCTGCGGCCGGGTGGCCTGGCGGTCGTGGATCTGCCGCCGGGGACGACCGCGGTCGCCGAGCTGCGCTTCCACGACACGGTTCGCCTGGGCGGGCGCGGTCGCCGGTTCGCGGTCGACGTGACGGGCGGCCTGGGCGGGCTGCTCATTGACCTGCGTGACGTCCCGCTCCGCCTGCCGGACCGCGCCGACCTGCGAGCCGAGCTGCTCGAGGGCTGGCAGGCCACCGTCTGGGCGGCGAGGGAACCATGAGCGGCGTCCCCGATCTGCGCCTGGTGCCGGCGAGGTCGCTGGTCAGCACGCCGGTCGACGTCGTATTCCGGCTGTCGCCGGGCGACCGGGCCCTGGTGTCGGCCGGCGATTCGGTCGTCGTCGGCGCGCCGATCGCCCAGCGGTTGCGCGATCCGAGACTCGATGAGCTGACGATCCCGGCCGCCGCCACGCCCCGCCCGGGCCGCCGCTGGACTCC